>JAXJVR010000101.1:0-39007 GCA_036308405.1 Acutalibacteraceae bacterium
GAATAAAAAATATAAATAAAATCAAAACGGCAGGGTGTTTTACATCCTGCCGTTTTATTTGCGCTTATTGTTCAACTGTATCATCGGTTTCTATGTATATTTCTTCACAAGAAAGTTTTGCTTCGTTAAGCACTTCAAGTGCGGTTTCAACTTTGTCAAGCAAAGATAAATACATCTTTTTGTAATCTGCCACAAATATCATCTCTTTTCTTTAAAAAATAAAAAAAGTGCGTAGCCGTAAGCTACGCACCGAAAAACGCATAGCTCATACGCTGCGACACGAATCTGTAACCCATAAGAGAAATACAAATTAGAGAATGCGTTTTTACCTAAGTAAAAGCACTTCCCGTATGGGTATACATATTAAATTCGTGTCGCGAGATTATTCTAACACAAAGAAAAATACAGGTCAAGTCATTCGACAAAAGATTACAAAATAAATTTTTAAAGCTTAAGCAGTTAAGTATTTATTGAGCGTTTTTTCACATAATATTATATGTATGTGAAAGAGGGTTCAAGTTTATGAAAAATAAATATTTTGGCACAGACGGTTTCAGAGGCGAAGTAAATGTCAACCTTACCGCAGAGCACGCCTATAAAACGGGCAGATTTTTAGGCTGGTATTTTAAGTCGCCCTTATGCCAAACAAACCGTGCGGACGGCAAACCGCGCATAGTTATAGGTAAAGATACGCGCCGTTCAAGTTATATGCTTGAATATGCGCTTTGTTCGGGTATAATCGCTTCTGGCGGTGACGCATATATTTTACATGTAACCTCAACGCCGAGTGTTTCGTATGTAACACGAACAGAGGGATTTGACTGCGGCATTATGATAACCGCGTCACACAATCCGTTTTATGATAACGGAATAAAAATCATAAACCGTTACGGCGAAAAATTTGATGATGCGACGACAGCTTTAATAGAAAGTTATATAGACGGCGACTTGCAAAATCTCGGTATTTCGGGTTCTGATTTACCGCTTGCAAAGCGTGAAGATATAGGTGCGGTTGTCGATTATGTTTCAGGCAGAAACCGCTATGTCGGCTATCTTATATCGCTGGCATCTCACTCTTACAAGAATTTAAAAATAGGACTTGATTGCGCAAACGGTGCCGTTTGGAGCATTGCAAAGGCTGTATTTGACGCGCTCGGCGCGCAGACTGCGGTTTTGGGTGACAAACCCGACGGCGTTAACATAAACAAAGACTGCGGTTCAACCCATATACAAAATCTTTGCGAATTTGTGCGCAATAATCACCTTGATATAGGTTTTGCTTTTGACGGTGACGCTGACCGTTGCATTGCCGTAGATGAAAACGGCAACGAGGTTGACGGCGACAAAATGATGTATATATTAGCAAACCGACTTAAAGCGCGCAATATGCTGGGCGGTAACACCGTTGTGGCTACCGTTATGTCAAACAGCGGTTTTGTAAACAGTCTTAAAAAATCAAATATCGACTGTGCTCTGACGGCGGTGGGTGACCGTTTTGTTTATGAGTGTATGCAAAAAAACGATTTTGATATAGGCGGCGAGCAATCGGGGCACATTATCCTTAAAAAATATGCTACAACGGGTGACGGACTGCTCACGGCCATAATGATTACCGAGGAATTGTGTGACCGCAAAACCACACTTTCAAAACTTGCAAGTCCCGTGTCGCTGTATCCGCAATTTACGCAAAATGTAAGAGTGAGCGACAAATCGGTTGCCAAAAAAAATCGGTTTTAGATAAGGTTTGCCAAATTGAAAAACTGATAAACGGCAACGGCAGGGTGCTTCTTCGCGAAAGCGGAACCGAGCCGGTAGTGCGCGTTATGGTAGAGTGCGAAAGCGAAGAACTTTGCCGTAAATATGCGTCAGAGATTGCCGATGAAATAATAAATAACTTATAAAATTTTACCGAACAGACACGCAGTTATCTAAAATTCCTGCGTGTCTTTTACTATGTAAAATTCAAATAGATATAAGTAGGGTGAGGGCTCGGCTCTCACCGAAAAAACGAAAGATTTAATCAAACCAAACGGGCGTAGCGGAGCCACGCCCCTGCAACCACAAAACCTTAAAGTTTCGTTTTTGTAGTCGTGCCTGTTGCTTTTTTACGGCAATATCGGTTATTTTTCGGCTTAAAATGAAAATATAAAAATTACGATAAACCAAAGATGAAATACTTTCATTTTAAAAATGAAAAAAACTATTTACAAATCAAAAAAAGGCGTTATAATGGGTAATGTTAATCAAAAATGAACTGTTTTTAAGGAGATAGAATAATGAAAAACGGCGTTGAGATAAGATGGCATGGTCGCGGAGGACAGGGCGCAAAAACGGCGGCACTGTTGCTTGCCGATGTTGCGTTTAAAACAGGTCAAAATGTTCAGGGTTTTCCCGAATACGGTCCCGAAAGAATGGGTGCGCCCATTACGGCTTATAACCGTATAAGCCGAGATACTATTCGTGTTCACTCTAACATATATACCCCCGACTATGTTGTGGTGGTTGATGAAACGCTGCTTTATTCGGTTGATGTTACCGCAGGTCTTAATCCCGACGGCGCGGTTATAATAAATACCCCTAAAAGTGCCGAAGAGGTTATGCCGTTGCTTAAAGGCTACAAAGGCAGGGTAGTTACGGTTGACGCAAGAAGTATATCGGAGCATACACTCGGCAAAAATTTTCCGAACACGCCTATGCTTGCGGCAACAGTTGCGGTAAGCGGTATTATGAAAAAGCACGAGTTTATAAAAGAGATGTATGCATCTTTTGAACATAAATTTGCAAAAAAGCCTGAGGTAATTGAAGGCAATATGCAGGCGCTTGAGATGGCTTATGACGCGGTAGAGTCATTTGAAGATATGTCAAAAAGCGCATAATTTAAGATAAACACTGACGGTTTCTTTAATTGAAATCGGCAGTGCATTATTTTGTAGGAGAATATTAAAAACTATGAGAACAGATATAAGCAAAATAAATGAAAAAAGTTCGCATACCGAGCTTACCGAGGGTTTAATGATATTTGCTTCGGGAACTTCTAAAGAATTTAAAACGGGTGAGTGGCGAACAAATACGCCGGTGTTTCACGCCGACAAGTGCAAGCAATGTCTGCTTTGCGCGCCCGTTTGTCCCGATGTTTGCATACCGGTAGAAAATTCAAAGCGCGGTGAATTTGATTTAGACCATTGCAAAGGTTGCGGAATTTGCGCGCGTGTTTGCCCATTCGGCGCAATAGATATGAAGGAGGGCATTGAATAATGAGCATCAAAGAAAGAATGTCCGGCAACGAAGCGGTTGCCTACGCTATAAGACAAATTAACCCTGATGTTATGCCGGCTTTCCCCATAACACCTTCTACCGAAATTCCGCAGATGGTGTCAACTTATATTGCAAACGGCAAAATAGATACCGAATTTATTCCGGTAGAGAGCGAACACTCGGCAATGTCAGCGGCAATAGGCTCTGAAGCGGCAGGCGCGCGAACACTTACCGCTACATCATCGGCAGGTCTTGCTCTTATGTGGGAGGAACTTTTGCTTGCGGCGTCTAACCGTATGCCAATAGCATTAGCGCTTGTAAACCGCACGCTTTCGGGCCCTATTAACATAAACTGCGACCACACAGACGGTATGGGAGCGCGTGACACCGGTTGGATACAGATTTACTCCGAAAACAATCAAGAGGCTTATGATAATTTTATTCAGGCTTTCCCGATAGCCGAGGACAAACGTGTGCATCTGCCTATTATGATTTGCCAGGACGGCTTTATTACAAGCCACGCTGTAGAAAATATAGAACTTTTAGAAGATGAACCGGTAAAAAAATTTGTGGGCGAATATAACCCCGAAGAATTTTTGCTGAACCCCGATAAGCCCATTGCTGTAGGACCGTATTCGGTTTCTAACTATGCTATGGAAGCGCGTAAAAATCAGGAAATTGCTATGGAAAATTCAAAAGAAGTTATTTTGGAAGTAGCAAAAAAATTCGCCGAAATGTCGGGCAGAGAATACGGCTTGTTTGAAGAGTATAAAACAAGTGACGCCGATTTTATAATGCTGATTATGGGTTCTGCCGCAGGCACCGCCAAAGAGGCTGTTGACGAATTAAGACAACAGGGCAAAAAGGTCGGCGTGTTAAAACTTCGTGTGTTCAGACCCTTTCCCGAAAAAGAGATTGCCGAAGCACTCAAAAACTGCAAGGCGGTTGCCGTTATGGACCGATGCGAAAGCTACAACGGCAACAGCGGTCCTTTGGGCAGCGAGGTTGTTGCGGGTCTTTACCGCAACAAAGTAATTATTGAGGCGGTAAATTATATTTACGGTCTTGCGGGACGTGACTTTACCGTAGAAAATGCAAAAGAAATTTTTGCCGAGCTTGAGGCGGTAACTCTTGGTGAGAAACAGGCCGAACAGCATAAGTATATAGGTTTGAGATAGGAGAACCTTTTTTATGAATGATTACAGTTTGAAAACAATGATGAACAAAAAAGAGCGTTTGGCACCCGGTCACCGTATGTGCGCGGGTTGCGGCGCTACAATAGCCGTAAGGGCGGTATTAAGAGCGCTTCATGAAGAGGACCGCGCAGTAATCGGTAACGCAACCGGTTGTTTGGAGGTTTCGTCTTTTATGTATCCTTATACCGCTTGGGAGGACAGTTATATTCACAATGCTTTTGAAAATGCCGGCGCTACATTAAGCGGTGTTGAAACGGCTTATAAAGTTTTAAAGAAAAAAGGTAAACTTAGCGAAGATGATAATTTTAAATTTATCACTTTCGGCGGTGACGGCGGAACTTATGATATAGGTTTTCAGTCGCTGTCGGGTGCTATGGAACGCGGTCACGATATGGTTTATGTATGCTACGATAACGGTGCATATATGAACACCGGTATACAGCGTTCTTCTGCGACACCTATGTTTGCCGATACTACCACAACACCCGTAGGCAGTAAGTCAAACGGCAAAATGCAAAACAGAAAAGACCTTGCAAGCATTATAGCCGACCACGATGTGCCCTATGTGGCTCAAACAACATTTACAAGTGATTTTAAAGACCTTCATCGTAAGGCGGAAAAGGCTATTTACACCGAAGGCGCGGCGTTTTTAAATGTTATGACTCCGTGTCCGCGCGGTTGGCGTTATGACACGGCGGATATTATGAAAATCTGTAAATTGGCTGTAGAAACTTGCTATTGGCCGCTGTTTGAGGTTGAAAACGGAAAATGGACACTTTCTTATGAGCCTAAAAAGAAGTTGCCTATTGAAGACTTTTTAAAACCGCAGGGCAGATTTAAGCATTTGTTTAAACCGGGTAACGAAGACTTAATAGAACAATTTCAAAACGAAGTTGACCGCCGTTGGAACGATTTATTGTATAAATGCAGCCGTAAATAATATTCGGAGTGAAAAATTATGACGCTACTTGTTTATCAGGTATTCAAAACCGTTGCCGATATAGGCAGTTTTCATAAAGCGGCAGATTTGTTGGGACTTACACCGTCGGCTATAAGCCATACTATAAGTTCTATGGAAAAGGAACTCGGCTTTTCGGTGTTTACACGCAATAAGTCGGGCGTTACGCTTACTAATTACGGCGAACATATATTACCCTATGTAAACGCCGTATTAAACAGTGAAGAAAGTCTTAAGCAGGCTATAGCCGATTTTAACGGTTTAAAGCAGGGCAAGGTTAAGGTCGGTTGTTTTTCAAGCGTTTGCACCAACTGGATGCCCGAAATTATAAAATCTTTTGAAAAAGAATATCCTAATATTTGGATAGAGGTTTTTGAGGGCACATACGATGATGTTAATTATTGGATAAAAAACGGCGTTGTAGATTTCGGCTTTCTTTCAACTTCAAGCGCGGGCGACCTGCCTATCGAGCCGATATACCGCGACCCGTTGCTTTGCATAGTGCCTAAAAACTTTAAAAAAGACTTGGCTACCGACACCATGAGCATTGAAGAGATGTCGCGCCACCGCTTTGTTGTTCAGCGCGAGTCAACCGATGCGGATATTCAAAATTATTTAAAGCAAAATAATTTAGAGGTGCAAACAGGTTACCATGTGGTAGACGACCTTTCAACCATAGCCATGGTTGCCAACGGTTTCGGTATTTGCATTATGCCGGAGCTGGTTATGAACGATATTCCGTATGAAGTAACCCGTTACCGTATGCAACCCGATGCCTGCCGTGTTATAGGCGTAGCGGCGCTTAATCCTGCTTTAATGCCACCCGCCGCAAGAACGCTTTATGACCATATAGTAAAACATTATAAAAATGATTGAATTTTAAGACTCTGCTTGGGGCGGAGTCTTTTTTGCATTTTATATTCACATTTTTTTAACATTTTTACCACCGTGGTGCAACAAGGCTTAAGTAAAATTTTGCCATAAACTTAAAAGAAGGTGCGTTTAATGTATATCGTAAAAAACGCTTTAAGAAGTATTCGGCGCTCAAAGGGCCGCAATATTCTTATAGGCATTATAGCTCTTGTAATTGCAGTGTCGGCGTGTGTGGCTCTTTCTATAAAAGAGTCTGCCGTAAAAGCGCGTGAAGATACTTTAAGCCTTATGAACATCACGGCGCAAATTACGCTTGACCGTCAGGCTATGATGAATTCGGCTAAAGGCGAAACCGACGGCGAAGAACCGCCTGAATTTGACCGTGATTCTATGAAACAGATGTTGCAGTCAGGCAGTCAAATGACGCTTGAAGAATACCAAACCTACGCACAAGCCGAAAGCGTTAAAGACAGCTATTATTCATTGACTGTTACTCTTGACGCAAGCGGAGATTTAGAACCTATTGATACTATGGGCACATTCGACTCCGAAAACGGCGAAACGCAAGCAGAAATTATGAAAATTTTTCGACGGCTTGCAGATGAAGGTAAGTGCGTAATAATAGTTACTCACTCGCCCGATGTAGCCTCAAGCGCCGATGTAAAATTTGAATTAAGGCGTGGCGAAAAAAACAAAAATTAAAAAACGCAACCGTGTAAAGTTTTACGCGGTTGCGTTTTTTATCATTACTTTTTCTTGTGTTTTAAAATTAAGACTGCTGTAATACCGGCGGCAATGACTGCGCATACAATTAAGATTATTAAAAGCGCTTTATTGCTTTTTGCAGAATTTGATTTGCTGTCGGTTACGTTTTCTTCTTGCGATGATGTTTCATTCTCCGAATTATCTGCGCTGTAGGCACTTGTTTCAGCGCTTTCAACGGTTTCTTTATTTTCTTCGTTTATACTCGTATAAGGTTCTACATTTTCTTTAAAATCTTGTATATTTTCAACCGCAGAAAGTGAATTTTTTTCGCCTACGGTATTGTTTATGGGCGCTTTCGGTGAATAATCGGTTGAACTGTCGTTTGAGGCGCTTTGATTCGATGAATTGTCAGTGCTTGCAGAGGTTATGCTTTCGGTTGATTCGGTTGAAGTATTGGGTTTTTCGCTTTCTTCAACCTCTTTATATGTAAAAATAAATTTATCGGTTACAGCATCACATTTTTTGCAATGGCGTGACATAATTCCGTCTTCTGTAGGGGTTGCCGCCTTGTCAACAGTCCATTCGGTTTCAAAATCGTGCGATGTTGCGGGTATATCTTGCTTGTCTTCATATCCGCATCTTTCACAGATACGCTGTTTTTGTCCGTTATTAGTGCAGTCGGCGGATTTAACTACCGCCCAAGAAGTGTATTTGTGACCCAACTCCTCACAAGGTTTGCCTACCGTGATACTGCCTATCGAAACCGATGGGGTTATATACTGCTGTTTTGAGTTTGCAAAACAGTCGCTGAGCCTGCCGCCGAATTTTTCGGGATAAAGATTTGCAAGTTCAACCGTGTATTTTTCTGTTTTTGCGTTATCCTTAATTTTAAAATTTAAAGACACAATAGTGCCGTTATTGGTTTTGTCGCTTGTTTCGGTGCTTAAAAAAGAAATATAATTTTTGTCAGGGTGGTCTTTTGAAGAACAAGTTGTAAGAAAGTAACCTTTTGTATTAGATTCGCCGTTTTTGACTTTATATTGGCATCCCGTGTATTCAAATGTATCACTGTCATACTTTATGCTGAACGCCATAGTCATAATACCGGGGTTGTTGTCTATTTTAATGTCAACCGTTACCGAGTCACCGGGGTTGCCGGACACATCGGATAATGTAATTTGGGGCGTGCCCTCTGCAAAAGCCGTTAAATTTAAAAGCAGTAATAAAATCAATGATAAGAGCAAAGCAATAATTCTTTTAAAATTTTTCATAAAAAACGCACCTTTATGTGTTGATACTTAAAATATAGCATTTATATTCTGAAAAGTCAAACAATTAAGTGATTTAGGGTAAAAGTAACAAAAAGAAAATGTAAAATCTTTGTTAACAATGACTATGTATTTTTTTGTAAAAAAATGTTATAATTTGTAAGTAGTAAATGTGATAGAGGTAATTATATGTTTAAAATCGGCGATATTATAGTCTACGGCGCGCAGGGAATCTGCAAAATCACAAGCACCGAAACCAAACAGATAGGTAAAGTTTCTGCCGAGTATTTTGTTTTAAGTCCGATTTTCAGTGATAACACATCGCTTTTTGTGCCGGTTCAAAATGAAAAATTGGTTTCGCGTATGCAACCTGTTCTTACAGTTGATGAGGCAAACAGCCTTATTGCCGCGGCGCCCGATACAGATGTTTTGAATATAAAAGACGAAACACAAAAACGCGAGGAGTATAAAAATATACTCGCGTCAAATGACAGGCATAAACTTTTGTCACTTATAAAAACAATTTGTGTTGAAAAAGATTTTCGCCGTGAGCACGGCAAAAAACTTAATATAAATGATGAGCAGACACTTCGCAAAGCCGAACTTTTGCTTTATAACGAACTCGGTTTTGTTCTTAATATTGACCCTAAAGAAGTGAAGGGTATTATAAAACTTTAATTTATCGGTGTTTTATGCGTTAAAATCGCATAAAATGCCGATTTTTTCTTGACAAACAGGCTAAAAAGTAGTATTATAGTCACAATATTTGAAGAAGGAGAAAGATAGTATGAATTTTAATAAAAGCTATTATTTTTATTACTTTAATCAGGGCTGTCTTATCTCTTTTAAAAAAGCGATGTAATAAAAGCTTCGCATTTTAATAAGAAAAAAGGCAGTCCGCAACCGTTTGCGCATTTTATGCGCTTATTGTGTTGGCGGATTTTTTTAATGGAGTGAAAAATGTTATGATTAACAGACAGATGGCCCTACTCGGCAATCAACCCTCTAAAATAAGAGAGATTTTTGAATATTCACTTAAACGCAAAGCTCAAATCGGCGCCGACAAGGTGTTCGATTTCAGTCTCGGCAACCCAAGCATACCTGCCCCTAAAGCAGTTGATGACACAATAAAAGATTTGGTCGAGCACAGTGACAGCGTAGCGCTTCACGGATATACTTCGGCGCAGGGTGCAATGCCGTTGCGTCAAAAAATTGCTCAAAATATAAAAAATCGTTTCGGCGTTGAAGCCGAAGCCCAAAACATTTACATAACATGCGGTGCGGCGGCATCACTTACATCCACGCTTAAAGCGGTTGTAAATGACGGTGACGAGGTTATATTATTGGCACCCTTTTTCCCGGAATATCAGGTTTTTTGTGAAAACGCAGGCGCAAAAACCGTGCCGGTGCTTTGTAATACCGATGATTTTTCTCTTGATTTTGACGCGCTCGATAAGGCGGTAAACAAAAACACAACCGCAATAATAGTCAATTCGCCCAACAACCCGACGGGCGCAGTAATTTCGAAAAGCGACATTGAAAAGCTTTCGGCTCTCTTAAAACAAAAATCAGCCGAATACGGCAGAGAAATATATATTATCGCTGATGAACCTTACCGTGAACTTACCTATACGGCAGAAGTGCCGTATATACCCAAGTTTTACGATAATACGGTAGTTTGCTATTCATACAGCAAGTCTTTGTCTTTGCCGGGTGAGAGAATAGGCTATGTGTTTGTTTCGCCAAAATGCGCCGATTCTAAAGAACTTTTTGCCGCGGTTTGCGGCGCGGCTCGCAGTATGGGTTATGTGTGCGCGCCGAGCCTTATGCAAAATGTTATCGAAAAATGCGAGGGTGAAACCGCAGATATATCACAGTATGACAAAAACAGAACTTTGCTTTATAATTCACTTACCGACATAGGCTATAAAGCCGTTAAGCCGGAGGGCGCGTTTTATTTGTTTGTAAAAGCTTTGCAGGATGACGCAAACGAATTTTGTGAAAGAGCAAAAAAGCATGAATTGTTGTTAGTGCCTTCAGACAGCTTCGGTATAAAAGGCTATGTAAGAATTTCTTACTGTGTGGCTTATGACACCATCAAAAATTCCATTCCGGCTTTTAAAGCGCTTTATGATGAATACAATCAAGGATAAAGGATAAGTAACTATGACAGAACTTGAACAGGCAAGACAGATTATAAATGATGTTGACAGACAGATGGCGGAATTATTCGAAAAAAGAATGGACGCCGCAAAAATGGTTGCTCATTACAAAAAAGAACACGGTCTCAAGATTGATGATTTTGCCCGCGAAGAACAGATTATCGCAAAAAACACCTCGCTTATAAAGGACGAAGATTACAAATCTTATTATGTGAATTTTTTACGCGGTTCGATAAATCTTTCAAAACTGTTGCAACACCGCCTGCTTGACGGTATGCGCGTGGCATACAGCGGTGTTGAGGGCGCTTTTGCAAACATTGTGGCAGAACGAATTTTTCCCGATGCTTCGTGCGTGGGATACAGCGATTTTAAAACCGCTTATAACGCGGTGGTAAACGGCGACTGCGACTGCGCTGTGTTGCCTATCGAAAACAGTTTTAACGGCGATGTAGGCAAGGTTATGGATTTAAGCTTTTTCGGTTCGCTTTTTGTTAACGGCGTTTACGAAGCCGAAATAATACAAAATCTTTTGGGTGTAAAGGGCGCAAAGATTGAAGATATAACAACGGTTGTCAGTCACTCTCAAGCGCTCGGTCAATGCGCAAATTATATCGAAAGTCACGGTTTTGAAACCGTAGAAGCCGTAAACACAGCGGTTGCCGCAAAATCGGTTGCCGAAAAGGGCGACAAAACCGTCGCCGCTATAGGCAGTGTCGAGGCGGGTGAAAAATTCGGTCTTGTAAAACTTGACGCGCACATAAACGAAAGCAGTCAAAATTCTACAAGGTTTGCGGTTTTTTCTCGCAGTAAAAAGGCGAATACAAATAACGATAACCATTTTATAATGCTGTTTACGGTAAATAATGCGGCAGGTTCTTTGGGCCGCGCGGTGTCGGTAATAGGCGAATACGGCTTTAACCTGCGCGCACTTAAAAGCCGACCTACCAAAGAACTTGTGTGGGATTACTATTTTTATGCCGAGGGTGAGGGAAATCTTGAAAGCGAGCAGGGCAAAAAAATGTTAAGCGAGCTTTCAAAATGTTGTTCAAATCTTAAAATTTTAGGCAGCTTTGAAAAGGAGATTAAGGTATGATTATACCGGTAAAAACTCAAAACGGCGGATATAATATTTATCTTGAGCGCGGTGCTTTAAACCGAGCAAAAGAATATTTTAATCTTGACCGCAATGTGCTTATTGTTACAGACAGCGGTGTCCCGCGCAGATATGCAGAAACGGTTGCCGAAGGATGCCGAGAATCTGTAATACTTGTATTTGAAGAGGGCGAAAAGTCTAAAAATTTTGATACCTTCAAAAGCATTTTGGAAGCGCTTGTAAAATCGGGCTTTACCCGCACAGACTGTGTTGTAGCAGTAGGCGGCGGCGTAGTAGGCGATATGGCGGGTTTTGCGGCGGCAACATTTATGCGCGGTATAGATTTTTATAATATTCCTACAACCGTTTTGTCGCAGGTTGACTCGTCTGTCGGCGGTAAAACGGCAATAGATTTTGACGGATACAAAAATATAGTCGGCGCGTTTCATCAACCGCGCGGTGTTATTATCGACCCCGATACATTGAGCACTTTGCCAAAACGCCAGATTTCCAACGGACTTGCCGAGGCGGTAAAAATGTCGCTTACGCATGACGCAGAGCTTTTTGCTATGTTTGAAAACGATGAATTTGATATAGACACCGTTATTGAACGGTCAATAAAGATAAAACGCTCGGTTGTTGAAAATGATGAAAAAGAATCGGGACTTCGCAAAGTTCTTAATTTCGGTCATACGGTAGGTCACGCTATTGAAAGCAATACGCCGTCGCTTTATCACGGCGAATGTGTGGCGCTGGGTATGTTGCCTATGTGCAGCGTGAATGTCAGAGAGCGCTTGGTTAAGGTTCTTGAAAAATTGAATTTGCCGACGGCAGTCGATGTTAACCCCGAAATAATTATCGAAAGTATGAGTCATGATAAGAAAATGGCAGGCGATAATATTTCGGTAGTAAGGGTAGAAAACGCGGGAACATTTAATATTGAAAAAATAAAATTTGACGATTTTGCAAATGACATAAGGGCGGTGTATAAAAAATGAAAAACACCATAGGCAACAGCGTCACCGTAACAATTTTCGGTGAAAGTCACGGCAACGCAATAGGCGCGGTTATTGATGGTATCGCTTCGGGAATATGCGTGGACGAAGATTTTATTGCTTCGCAACTGTCACGCCGCAGACCCAAAGACGCAACATCTACTTCGCGCAGAGAAAAAGATGAGTTTGTTATAAACAGCGGTGTTTTTGATGGCAAAACCACCGGCACGCCTATTTGCATTACAATTCCCAACGCGGATACACACTCTGCAGATTACGGCGATATGCAGTATAAAATGCGCCCTTCGCATGCCGACTATGCGGCAAACTGCCGTTATAACGGTTGTCAGGATTACCGCGGCGGCGGTCACTTCAGCGGAAGAATAACCGCGGCTTTGGTTGCGGCAGGCGCGATTGTTATACCTGCGCTCAATAAAAAAGGTATTTTTGTAGGCACTCATATCAAAAATATAGCAGGTGTCAAAGATACTGATTTTAACTGTGAAGATGATATAAAAAACATTTCAAAAAAAGATTTTCCCGTTTTAGACCGGGACAGCGCTACGCTTATGAAAGAAAAAATCATATCGGCAAAAGCCGACTGCAATTCGGTAGGCGGTGTGCTTGAAACGGCGGTTATCGGTCTGCCTGCGGGACTCGGCGAGCCGTGGTTTGACACGGTAGAGGGTATGCTTTCGCACGCTATGTTTTCGGTTCCCGCGGTAAAGGGGATAGAGTTTGGTTTAGGCTTTGAATTTGCCGATAAAACAGGCAGTCAGGCAAACGACCAAATGTATGTTGAAAACGGTAATGTAAAGTGTTATACAAACAATAACGGCGGTGTTACCGGCGGAATTACAAACGGTATGCCGATTTTGTTCCGTGTTGTTGTAAAACCGACACCCACTATAAGTAAAGAGCAAAAAACCGTTGATATACGGGATATGAGCAACACAACGCTTTTAGCGCACGGCAGACATGACCCGTGCATAGTTCACAGAGCCGCCGTTGTGGTAGAAAGCGTAACCGCATTAGTTACGGCGGATATGCTGTCGGCAAAATTCGGCACAGATTGGTTGGCAAAGTAATGGAATACGGTTGTATAGGTGAAAAACTTACTCACAGTTTTTCAAAAGAAATTCATAATCTGCTTTTTGATTACGATTATAAAATACAAGAAATCGAAAAAGATAAACTTGCCGATTTTTTAACTGCTAAAGATTTTAAGGCGATAAATGTAACAATACCATACAAGCAGGCTGTAATACCTTTTCTTGATGAAATAAGTGATACCGCGCGCAATATAGGCGCTGTAAACACAATAGTAAACCGCGATGGCAAACTTTACGGTTACAATACCGATTTTGCCGGAATGACCGACCTGATTAAAACAAACGAAATTGAAATTTCGGGTAAAAATGTTTTGGTTTTGGGCAGCGGGGGAACATCAAAAACGGCGGTAGCCGTAGCAAAAAGCCTTGGCGCAAAGTCGGTAGTTCGCGTGTCGCGCACCGCAAAAGAAGACTGCATCACATATCAAACGGCATACAATGACTGCCAAAACACCGAAGTCATAATCAACACCACCCCTTGCGGAATGTATCCGAATATAGTGGGTGAGCCTATAAAGCTTGAATTGTTGCCTAAAACCGAGGCGGTAGTAGACGCAATTTATAATCCGCTTTGTTCAAATCTTGTAATAAGAGCAAAAAATGCGGGGCTTAAAGCCACCGGCGGACTTTATATGTTGGTGGCGCAAGCGGCGTTTGCGGCAGAACTGTTTGTCGGACAAGAGGTAAAAAAAGAACGCATTTATGATGTTTATAAAAAAATAGTTTCTAAGAAAAGAAATATTGTGCTTACGGGTATGCCTTCAAGCGGAAAAAGCACCGTAGGCAAGCAGTTGGCGCAGACACTTAATATGCGTTTTATAGATACCGATAATGAAATTGAAAAGGTTTCGGGCAAAAAAATATCCGAAATTTTTGAAAACCTCGGCGAAGATGCCTTTCGTGATATAGAAAGCAAGGTCGTAGAAGATGTTTCAGCAAAGCAAAACTGCGTTATAGCTACCGGCGGGGGCGCTATACTGCGCGACCGAAATATAATGTTGCTTAAGGGCAACGGAACGGTATATTTTATAGACCGCCCGCTTGAAAAATTGATAACAACAGACGACCGACCACTGTCAAGCAATCGGGACGACCTTGTAAAAAGATATAACGAGCGATATAACATATACTGTAAAACCGCCGACAAAAAACTGCAAAATGACGGTGAGTTACAAACTGTTATAGACAGCATTAAGGAAGATTTTTTAAAATGAAAATACTTGTAATTAACGGACCTAATCTTAATATGCTCGGTATTCGCGAACCCGACATATACGGCAAAAACACATATAAAGATTTGTGTGAGCTTATAAAAGATTATGCAGGGCAAAAAAACATAGAAGTAAAACTTTTTCAGTCAAATCACGAGGGCGATTTGGTCGATGAAATTCAGTCGGCATATCAAAAGTTTGACGGTATTGTAATAAACCCTGCGGCATATACCCATACAAGCGTTGCCATACTTGACGCGGTAAAGTCTGTGGGTATACCCACGGTAGAAGTGCATATTTCTGCTGTGGAAGAGCGTGAAGATTTCAGGCAGGTAAGTTATATAAGAAAAGCCTGCATTAAAACTATTACGGGCAAGGGCTTTAACGGTTATCTTGAAGCCATTGATACTTTAATCGAAAACGGAAAATAATTATGACGGTAAATATTAAAAAATCAAAAGCATCGGGCAATATTTGCGCGCCGCCGTCAAAATCGGCGGCGCACAGAGCGCTTATTTGCGGTGCTATGACCGAAGGCAGTTATATTAAAAACATAGAATATTCAAACGATATACTTGCAACGCTTGACTGCCTTTGCGCGCTTGGTGCCGATGTAAAAAAAGAAGATGACGGCATACGGATTAAAAATTTTAACCCGTTTTATGCCGACACGGCAACACTTAACTGCCGTGAAAGCGGCAGCACATTAAGGTTTATAATTCCGCTTTGTATGCTGTCGGGCAAAAAAATTACGCTTACTGGCAGTAACAGACTGTTTGAACGCAACCTTGAAATTTATGCTGATATTGCAAAACAAAACGGCATACTTTTTGAAAAAGACGATAACAGTCTTACGGTCTGCGGTAAATTAAAAGCCGATAATTATAAAATTGCAGGCAATATATCAAGTCAGTTTATATCGGGACTTCTTTTTGCGTTGCCTTTGCTTGAGGGCGACAGCACGCTTGAAATTATCGGTGAATACGAAAGCGAGCCTTATGTTGATTTAACTTTAAAAGCGTTAAGCAATTTCGGGGTTTTAATCAAAAAGACCGACCGCATATATAACATTAAAGGCAGACAAAAATATTCGTCACGCAATATCACCGTAGAGGGTGATTATTCAAACGCGGCTTTTTTAGACGGATTTAATCTTTTAGGCGGCAATGTTACGGTAGACGGACTTAACGAAGACTCACTACAGGGTGACAAGATTTATAAGCAAATGTATTATGAACTTAAGTCGGGCAAAAAAGATTTTGATTTATCCAACTGCCCCGATTTAGCGCCGGTTATGTTTGCTTTGTCGACGGTGTTCGGCGGTGCGGATTTTACGGGGACGAGAAGGCTTAAAATAAAAGAAAGTGACCGCGCTTCAGCTATGGCTTGCGAACTTAATAAGTTCGGCGTGCGCGTAGATGTTTTTGAAAACAGCGTAACTGTGCGTGCAGATGACCTTAAAAAGCCTGACGAAATACTGTGCGGTCACAATGACCACAGAATTGTTATGGCTTTAAGTTTGCTTTGCTCGCTCACCGGCGGAAAAATCGACGGTGCCGAGGCGGTAGCCAAAAGTTACCCCGATTATTTTGAAAAAATAAAATCTCTTGGAATAGTGGTAGAAAATGAACTTAAATGATGTAAAAAATATACTTATAGTGGGACTTGGCTTGCTCGGCGGAAGCTACGCCAAAGCACTTACAAAAAAAGGTTTTAATGTAAGAACAATAACCTTAAATCAGGATGATATTGATTACGCAAAAGAGCAGGGTTTTATATCCGACGGCAAAACCGAGCCCGACCCCGATTTGATTGCAGAATCACAGCTTATAGTGTTTGCTCTTTACCCGCATACATTTATTGAATGGATAGAACAAAACGGCAGCCTTATAAAACCCGGAACGGTGATAACCGATGTAACCGGTGTAAAGGGTTGCGTGGTTGAAAAAGTGCAGGATATGTTGCCCGCAGGCGTAGAGTTTATTTCGGCTCACCCTATGGCAGGTCGAGAAATCTGCGGTGTAAAAAATGCCGATGATTCTATATTTAAAACGGCAAACTACATAGTTGTGCCTACCAACCGCAACACCCCCGACGGAATACGGCTTTGCTGTGATTTGGGCAGGACGCTCGGTTTTAATGATATTTCAAGCCTTACCGTTCGCCAGCATGATGAGATGATTGCGTTTTTGTCACAGCTTACGCACGCTATTGCGGTATCGCTTATGTGTGCTAACGGCGACCCGAATCTTGTGCGTTATACGGGTGACTCTTTTCGCGATTTAACGCGAATTGCAAATATAAATGATGAAATGTGGAGCGAGTTGTTTTTAGCAAACCGCGAATCGCTTTTGCGTGAGATGGACGGTTACCGCGATGCCTTTAACCGACTTTACGATACAGTAAAAAATAATGACCGTGAAGGTATGCGTGAAATGATGCGTCTGTCAAGCGCAAGAAGAAAAACTTTTAACGAAGGAGAAAAACCAATATGAGCATGAATTTTAAAAGGAAATTACCTATACCTAAGGAGATAAAGGAGCAGTATCCGCTTACAGAAAAGATGGCGGCTGTAAAAGCACAGCGCGATGCCGACATTAAGGCGGTGTTTACCGGCGAATCAAACAAATTTTTACTTATAATCGGTCCGTGTTCCGCAGATAATGAGGAAGCCGTTCTTGATTATATGGGCAGACTCAAAAGAGTAGCCGACGAGGTTTCGGATAAAATTTTGATTATTCCGCGCGTTTATACCAATAAACCGCGAACTACAGGCGAAGGCTATAAGGGTATGCTTCACCAACCCAACCCCGATGAAGAACCCGATTTGCTTAAGGGCATAATTGCTATACGCGATTTGCACATGCGCGCGCTTTCCGACTACGGCTTTACCTGCGCCGATGAAATGCTTTACCCCGAAAATCACCGCTATCTTTCGGATTTGCTCGGTTATGTAGCAGTAGGCGCCCGTTCTGTAGAAAATCAACAACACCGCCTTGTAGCAAGCGGTATATCTATACCTGTAGGTATGAAGAACCCCACAAGCGGCGACCTTACCGTTATGATGAACTCTATTAAAGCGGCTCAAAGCGGTCATACATATCTGTATCGCGGCTGGGAAGTAACAAGCACCGGCAATGAAACCGCGCACGCTATACTTCGCGGATATATGGATTTTGCCGGCAGGAACATATCAAATTACCACTATGAAGATATTGCGCATTTGTGTGAGCTTTATGATGAATACGGACTTAAAAATCCGTCGGTTATTATTGACGCTAACCATGCAAATTCGGCAAAAAAATATCTTGAGCAAATAAGAATTGCAAAAGATGTTGTTTACAGCCGTAATCATAATAAAGATATTCGCGGAATAGTTAAGGGTATAATGATTGAAAGTTATATTGAAGACGGCGCTCAAAAAATAGGCGACCACATCTACGGAAAATCTATTACCGACCCATGTCTCGGTTGGGAAAAGACCGAAAATCTTATATTTAAAATAGCAGATACTTTGGAGTGATTTTATGTTTGCTTTCATATTGTCCGCGGGTTTCGGCGTGTGTCAGGTTTTGATGACTGAGCAGTTAATTTATGCAGTAAATACACGAAACAGCAAAAGAAGCGCCGCCTTTATTGCGGTTAAGATATTGCTTTATGCGCTTGCAATAGGACTTGTAACGGCTGAATTTGTGTGGCATTTAAGCTTTATAATATGCGGTTTTGTAGCAAGTATTCCGGTCACGGCAATAGCGCTGTTTGTATTAAGAACGATTTATAAAAAGTGAAAATGTTAAAAATTTTTTCTTTTTGGGTTTTTAGATTGACTTTAACTGTTTGATATTGTAAAATGATATTAAACATATAAGAAGGGTTGGGAACATCAGTTATGAAACCTGTTTATAAGCGTATTTTGCTAAAATTAAGCGGTGAGGTTCTTGCCGGCGAAAAGGGAACCGGTATTGATTTTGACAAGGTTACAGAGGTTTGCGAAAGCATAAAAGAATGTGTTGATATGGGCGTTGAGGTCGCTATTGTCGTAGGCGGCGGCAACTTCTGGCGCGGACGCAGCAGCGGCAAAATGGACCGCACACGCGCAGACCACATGGGTATGCTTGCCACCACAATCAACTCTCTTGCGCTTTGTGATGCTCTTGAGCAGTTAGGCGTTACTGCACGTGTTCAAACAGCTATCGAAATGCGCCAGATTGCCGAACCTTATATTCGCAGTAAAGCAATTCGCCATCTTGAAAAAGGCAGAGTTGTAATTTTCGGTTGCGGAACAGGTAATCCGTTCTTCTCAACCGATACGGCGGCTGCATTGCGCGGTGCCGAGATAGGCGTCGATGTTATATTTAAAGCAACAAATGTTGACGGCGTTTATGACAGCGACCCGAAAGTCAATCCTGATGCTAAAAAATATGACACGCTTACCCATCACGAAGTTTTGGCAAAGCAACTTCATGTTATGGATTCTACCGCGGCTTCGCTTTGTATGGATAACCACATTGACATACTTGTGTTCAATCTTAATGACCCGCACAATATTGTTGACGCGGTGTGCGGTAAAACAATAGGCACAGTTGTAAAATAAAATTTATGGGAGCATATTATGAAAGAACTTATTAAAAATACAGAAGAAAAGATGCAAAAATCTATTGACGCTTTAGAGCGTGAGTATAAATCAATAAGAGCAGGCCGTGCAAACGCCTCGGTTCTTGACCGCATTACCGTTGATTATTACGGTGTGCCGACACCTATTCAGCAAATGGCTGCGGTATCCGTTCCGGAAGCGCGCACACTGCTTATCGCTCCTTGGGATAAGTCAACTTTAAAAGAGATTGAAAAGGCAATCCTTACTTCCGAAATCGGTATCAATCCGCAAAACGACGGCACAAGTATAAGACTTAACTTTCCGCCGCTTACCGAGGAAAGAAGAAAAGATATAGTAAAAGATATTCGCAAAAAAGGCGAAGAGGCAAAGGTTGCCGTTCGCAATCAGCGCCGCGATGCGCTCGACAAATTAAAGTCACTTAAAAAGGGTAACACCATCACCGAAGATGATGAAGCAGACGGAGAGAAGAAAATTCAAAATCTTACGGATAAATTCTGTAAAGAGATTGACGAATTAGCATCAGCTAAAGAAAAAGAAATAATGGAGATATAACATTAAAGCGGATTTTAAAATCCGCTTTAATTGTCACTTTTAGAAGAGGTTTTAAAAATGCCTGTGTTTAAAAAGAAAAAACAGCAACATCAAATATTGCCGACCCACATAGCCATTATTATGGACGGCAACGGCAGATGGGCAAAAAAACGCTCGCTTCCGCGCACCGCAGGTCACGCGGTAGGGTCTAAAAATTTTAAAGACATAGCAAGATACTGCAACAAAATAGGACTTAAGTATTTAACGGTTTATGCCTTTTCTACCGAAAATTGGAAACGCCCCAAAGAAGAGGTTGACAACATAATGAAAATCTTTAAAGAGTATCTTGAAGATGCCAAAAACTTTAAAGATGAAAATATAAAGGTGCGTTTTATAGGTGACCGCACGGTATTAGAACCCGATATTCAGCGCCTTATGAAAGAGTCAGAGGACGCATCGGCTGACGCTACGGGTTTAAATCTTAACATAGCTATAAATTACGGAGGCCGTGATGAGCTTGTGCATGCAGTTAAAGATATTGTAAACAGCAATATTTCTGCGCAGGATATTACCGAGCAGACGATATCCGACCGTCTTTATACAGCGGGTCAACCCGACCCCGACTTTATTATAAGACCCAGCGGTGAATACCGCCTTTCTAATTTTCTTATATGGCAGTCGGCTTATGCAGAATATTGGTTTTCGGATATTTTGTGGCCCGACTTTAAGCCTAAAGATTTAGACAGAGCTATTGATGACTTTAACAAAAGAAACCGCCGTTTCGGCGGAATATAGCCGCGATAGGTTTAATTTTTGCAGAAAGGTTATATGGTGATTTATATGAAAAAGCGTATTATTTCAGGCGTTGTTATGGGCGCTGTTGTGGCGCTCGTGCTGGTTTTGGGATTAGAGGTTAAAGATTTTATTATAACGGCATTTTTATGCGTTATCGCCGCTGTTGCAACATTTGAACTTGTAATAAACGCGGCAAAACTTAAGGGACTTTTGTGGACTTTGTTGCCCGCCGCATACACCGCGGTGATGGTTTATCTCTTCAGTGATATAACCGAGCAGTTGTATAAACTTTGCCTTACAAACTATGCAAATATTGACCTTACAGTATTTATGGGCGCAATAATTGTTTCGGTTGTATATTTTATTGCATGCGCGGTTTTAATACTTATAAAGCACAATGATTTCGACCTTGCTAAAATTGCGGTTGTTTGCGCAATGCCTACGGTGATAGCCTTCGCTTTTTCTACATTAGGCAGCATTATAACAGCTACGGGCGGAATATATTATTTATTGTTGGTTCTTAATTTCTCAAGCGTTTGCGATATGGGCGCTTACTTTGTGGGTGTCAGTCTCGGCAAAACAAAGCTCTGCCCCGAAATCAGTCCGAATAAGACGGTTGAGGGCGCAATCGGCGGTGTGGCATCAAGCTTGGTCGTAGGACTTATAATTACTCTTTGCTACGGCTATTACAGCAAAATTTTGCCCACACTTTTATGCACAATTCCGCTTTGTGCTGCGGGTATGGTCGGTGATTTGTTTGCGTCGATTATTAAACGCAAAACAGGAATAAAAGATTACGGCAACTTAATCCCCGGCCACGGCGGTATACTTGACAGGGTAGACAGTATTCTGTTTATTGCTCCGCTTATATTCGGCCTTATGATAATCGGTGTAATTTAATGAAAAAAATTATAATATTAGGCTCTACGGGTTCTATAGGCACGCAGGCGCTTGACATAGTCCGCGCTTGCCCCGATAAATACACCGTAACGGCGCTTGCCGCAGGTTCTAACTCAAAACTGCTTGAGGAGCAGGCGCGTGAATTCGGTGTAAAAACCGTTGCGCTTTTTGATGAAAATTCTGCGCGCGACCTTAAAACACGCCTTGCCGATACCGATATAAAAGTTTTGTCGGGCGCCAATGGCGTAAATGAGGTTTCGTCTTGCGACGGTGAGATGGTTTTAAATGCTATTGTCGGCATTGCGGGTCTTCGCCCCACGCTTTCGGCAATAGATGCCGGTAAAACAATAGCGCTTGCCAATAAAGAAACGCTTGTAACCGGCGGTGAAATAGTAAACAAACGCCTTAAAGATACGGGCGTAAAACTGCTTCCGGTTGACAGTGAACATTCTGCAATATTTCAGTCGCTTCAAGGCGCGCCCGAAGGTTCTTTAAAAAGAATTTTACTTACGGCTTCGGGCGGTCCGTTTTTCGGAAAGACGCGCGATGAACTTAAAAATGTTACGGTAAAAGAGGCGCTTAATCACCCGAATTGGTCTATGGGTGCTAAAATTACCATTGACAGCGCAACGCTTATGAATAAAGGTCTTGAGGTAATCGAGGCGGTGCATCTTTTCGGCGTTACGGCGTCGCAAATCGAAGTTCTGGTTCACAGACAAAGCATACTTCATTCTGCGGTTGAACTGTCAGACGGTGCGGTCATTGCACAGCTTGGCACACCCGATATGAAATTGCCCATACAGTATGCCCTTACTTACCCTGAACGCGGCGCTTGTTTTGAAAATCTCGATTTGTTTAAGGTAGGTTCTCTTACGTTCGAGCGTCCCGATTATGACACATTTGAACTGTTAAACTTGTGTATAGAGGCAATAAATCGCGGCGGACTTTACCCTACTGCTATAAACGGTGCTAATGAAGAATCGGTAAAACTGTTTTTAGAGGGTAAAATTAACTTTTTGCAGATTGCCGAGCTTAACCGTAAGGCTATGGAGCGTTGCATTAATAAAACCGATTTTACGGTAGAAGATATATTTGCGGCAGACGAGTGCGCGCGCGCCGTTGTGCGTGAGAGCATATAATTTATATTTTAGGTAGTGATTATCATTTCTGCATTTTTAAATGTTCTTAACAATATATGGCCATACGCTGTGGCGGTGGTTTTGTTTTTATTGCTTATAATAATACATGAATTTGGTCATTTTATCGCCGCAAAACTGTTGGGCGTCAGGGTTAACGAATTTGCAATAGGCTTCGGACCTAAACTTTTTAAATGGGGTAAGGGCGAAACAAAATATGCCGTAAATTTAATCCCGCTCGGCGGGTATTGCGCTATGGAAGGCGAGGATGAAACAAGCTCTGACGAGCGCGCTTTTTGCAACAAAAAACCGTGGCGCAGATTTTTGATTGTCGTTATGGGTGCCTTGTTTAACCTTTTGCTCGGTCTTATTTTAATATCCGTTACTTTGATACCGCAAAAGCAGTTTGCAACTACTACGGTGGATGTTTTTCGTGAAAACGCGGTAAGTCAAAATTACGGTCTTAAAGAAGGCGACAAAATTATAGCCGTAGACGGCAGAAAAATTTTTACCACTTATGATTTAAGTTATGCCTTCAGCAATGTAGATGACGGCGCTATTGATATAACCGTTCGGCGTGGCGGCGAAAAGGTTCAGCTTAACGGCGTTAAGTTTGCAAGTGAAAAAATTGATGATATAAACTATCTTACGGTTGATTTTTATGTAAAAGCTCAAAAAAAGACCGTTACAAGTTTTATAAGCCAAACCTTTAAAACCACCCTTTCAAACTGTGTGGTGGTTTACCGTTCGCTTATTGACCTTATAACAGGCAGATACGGTATAAGCGCAATGTCCGGTCCTGTGGGCGTTACCGCTGTTATAGGCAATGCAGCGCGTGAAAATTTGCTTAATATTATACCCATTATGGCGCTGATAACCATAAATTTAGGACTTTTTAATCTTTTACCGATTCCCGCCCTTGACGGCGGAAGACTTGTTTTTATACTTTTTGAGATGATATTCCGCAAAAAAGTGCCGCAAAAGTATGAGGCGGCAGTTCACGCTGTGGGTATGGCGCTTTTGCTTTTGCTGATGGCGGTTGTAAGTTTTAAAGATATTTGGATGTTGATTACAGGGTGATTTTATGTATAAAAATACCGATACCAAAAGAGTGTATGCCGGCTCCGTTGCAATAGGCGGCGGTGCGCCCGTAAGCATACAGTCAATGCTGTGCGTTCCGGCGCACGATATTGAAGGCAACATAGCGCAGGCACGCGCTTTGCAAGAAGCGGGGTGCGATATAATTCGCGTAGCCGTGCCGGATATGCAGGCGGTAAAGACCGTTTCGGCTTTAAAAGAAAATGTAACCGCGCCCATAGTTGCGGATATTCATTTTGATTGGCGCCTTGCGGTAGAAAGCGTTTATGCAGGAGTCGACAAGGTGCGTATAAACCCCGGCAACATAGGAGATGAAAGCCATGTCCGCGAGGTTGCGCGCGTATGCCGTGAAAAGAATATACCTATAAGAATAGGCGTTAATTCCGGTTCGCTTGAAAAAGATATTTTATCGCGTTACGGCTCTGCTACACCCGAAGCAATGGTAGAAAGCGGATTTTATCATATATCCCTTTTAGAAAAATACGATTTTGATAACATAGTGCTGTCACTTAAATCATCCGACCCCAAGCGTATGTATGACGCGTATGTTTTGGCGGCTCAAAAATGCAAATATCCGTTGCATTTGGGTGTTACCGAGGCAGGCACCGAAAATATGGGAGTAATAAAATCTGCTGCCGGCATAGGCGGTTTACTGCTTCGCGGTATAGGCGACACGGTTCGCATTTCGTTAACCGATGACCCCGTGCGCGAGGTTTATGCCGCGCAAAAATTGCTTAAAGCTTTGGGCATAAGAAAAGGCGGAATAAAATTTGTATCCTGCCCCACCTGCGGAAGAACGGCTATTGATTTAATCGGTCTTGCAAAGCAGGCTGAAAAACGGTTTGAAAATATTGATAAAGATATAACCGTTGCAATTATGGGTTGCGTTGTAAACGGACCGGGTGAAGCATCTGCCGCAGATATAGGAATCGCAGGCGGAAAAGATTGCGGCGTTATTTTCAAAAGCGGAAAAATTATTCATAACAAGGTGCCCGAAGATAAACTTTTAGATTTGTTAGAAGAAGAAATAAACAAAATGTGAGGAATATAAATGTATTCTTTTAAAGAACTGTTTTCGGCTTATTTAAGCGCGCAAACGCTTGATGAGTTTGACAGTGTTGATATTAAAAATTGTCGGTTAAACACCGAAAACCGACATCTTGATTTAGAATTATACAGTGATAACTACATATCTTCAGCAAAGGTTAACTCTTTGCGTGAAGAGGTTAAACACGCGCTTAAACTTGAAAGCGTCGATTTGAACATAAAATATTCAAGTGATTCATTCTGCGTTTCGGCGGTTGAGGATATTATTGCCGAAATTCGCGCTAAAAACATAATTTTCAACGGATTTTTTAACAAGGCAGATTTTAATCTTGACGGCGCCGATTTAAAAATCACTTTAAAGTTCGGCGGTTATAAAAAAATTCAAGAGGGCAATTTTGATAATCTTTTTAAATCAGCGGTTAAATCAAAATTCAATATTGATGTATCTCTCACTTTTGACGGTGAACTTGAGTCAGCTCCTATAGTTTTACCCGAACCCGAAGCAGCAGTTTCTGCGGTTAAGACACAATCCGAGAGTAAAAAATCTGCGTCGAAGCCTGAAAGCATAAAGGAAGTTAAGGTTAATTATGACTACAAACCACTTGACGGACTGCCTGTTTATCTTGAAAGCGCAAATCTTTTTTACGGCAAAAAAATAGATACAAGAGTAAAGCGCTTAAGCGATGTTATTTTACCTCAAAATGAGGGCGAAAGCGTATATGTTGCCGCTTGGGGTGAAGTTTTCGGACTCGAAAGTAAGACGCTCGACACCAAACGCGGCGGAAAAATGGTAAAAATTAAGTTTTATTTCAGTGACACCACAAATTCCTTTTGCGCTTCGCTTACAAAATTTTTTGACCCCAAATACACACAAAATCTTGACGAGGCGGCAACAGATTTTTTAAATCGTGTTTCTGCTCTTAAAAACGGCGCGTGCATTGTTGTAAACGGTGATTATTCTTATGACAGTTGGAGCCGTGATTTTGTTCTTGATGTAAAGGCGCTTGCAACGGTAGTAAAATATGAAGAAACCGACGATTACAGCGGCGACCAAAAGCGCATAGAACTGCATTGCCATACCAATATGTCTGCAAAAGACGCAGTTTCAAGCGCGGGCGATATTATAAACCGCGCATACAAGTGGGGTCATAAGGCTGTGGCGATTACCGACCACGGCGTAGTTCAAGCGTATCCGCAAATTGCTGAAGCGGTGTCAAAAATTAAAAAAGACGGCGGAGATTTTAAGGCAATTTACGGCGTAGAAAGTTATTTTATAGACGATACGCGTTATAACCTTGACGGCCTTACTACCAAAGAGATTGCCAGACTGCGTAATCACCAGATTTTGCTTGTCAAAAACCTTACGGGACTTAAAAATTTATATAAGCTTGTGTCTGACGCGCACCTTAACCATTTTCACGGCAGACCCATTGTTATGCGTTCTTCGCTTGACAGTCTGCGTGAAGGTTTAATTGTGGGCTCTGCCTGCGAGCAGGGCGAACTTTACAAGGCGGTTGTCGACGGCAAAGATGAACAAACCCTTTTAGAAATCGCAGATTATTACGATTATCTTGAAATTCAGCCTCTCGGTAATAATGAATTTATGGTGCGTGACAGCGTAAAACCCGATAAGGTTGACAAAAAGGGCAACGTTACGCCAAACCGTTTTAAAAATGTTACAAGCATTGATGTTATAAAAGATTTCAATCGCAAAATCGTTGAAATTGCCGATAAACTCGGCAAGCCGGTTGTTGCAACGGGTGATGTGCATTTTCTTAAAAAAGAGGACGGCATCATCAGGCAGATAGTTATGGCAGGACAAGGTTTTGACGATATCGAATACCAAGCTCCGCTATACTTTAAAACAACCTCCGAAATGCTTGAAGATTTTTCGTATTTCGGGGATAGGGCTTATGAATTCGTAGTTGAAAATCCAAACAAAATTGCCGATATGATTTCGGACGATGTAATTCCCGTGCCTAAAGGTAACTACCCTCCGGTTATTGAAGGTTCTGACGAACTTTTGCGTCAGATTTGTTGGGATAACGCACATAAAATATACGGCGACCCCGTGCCCGAAATTGTAGAAAAGCGACTTGATAAAGAACTTAATTCTATCATAAACAACGGCTTTTCAATAATGTATATATCGGCTCAAAAGCTTGTGGCTTACAGCGAAGAGCAGGGTTATCTTGTAGGCTCGCGTGGTTCGGTAGGCTCGTCATTTGTTGCTACTATGGCAGGCATATCCGAAGTAAACCCGTTAGCTCCGCATTATGTGTGCAAGCATTGTCAGTATAGCGAGTTTTTCACCGACGGTTCGGTGGGTTCGGGTTTTGACTTGCCCGAAAAAGACTGCCCCAACTGCGGTATGCCTCTTGACCGAAACGGCCACGATATACCGTTTGAAACATTTTTGGGCTTTAAGGGCGACAAAGTCCCCGATATAGACCTTAACTTTTCGGATGAAGTGCAAAACAGGGTGCAGGATTATACCAAAACTCTGTTCGGCGCAGACAATGTTTATAAAGCGGGCACTATATCCACAATAGCCGAAAAAACCGCATTTGGTTTTGCAAAGGCTTACGCCGAAAAAATGAATGTAGTCTTAAGTCAGGCAGAGCTTACCCGTTTAGCGTCGCTTGTTGAACACGCTCAGGTTAAAAGCACTACGGGTCAGCACCCCGCCGGTATGATTATCGTGCCTAAAGATAAAACCATTTATGACTTTTGTCCGGTGCAACACCCTGCCGATGATGTAAACAGCGATATAATCACAACGCATTTTGATTTCCACTCTATTCACGATACCATATTAAAACTTGACGAACTCGGTCACGTTGTGCCTACAACATATAAATATCTTGAAGAATATTCGGGTATTCCCGTAAATGATGTTTCGATGAGCGACCCAAAGGTTTACAGCCTTTTTACTTCGACTGAGGCTTTAGGCGTATCACCCGAAGATATCGAGTCGCAAACAGGCACTTTCTGTCTGCCCGAATTCGGCACATCGTTTGTTCGCGGAATGCTGGTTGACTGTAAACCAAAGAATTTTTCTGACCTGCTTCAAATATCAGGTCTGTCACACGGCACCGATGTTTATCTCGGAAATGCCAAAGACCTTATAGACAACGGCACCTGCACCATATCTGAAGTTATAGGAACCCGTGATAACATAATGGTGTATCTTATACATCAGGGTATGGATGAAGGCAGAGCTTTTAAAATTACCGAAACCGTTCGTAAGGGACTTGTCGCAAAAGGCAAGGTTTCTAAAGAAGAATGGGGTCAGATGGAAGAAGATATGCGCGCTGTCGGTGTGCCCGAGTGGTATATAGGCTCTTGCTACAAGATTAAATATATGTTCCCCAAAGCACACGCCGCCGCCTATGTTATATCTGCAATAAGACTCGGTTGGTATAAGGTTTACCGTCCGCTTGAATTTTATTGCGCATACTTTACCGCACGACCCGAAGATGTCGATGTTCCTACGGTTATCAAGGGCAGGGGAGCCGTTCTTTCAAAGATGAACGAGATAAAATCAAAAGGTAACGAAGCCACCAAAAAAGAGCTTGATACATATGATACTCTGCTTATATTCAATGAAATGATGGCGCGCGGTATTGAAATACTGCCTATAAATATAAATCATTCGCACGCTATGAAGTATCTGCCCGAAGACGGTAAAATGCGTCTGCCCTTCGGCGCGCTTTCGGGTGTGGGCGAAAAAGCGGCATACTCAATTTATGAAGCGGCGCAAAAGGGCAATTTTGTCTCGCGTGAGGACTTTGCCGTGGAGGCAGGCGTTTCAAAAACTATAATTCAAAACCTTGCAGACCTCGGCGCGCTTGCCGACCTGCCCGACACAAACCAAATGTCATTGTTTTAAAATGTGATATTTGATTTAAAAATAAAAAAACACTTGATTTTATTTTATTTTGTGTTATAATACAGTTAGTATAAGTAATCAGAAAGGTGAGTGGGTCTTCCCGCTCACTTTTGTTTTGGAGGTATTGATGTGGCAAGTATAGCAGAAAAGGTCTATGCGCTTGTTAAAGAAACGGTTGAGTCCTGCGGTGTCAACCTTTGGGATGTCCGCTTTGTAAAAGAGGGCGCTTCGCACTATTTACGAATTTTTATCGACAAACCCGACGGCATTACCATAAATGATTGCACCGATGTGTCGCACGCGGTTGACCCGATTATTGACGAAGCAGACCCAATAGACGGCTCTTATTATTTAGAGGTTTGTTCCCCCGGCACCGAGCGTGAGCTTACCCGTGAGCATCATTTTGAATACGGCATAGGCAAAACCGTAACGGTAAAACTTTTTAAAGCGTTAGACGGTAAAAAAGAATTTACCGGTGTGCTTAAAGCTTACAACGGTGATTTGACGCTTGATACCGAAAAAGGTGAAATGACCTTTGCAAAAGGCAGTTATTCAAAAGTTTGTATTTGTGAAACATTATAATAAAGAATAGAGGTAATTAAAAAATGGCAAGAACAAAAATGACGGCGAAAGAGAAAAAAGACAACAAAGAACTTTTTGAAGCAATAAGATTTATGGAGCAGGAAAAAGGCGTTCCAAGCGAATTTATTGCCGAAAAAATTTCGGAGGCTATAACCGTAGCCGCACGCAAAGACTACGGCGGTAATGACATTGTTTCGTGTGTAATTGATGTTGAAAATGAGGTATTTCTTGTAACGGCTCGCAAAGAAATCGTTGACGAGGTTGAAAACCCCTATACACAAATCACCCGTGAAGAAGCTGCAACAATCGACCCCAAATCGTTAGAAAACGGTTTTGTTGACATTAAACTCGACCCCAAAAAATTCGGCAGAATAGTGGCTCAAAATTCTAAAAACAATTTCCGCCAAGGCGTCAAAGAGGTTGAACGCGGTCAGGCTCTTGCAGAATTTCAAAGCCATAACCGTGAGGTTATAACAGCAGTTGTTAAACGCGTTGACCCCAAAACCGGCAATGCCGTTTTAGAAATAGGTCACAATGAAGCCGTGCTTCCCAAAGCCGAGCAGGTTCCCGATGAAGAAATTGTTGAAGGTCAGCACATAAAGGTTTATGTTGTAGATGTTAAAGAAACCGACCGCGGACCGCGCATTATGCTTTCGCGCACACACCCGGGTCTTGTTAAACGCCTTTTTGAAACCGAAGTTCCCGAAATTTTTGACGGCACTATAGAAATAAAGGCAATTTCGCGTCAGGCAGGCGCGCGCACAAAAATGGCTGTTTGGTGCGAAAATAAAGAGATTGACGCCGTTGGCGCATGTATAGGTCAGCGCGGCGCGCGTGTCAATAAAATTGTTGAAGAATTAGCCGGCGAAAAGATTGATATTGTAAAATACAGCGAAGACCCGGTTGAATTTATAAGCGAAGCGCTTTCACCCGCAAAGGTTGTATCGGTAGAGATTCAAAGCGCAGACCCCAAGGTTTGCCTTGCGCGCGTTCCCGAATCACAGTTGTCGCTTGCTATCGGCAATAAGGGACAAAATGTTCGTCTTGCCGCAAAGCTTACCGGTTGGAAAATAGATATTCATCCCGAAAGCGGATTTTTCGGCGAATAATAAATATAAAAGGGGAGTTTACACCTTGTCAGCAAAAAAAACACCGCTTAGAATGTGCATAGGTTGCCGTCAAATGAAACCAAAGACCGAACTTGTGCGTATAGTAAAAACACCCGACGGCAAAATCGTTATTGATAAAACAAATAAACTTTCTGGCCGCGGGGCATATATTTGTAAAAGCGGAGATTGCCTGAAAAAAGCAGAAAAAACAAACGCGTTGGCTCACACCTTTTCTACCGCAGTAGACAAAGAGATATACTCTTGTCTTTGTAAGGAGCGTGACAGCGTTGAATGATAAAATACTGACTCTTTTAGGATTTGCCGCAAAGGCGGGCAAACTCTCATACGGCTTTGATGCCGTAAAAACCGCACTTTCAAAGAACAAAAGCACACTCGTGCTGACGGCTTGCGATGTATCACAAAAAAGTCAAAAAGAGGTTTTGTTCTTTTGCGATAAATATAACACAAAATCAATTTTTTTAAGTGATTATAATATGGAAACGCTATCTCGTGCAGTAGGCCGTAAATGCGGAATATTATCGGTAAACGACAGTTCGTTTTCAGAAGGAATAACCAAGGCTGTCAGCAATTTAAGTAGGGAGGAAACCAAATGATAAACAGATATAAAATAAGTGATTTAGCAAAAGATTTTAATATGTCTTCAAAAGATATAATCGCACTTGTAAACTCGCTTACGGGTGAAGAAAAAAAGTCATCTGCCGTGCTTATAGAAAATGAAATTGCTATGGTGTTTGACGCACTTACAAAGCAAAACGCGGTAAAAAGTTTTGACGAATATTTTGCTACCGGCGCCGAAAGCCGTGCCGCCGCAGCTAAAAAAAGACAAGACGAAAAAGATAAAAAACTTGCAGAGCAAATGGCTATACTTGAACAGTTAAAGGCAGCTGCCGCCGCGGCAGAGGGTAAACCTGCACCAAAGCCCGCCGAAACCGACAAAAAAGCCGAAGAAAAACCCGCTAAAAAAGAGGTCAAAAAAGAGACCGAAAAACCTGCGGATAAAAAGGCTGAACCTAAAAAAGAAACCACAGTCGAACAGAAAAAAGAAAACAAAAAGGCAGAGCCTAAAAAGGATACAAACAAAAAAGAGAAGTCCAACGAAAAAGTTGTCAATAAAAAAGAACCCAAGCGCGAAGAAAAGGCTTATGACGGTCCGCTTGTAGCTCCGCCTAAAAAAGAGAAAAAGCAGGGTGAAGCGCCAAATCGCGGTCCTGCACAGCTTCGCCATGTTGATACACGCACGTCTAATGTAAATATTGATAAATATAACGAAAAGTATGAAAATATCGCGCCTGCAAATTCTATGCGTGATAACTTTTCAAGAAAACAAAAAATTAAACAAAAATCACAGGATTACCGCCGTCCGCAAGGCGCAAAGCGCGAAACCGAGGCAGACAAACTGCGCCGTATGCAGCTTGAGCGCATAAAGAAAACACCTATCACCGTAACAGTCGGTGATGAAATCACGGTAGGCGAACTTGCCGCCGCTATGAAAAAGACCGCGGCAGAGGTTATAAAAGAATTATTTAAGCTCGGTATGCCGGCAACCGTTAATCAGGTAATCGACTACGATACCGCCGAGATTGTCGTAACCGAAATGGGTGCAAAAATCGAGCGCGCCGTTGTGGTAACCATTGAAGAAAAAATTATGGATGTCACCGAAGATGCCGCAGAAGATTTGCAACCGCGCAGTCCTGTTGTTGTTGTAATGGGCCACGTTGACCACGGTAAAACTTCATTGCTTGACGCTATCCGTGACACTGCCGTTACCGACACCGAGGCAGGCGGTATTACACAGCACATAGGTGCATACCGCGTAAAATGCAACGGCGAGGATATAACATTCCTTGACACACCGGGACACGCGGCGTTTACCGCTATGCGTCAGCGCGGGGCTATGGCAACCGATATTGCAATTTTGGTTGTTGCCGCAGATGACGGCATTATGCCTCAAACAGTTGAGGCTATAAATCACGCAAAGGCCGCAAATGTTCAGATTATTGTAGCAATTAACAAAATGGATAAACCCGACGCTAACCCTGACCGAGTTTTACAGCAACTTACAGAGTATTCGCTTGTTCCCGAAGAGTGGGGCGGCGACATAATCTGTGTTCCGGTTTCGGCAAAAACACATCAGGGCATTGATAAATTGCTTGAAAATGTTTTGCTTGTAGCCGAAATGCTTGAGCTTAAGGCTAACCCCAACCGTAAAGCAAAGGGCGTTGTTATTGAAGCGCGTCTTGATAAAGGTCGCGGTCCGGTTGCGACATTGCTTGTTCAAAACGGAACATTGCACACCGGTGATATTATAGTAGCAGGCACAGCCGTTGGCCGTGTAAGACAGATGACCGATGAAAACGGCAGAGTCGTAAAAGTTGCAGGTCCTTCGGTTCCTGTCGAAATAACCGGTCTTGCAGAAACACCTGACGCCGGTGACGGCTTTGACGCTGTTTCGGATGAGCGTCTTGCACGCGAACTCGTTGAACAGCGTAAAGAAAAGATTAAAAACGATTTGTTCAATTCAAAACAAAAGGTTACGCTTGATAATCTGTTCAGTCAGTTAAGCGAGGGCGACCTCAAAGACCTTAATGTTATTGTTAAAGCCGATGTTCAGGGCAGTGTAGAAGCAGTTAAAGACAGCCTTGTAAAACTTTCTAACGAAGAAGTCAGAGTAAATGTTATACACGGCGGCGTCGGCGCTATAAACGAGTCCGATGTAATGCTCGCTCAGGCTTCGGGTGCTATTGTGGTAGGCTTTAACGTTCGTCCTGACGCGGTTGCCAAAGCAACAGCAGAGCGTGACGGTGTAGATATTCGCACTTACAGAGTAATTTATGATTGCATCGAAGAAATCGAGTCCGCTATGAAGGGTATGTTGGCGCCCAAATTCCGTGAAAATATTTTGGGCACAGCCGAAGTGCGCGACACATACAAAATTTCAAATGTGGGTATGATTGCAGGTTGTTATATAACAAATGGTAAGGTAACCCGTTCTTGCCAGATACGCGTTGTTCGCGACGGCATAGTTATCTGCGAAGATGTTATAAAATCGCTTCGCCGTTTTAAAGACGATGTTAAAGAGGTTGCGCAGGGTTATGAATGCGGTATCGGACTTGAAAAGTTTTCGGATATTAAAGAGGGCGACATTTTTGAAGCCTTTATTATGGAGGAATACAGAGACTGATGGCTGGATTTAAAATTAATCGAGTAACATCCGATATAAGACTTTGCCTTTCGGAACTTTTGCGAGAGGTAAAGGACCCGAGAGTCAGCAAGATGTTAAGCATCGTAAAACTCGATGTTTCGGGCGATATGTCTTATGCTACGGTTTATGTCAGCGCTATCGAGGGCAGTGACAAAACCGAAGAGTCGGTTAAGGTATTAAACAAGAGCGCGGCGGGCTATCTTCGCCGCGAGCTTGGCGCAAGACTTAAATTGCGCAAGGTGCCCGAGCTTCGTTTTGTGGCAGATAACTCTATTGAAAACAGCGCTAATATTTCAAGAATTATAGAATCTTTTGATAAAACTTTGAAAAATGATGATTAAACAGTCACGAAAGGAAGTGACAAATTTTGAGTAATTGCGTCGATTTTACTTTAAAAGATACGGTAAAATTTCTTAAAAAGAATGATAATTATATCATTTTAACCCACGCTTCACCCGACGGTGATACCTTGGGTTCGGGTTATGCGCTTTATTACGGTCTTAAGCAGTTAGGCAAGCAAGCCGAGGTTATTTGCCCCGATGTTATACCCCAAAAATATGCCTACTTTTTGTGCGAAACCGATTATGTAAAAAAAGAAAACGCCCACATAATTGCTGTCGATGTTGCAGATAAAACTCTGCTCGGAGCGCTTAAAGATGAGTTCGGCGATATAGTCGACCTTAACATCGACCACCACATATCCAATAAAAGATATGCAAAGGCGCTTTATCTTAACTCCGACGCGTCGGCAACCTGCGAGATGATATATGAAATTTTACTTAAACTTAAGGTTAAGTTTAATGTCACAATAGCAAAAGCACTTTACACAGGTATTGCTACCGACACGGGTTGCTTTAAATATTCAAGCGTAACCGAAAAAACACACAAAATAGCGGCTGATTTATACCGTTATGATATTGAAGCCGATGATATTAACAAAATAATGTTTGATACCAAAAGCAAAAATCTTTTAACGCTTGAGCGTATGGTTCTTGATACGGCAGAATATCATTTTGACGATAAGTGTATGGTGCTTTCAATAACCGCCGCTATGCAACAAAAAACCGGTTGCAGCGGACCGGACCTTGAGGGTGTAACGGTTATTTCACGCTGTGTTGAGGGTGTTATTGCAGGCGTTACCATTAAGCAAACCGGCAGTGATACATACAAGGTGTCTTTGCGCACCTATGAACCGCTTGACGCTTCCGAAATTTGTAAAGGTTTGGGCGGCGGCGGTCATAAAAATGCCGCAGGCGCTTCACTGAGCGGCACTCTTGAAGAAGTAAAGACAAAGATACTTGAGGTTATAAAACAGCATATGGAGGAAAAGAATGCTTGGACTTCTGCTGATAAATAAACCCCAAAATATAACATCATTCGGCGCGGTTGCCCGTGTAAAAAAACTCACGGGTGAAAAGCGCGTCGGTCACACAGGCACGCTCGACCCTATGGCTACGGGCGTGTTACCCATACTTATAGGCAGGGCTACTGTATTGTCGCAGTATCTTATTGATGCCGACAAAAGTTATTCCGCCACTTTTAAACTCGGTGTTACAACCGACAGTTGCGATATAACCGGCAATGTTACAGGCGAGTCTGCCGTGCAGGTAAGCGACGGTGATATTGACGCAGTGCTTGCAAAATTTATGGGTATACAGATGCAGACGCCGCCTATGTTCAGCGCAATAAAGCAAAACGGCGTCCGTATGTATGAACTTGCCCGCCGCGGTGAAACGGCGCAAATACCTGCGCGTCAGATAGAGGTTTTTTGTCTTGATAAAAAATCGCCTTTAAATGCGGATAATGAATTTGACATTGAAACAACCGTTTCAAAAGGCACATATATCCGTTCGCTGTGCCGTGATATAGGCGAAAGTTTGGGCTGCGGTGCTACGCTTACAAGACTTTGCAGAACAAGCACCGCAGGTTTCAGCCTTGACAGATGCGTTGATTTAGACAAGCTTACCGCCAAAAATATAGGCGAATATATTTTGCCGTGTGACTTGGCGGTAGATTATATGCCTGAAATAAACATAAGCGAAAAACAGGCTGTTCGTTTTTGTAACGGCGGTAAATTGAATTTAAACCGCATAAAAGCCGAAAGTTTTACAGATGGGGCAAATTACCGCGTATATTGCGGTGAAAAGTTTTTAGGTTTGGGGCTTGCGGATACAAACAACTGTGAACTTAAAATTGCGTGTTTAATTGATATAGACAGGTAGGTGTTTAAAATGAAAACTGCAATAGCGCTCGGCACATTTGACGGCTTGCATGAAGGCCACCGTGCCGTGCTTGAAAAGACTTTGCCTTTTTACAGCATTGCGGTTACATTTAAACTGCCTCCTAAAGCGGTAATAACGGGTAAACCGCAACTGCTTATTTTGCCCCAAGAGCGCAAAAAACGACTTTGCGATTTTGGCATAAATCAGGTTGTTATGCAAGATTTTGACGATGTTCGCAATATTGACGCTTTAGATTATCTTAAAAATCTGCGTGATAAATATCACCCGTCGCTTATTGCGTGCGGTTTTAATTACCGTTTCGGCAAAAATGCTTTGGGTGACAGCGGCCTTTTACAAAAATTTTGTAATGATAATAACATTGAATTTTGTTGTGTTCCCCCGCAGTGTGACGGTGACAAGGTTATCTCGTCAACCGTTATACGAGATTATATAAAAAACGGTAATGTTAAAAAGGCGTCATCGTTATTATACGGCGGGTTTGGATTTATGTCTACCGTGCTTCACGGTGATGCTCGCGGCAGGACAATCGGTTTTCCTACGGCTAATCAAGCCTATCCCGAACTGCTTGTAAAGCCGAAATTCGGTGTTTATATATCAAAAGTAACGGTTGACGGCAATGAGTATAAGGCAATCACAAACATAGGTCTTCGCCCTACATTCAAGACCGAAAAGATTGGTTGCGAAACATATATAAAGGGTTTGAGCAAAGATTTATACGGCAAAGAGGTTAAAATCGAGCTTCTTGATTTTGTAAGAGAAGAAAAAAAGTTTGACTCTGTTGAGCAACTTGAAACGGCAATTAAAAAAGATGTAAATTTATTAGATTAATATTTACATTTTACGCCTTTAATTATATAATAATAAGTAGTAGAATAATATCGGTGGGAGGTAAACTTATGAAAAAAATATTATCTTTAATTCTTTGTTGTGCTTTTGTTTTATCTTTTTGCGCCTGCGAAAAAATGGACCCCAACTACGGCAAGTCTTCGCAGAAAGTTGAAACCAAGCAAGACGAAGCGCAACCGCAGACGGTATCATTACCCGAAATCAAGTCTGATGATGAGGTTATGCCTACCTATTTTGATATAAGCCTTTATGATGAAGAAAATTACGCCGACATCTATCTCGGTAAAGATTTTGAATACAAAATAACCTACGGCGGAAGTAACATAACCGTGCCTACAAGCTATAAAAATATGATAAAAGACGGCTGGCACCTTGCTGAATCCGATGCATATAATGAGGACTCGCAAATTCTTGTGGGTAAATCGCTGACTGTTGATTTTGTAAACGATTATAACGATGTAATCACGGCTGTTTTTTATAATGAAAGCAAGGCTTCGCTCACGCTCAAAAAATGCCCCATTGTTAAATTTATAGTAGCCGAGAACTGTTCTTTGGTCAGCAATTCGGATTACGGCGTTTTTTGGCTCAACGGTATCAGTAACGATTCGGCTATAACCGATGTGGTAGAACTTTTGGGCTCTCCGTCACATTTTTACCGCGTCAGTGAAGACAAGTATTATCTTGATTTCTTTATTACCGAAATTGACCGCAGAAGCGGCATCACGGTATATGTTGACACCGCAAACGACCAGATTGATTCGATAGAATTTTCATATTATTGATTTTGGAGTATAAATTATGAAGTATAATCATTCTTTTTCACCGGCAGACATTCTTTTGCCTAAAACCGATTTTGAAAATTGGTCGGTAATCGCTTGCGACCAGTATACATCCGAACCTGAATATTGGCAAAATGTAAAGACTGCGGCAGGCGACAAACCTTCGGCGCTTAATATAATTTTGCCCGAAGTATATCTTTCGGCTGATAACAGCGAAAAAATTGAAAAGATAAACCAAAATATGCAAAAATATCTTGAAAATGATATTTTTACCGAGTATAAAGACAGCCTCATTTATGTTGAACGCATTCAGTCCGACGGCAAACTGCGCCGTGGTATTGTGGGCAAAATCGACCTTGAGTGTTATGACTACCGTTCAGGCTCCGATGCCGAAATTCGCGCAACCGAACAAACGGTGCTGTCACGTATTCCGCCACGTGTAGAAATTCGTAAAAACGCGCCGCTTGAAATGCCTCATGTAATGTTGCTTTTTGATGATGTTAAAGACCGAATTTTTTCATACCTTGCCGAAAATAAAGATGGTTTTAAAACCGTTTATGACTTTACGCTTATGTGCAATGCCGGCAGTATAAAAGGTTATCTTTTAAATGAAGAAGCAAAACAAACTGTTTTGTCAATGCTAGGCGAATTAAAAGAACAAAAAGACGGTTTTCTGTTCTGCGTGGGCGACGGTAACCATTCGCTTGCTACCGCAAAAGAATGTTATAATCAAAACAAAAATGAGCTTAACCGTTATGCGCTTTGCGAAATTGTAAATATTCACGATAAAGCGCTTGAATTTGAGCCCATTTACAGAGTAGTGTTCGGCGCAGACCCCGAAAAACTTATTGATGAATTTATAAAAGCAACGGGTGAAGGCAGTCAAAAATTCACCTGCGTTTACGGCGATAAAACGCGTGAAATATCGGTTAAACCAACCGCAAAGTTAGCTGTAGGCACATTGCAGACTTTTCTTGATGAATATGCAAAAAATCATCCCGAAGTTGAGATTGACTACATACACGGCACAGAGTCGCTTAAAAAATTGGCAAGCCGTGAAAATGCGGTAGGTTTTATATTTGACGGTATGCAAAAAAGCGAGTTGTTTGACGCCGTAAATGCCGACGGCTCATTACCGCGCAAAACTTTTTCTATGGGTCACGCCGATGATAAGCGTTTTTACATAGAAGCAAGAAAAATTAAATAATATAAGTTATATAAGCAAAAAGTATGCAGCACCTAATTTAAGTGTTGCATACTTTTTTACAGTAGATTTATATCCTATTTTGCGGTTGACATAATAAATGTCGAAATGTATAATATAAAATAGGAAAAAATCTGTTTGTGTAAAAAGCCGGTGAAAAGTAAAAATGCAAAAATTCA
>JAXJVR010000102.1:0-3687 GCA_036308405.1 Acutalibacteraceae bacterium
ATTATATACTACATAATACTACATATAACAAAAATTTACAAGTAAATTTAAAGTAAATTTAATAACTTGACAAAACGCAAAAGTCGGTTTATAATTTGAAATCGAAATCCAATTTCAAATTACGGTGATAAAAGATGACTAAATCAAATTATAATACCAAACAAAAATCGGCTGTAAGTGACGAACTCAAAAATATGGGCGACAGTCATTTTACGGTTGACAGTTTTTGCGAATTGCTTTCAAAAAAAGGTCAAAACATAGGCAGAACCACGGTGTATCGCTATCTTGAAAGGTTTAGCGAAAGCGGACTTTTGCGAAAATTTGTAATGCCGCAGGGCAACAGCGTTTGCTATCAGTATATAGGCGACAACATTCATTGCCGCGAGCATTTTCATCTTAAGTGTGAAAAGTGCGGCAGACTTATACACATTGACTGTGATGAGATGAATTCATTTTTAAGTCATATAAAAACTCATCACGGCTTTAGCGTAAATCCGCTTAAAACCGTGATTTACGGTGTTTGCGAAAGGTGCAGCGCCGAATGAAAAGAATAGCAATATGTATTTTGTGCCTTGCTTTGCTGTGCGGTTGCGCAGGCGGACAGACAACCGAAATTAAAACCGACTCAAAACCTGCGGTTGTTACTACAATTTTTCCGCTTTATGATTTTGCCCGCGCCGTAGGCGGAGATTTAATAGATACAAAAATGCTTATAAGACCGGGTTGTGAGGTCCATTCATTTGACCCGTTGCCTTCGGATATGGCATCGGTTTATGACTGCGATTTATTTTTGTATATAGGCGGAGAATCTGACGAGTGGGTTAACACTCTGCTTGCCGATGTTGATATAAATGCTCTGCCGCTTATAAATTGCGTAAATATTATCGAAGAAGAACACGATGAAGAACACGAACATCACGGCGATGAGAATGAGGCGTTAAGTCACGCCGACGAGCATATATGGACGTCACCCGAAAATGCAGTTTTAATGCTTAACAAAATATGTGAAAGTTTGTGCGATTTGTCACCCGAAAATGCCGATGTTTATATTAAAAACCGTGATTTATACGCCGCAAAAATAAACGAAGCTTCAGACAAAATTTATGAAACGGTAGCCAAATTTGATGACCCGTTTATGCTTGTAGCTGACCGTTTTCCGTATGCGTATTTTGCTAAACAATACAACATAGATTTTGAGGCGGCTTTTGACGGCTGTGCCGTCAGCACGGATATAAGCCTTAAAACAATGGCGCGCCTTACCGAAACCATAGAAAACAAAAATGTTAAAGCGGTGTTTTGCACCGAAATGAGTAATCAGAATATCGCAAAGGCGCTTAATGAGCAGTTGGGCGTAGAAATTATAGAACTTCACTCGGCGCATAATGTAACTCTTGATGATTTTAAAAACGGAATAAGTTATGTTGATATACTTTATCGCAATATAAATGCGCTTGAAAGGGGACTTAACTAATGAGCATAATAGATGTAAAAAATCTGTCTGCATATTACGAAAATAGCAGAGTGTTTGAAAATGTAAGTTTTAGTGTGCAAGAGGGCGATTATCTTTGCATAATAGGTGAAAACGGCTCGGGTAAAACAACCCTTATGAAAACCCTTTTGGGCATAAATATAAAGCACACCGGCAGTGTGAGGTTTGAAGGCTTTACAAAAAGAGAAATAGGTTGGTTGCCTCAAAAAACGCAACACCAAAAAGATTTTCCTGCAAGTGTTCGTGAAGTGGTTTTGTCGGGATTTGCCGGTAAAGGCTTTTTCGGCGCTTTTTATAAAAAAGAGATTAAAAATCAGGCATTAAAAAATATGCAGATTTTGGGTATAACGGATATTGCCGAAAAATCTTTCAGCGAGCTTTCGGGCGGGCAGCAACAAAAGGTTTTGCTTTGCCGTGCGTTATGCGCCGCAAAAAAGGTGCTTTTGCTTGACGAACCCGTAACGGGACTTGACAGCGCTTCAAGCGAAGAAATGTATAATTTGATAAAAAAATTAAACGCTTCGGGTATGGCGATTATTATGATTTCGCACGATATAGACCGAAGTTTGTGCGAAGCAAAGCACATTTTAAATTTAACCGACAACGGTTTCTTTTTCGGCACTGTTTCAGAATACCGCGAATATGCAAAGGGGGATAAGTAAATGGAATTTATTACGCAGATTTTATCTTATCCGTTTGCTAAAAGGGCAATTATAGCAGGACTTTTACTGTCGGTAAGCGCGGCGCTTTTGGGCGTTAATTTAGTGCTTAAACGCTTTTCTATGTTGGGTGACGGACTTTCACATGTGTCGTTCGGCGCGGCGGCAATAGGACTTGCCGCAGGTGTTGCGCCGCTTCGTTTTTCGATACCCATAGTAATTATTGCGGCGTTTTTGTTGTTGCGTTTAAAGCAAAACAGCAAAATAAACGGTGATGCGGCAACGGCGATTGTTTCAAGCAGTGCTTTGGCTGTAGGCATTACCGTTGCAACGCTTACTACGGGTATGAATACCGACATAAGCAACTATATGTTCGGCAGTATTTTAGCGCTCGGCAAAGGCGAGGTTGTAACGGCGGTTTGTTGTTCTTTGGTGATAATACTTGTTTATATTCTGTTTTATCAAAAAATATTTGCCGTTGCTTTCGATGAAGATTTTGTTGCAGTTACGGGTGTAAAAGTTAAGATTTATAACAGCATAATCGCAATACTTACAGCTGTAACGGTGGTTATAGGTATGAAAATAATGGGCGCTTTGCTTATTTCAAGCATTATAACTTTTCCGGCTCTTTCATCAATGCGCGTGTGCAAGCATTATAAATGCACGGTAATCGTTGCGGCGTGTATTTCGGTTATTGCATTTTTGTCGGGAATGTTTATTTCATTTGCGTTTGATGTTCCGGCAGGGGCGGCAGTGGTGCTTACAAATCTTGCGGTATTTTTAATATTAAGCCTTGTCGGAAAAGTAAAGCAGATTTAAAATAAAAAATTACCTCTTTACAAAAAGGGGTAATTTTTTTATAATATACTAAAGAACATTTGTTTGGCGGTGATTGCGTGAAGGACAGAATAATTTTGCATTGTGACCTCAATAATTTTTTTGCATCGGTATCACTGCTTTCTAATCCTACGCTTTATGACCTGCCGGTTGCGGTTTGCGGAAGCACAGAACAGCGTCACGGCATTGTGCTTGCAAAAAATGAGATTGCAAAAAAATACGGTGTAAAAACCGCCGAAGCCGTATGGGAAGCCAAACAAAAATGCCCCGAACTTGTAACGCTTGAACCCGATTATCAAAAATATTACGAATATTCGCGCGCCGCACAAAAAATCTATCAGCGCTATACCGATTTAATAGAGCCGTTTGGCATAGATGAATGTTGGCTTGATGTTACGGGCAGCACAATGCTTTTCGGCAGCGGTGAGCAGATAGCCGAAAAAATACGAAAAGATATAAAAAACGAACTTGGCATTACAATATCAGTCGGCGTCAGCTTTAACAAAATCTTTGCTAAACTCGGCTCGGATATGAAAAAGCCCGATGCCGTAACCTTAATAACCCGTGAAAATTTCAGGCAAAAGGTATGGCGGCTTCCTGTAAGCGACCTGCTTTTTGTGGGCAAAAGCACAGCGCAAAAGCTTAATGAAAACGGTGTGTTTACCATAGGGGATATTACAAAGTGCGAAGACAGTATGTTAA
>JAXJVR010000103.1:0-1881 GCA_036308405.1 Acutalibacteraceae bacterium
CGCGCCCTACAACCAAACCATAAAGTTTTATCAAAGTAGGGTGGGGGCTCGGCTCCCACCGAAAAAACGGAACATTTAATCAAACCAAACGGGCGCAGCAGAGCCTCGCCCGATACAATCATTAAAACCACATAAAATATGAATATTTAAACGGCAGGCGCTGCCTGCCGTTTGTTTTGTGCAATATTAACATATTTGGTGAAATAATTATTGACAAATGCTTCAATTTGATGATATTATGAAATAGTAAAATTGTTGATTGTATGCATATAAAAATTTTAAGGAGAATTATCAGGTATGACAAAAAAACGCTTTAGTAAAATGCTGTCTGTCATTTTGATATTTGCTATTTGCGCAACAACGCTTTTTAGTTGCCTTATAACAGCAAATGCCGCTATGCCTTGCTACGCTTGGTCGGACGGAAAAGTTTTAGACAACGGACAAACTGCTACCATTAACCTTACCGTTAAGGCACCCTCTGCTTTGGCTGACGGTTTTCTTGCGGCTGAATTTACTTTTTCGCAAGATATAGCGCTTACACTTACGGGTATTGAGGTTGCAAGCATAACAGCTCAGAACGGTGCGGTTAGTGAGGATGCCGTCAGTGTTGATTTAGATAAAGAAACTAACATTTGCATTGTTGAGCAGTCAACCGATGCCATAGGCGCAAGCAACTTTGTTACCGAACTTGTTTTAAAGCTTACTTACAGCGGAAACTTTGCAAAAGGCAAAAAATATAAAGTTAATGTTAAATCAATGAAACTTGCCGACGGTTATAATCAACCCTACAACGAAACCGCTACAGATGAAGTCGGCGTTATCAAATTTGTATGCAATCATGTCTATGACGATGAAAACGATACAGATTGTAATGTATGCGGCGCAGTTCGCGTATTCAAATGGAAAATCAGTGTAGAAAAAACAGGCATATATACAATATTACCTATTGAAGATATTGACGGTTTTACAACTGACACCATAACAATAGTTGACAAAAACGAAAATGAAGTCATGTATAACGAAACACACGGTGGATTTCCGCTTGTTAAGGGTGAGTTATACACCGTTAAATTAAGTGATACAGCCGACAAGGAAGATTATGAATTTGTTAAATGGAATATATCATTGAAGTTTGATAAAATCTTCCCCGACACAACGGCAGACGGTTGGTATAACGACGCTGTAACCTACGCAGTAAGCACGGGAATAATGACGGGCTACCAGTCAAACGGTCTGTTCGGCACATCGGATAGTATTCAAAGACAAGATTTTACGGTTATGCTTGCGCGTTACGCAGGCGCTGATTTGTCGGCTTATGCAAACGCACAAAACATATTCCCCGATGTAGATAACAACGGCTATTATGCGGCAGCGGTTAAGTGGGGCGTTGATAAGGGCATCATCACCGGTTATACCCATAACGGAATGTTCGGCGTAGGTGATTCAATAACCCGCGAACAGCTTGTAACAATGCTTTACAGATACGCTAAAAATGTATTGGGTAAAGATGTAACCGTTTCGGCAGACGCGGCGACAAATGCGACTGAAAAATTCAACGATTATAATAATGTAACCTTGAACGAAGGCGTGCTTTGGGCAACCGAAAAAGGTGTAATTACCGGCAAGGGTGAAAACCACGATGCTATCGACCCGCAGGGTAACGCACAGCGTTGTGAAGTCGCGCAGATTATGTATAACATATTTAAAAATGATATTTTGTAATTTTAAAGGGCACACAGCAAACTTTAATGTTTCATCACAGTAGGGTGGGGGCTCGGCTCCCACCGCAAAACGAGATTGCTTTGCCCAAGCCTTCGCCTTGAGGAGAAGGGGGACCGCATTTGCGGTGGATGAGGTGTAACGGCTCGCAATGACATATTA
>JAXJVR010000104.1:0-6512 GCA_036308405.1 Acutalibacteraceae bacterium
TTGCATAATATATATCTCCTTTAAAAGAATTTATTAAATAAAAAATTTTTATTTTTCAAGAATATTACTTCCGCGTTCCAAAGATACAACGCCGGTGCGGCACATTTCAATAATGCCCAAAGGTTTCATAACTTCAATAAACGCTCTGATTTTTGAGGGTTCGCCGGTTACTTCTACACACATTGAATCGGTAGTGTAGTCAATAACTTTTGCACGGTAAATTTCGGTAGCTGCAATTACTTCACTGCGATTTTCGGGTGTGTTTTTAACCTTTATAAGCATAAGCTCACGTTCAACCGAATTTTCGCTGTCAAGCAGTTTAACACGCTTAACATTGTGCAGTTTATAAAGTTGATGAACAAGCTGTTCACGCGCGTAATCGTCACCGTTGAGCGTAACCGTAATTCGCGAATAGTTCGGGTCATCGGTTTCGCCTACGGTAAGTGAATCAATGTTAAATCCGCGGCGCATAAACATACCTGATACACGCGCCAAAACGCCGTATTTGTTTTCTACATATACTGCAATTACACTTCGCATTATTCTGCCTCCTCTTTGCTGGTTATTATATCGTCAATAGAGCCACCCGGCGGAAGCATCGGAAGAACAAATTCATCCATATCTATAAGGGTGTCAATAATATACGGTCCGTTATGCGACATTGCCCTTGTAAACGCATCTCTGAATTCGCCCAAAGTAGAAACTCTTTCGGTTTTAAGACCGAATGCGTCGCCAAGCTTTACAAAGTCGGTTTTTCTGCCGAGCGTTGTGTTAGAGTAACGCTTACCGTAAAAAAGGGTTTGCCACTGTCTAACCATACCCAAAACACCGTTGTTCATTATAACGATGATTACGGGGGTGTTATATGTAACTGCCGTTGCAAGCTCGTTAAGGTTCATACCGAAACTGCCGTCACCGGTTATAAGCACGGTTTTGTCACCGCTTGCAATTTGCGCGCCTATTGCGGCACCCAAACCGTAACCCATTGTTCCAAGACCGCCGCTTGAAGCAAATCTGCGCGGCTTTTCAAAATCAACGTATTGAGCCGCCCACATTTGATGTTGACCGACATCGGTAGCAATAACGGTGTTTTCGTCTTTGATTTCATTTATGATGTCAAAAATATTTTTAGGCGTCATATTGGTTTTAGACGCGGCTTCGGCGCGCGCCTCAATATTTGCCTGTTTTTGCTTATGACGCTCAACCACTTCGTGCCATTCAGGGTGAGTTTGCTTTTCGCAACGCTCTAAAATTTTCTTAAAAGATGAAACAATGTTACCTATAAGACCGACATCAACCTTAACATTTTTGTTAATTTCGGAAAGGTCGGTATCAAGTTGAATTATTTTGGCATTTTTAGCAAACTTTGCCGTGTTACCGGTTGCGCGGTCACTGAAGCGAACACCCACGCCTATGATTAAATCGGCGTCTTTGTTTGCAAGCGAAGATGCAAATTTGCCGTGCATACCCTGCATACCCAAAAAGCGCTCGTAAGAATTGGGCAATGCCGAAAGTCCCATAAAACTACAACCTATGTAACCGTCGATTTTTTCGGCAAGAGCTTTAATTTCATCCGACATACCTCTGCCTGCGGCGCCGCCGCCGATGTATATGTAAGGGCGCTTTGCCTGATTTATAAGTTCTACGGCGCGGTCAATGTCTTCGTCACTTGCTTCTGCCTGCGGATAGGGTTCAACTATACCCGAGGGTTCAAAATCACACTCGGCAGTTTGAACATCTTTCGGTATGTCTATAAGCACAGGACCCGGTCTGCCCGATTTTGCAATTTGAAAAGCTTCACGGATAGTATCTGCAAGTTCGTTTACATTGCTTACAAAATAGTTGTGTTTGGTAATCGGCAGTGTAACGCCGGTAATATTTATTTCCTGAAAACTGTCTCTGCCTATAAGCGAAGTCGGCACATTGCCGGTAATTGCGACCATAGGTATAGAGTCAAGCATAGCCGTGGCAATACCGGTTACCAAATTTGTAGCTCCGGGACCTGATGTTGCAATAACAACGCCCACTTTACCTGTAACTCGTGAATAACCGTCCGCCGCGTGCGAAGCGCCCTGCTCATGTGCGGTAAGAACATGATTTATGCGGTCACTTGCTTTATAAAGTTCATCATATATATTAAGCACTTGACCGCCCGGATAACCGAACACATCGGTGACGCCTTGATCAATAAGTGTTTCAATGATAATTCTTGCGCCTGTCATTTTTTCTTTTTGCATACAAATCCTCCATATACAAACGGCTGACAAAATTTTGATTAACCGTTGATAATAAAAAAACTTTCGCCCCTTTGTTATGACTACGATAACTTAAAGAGACGAAAGTAAAAACTTACAAAAAAATTCAATCTTCCGCGGTACCACTCTTTTTCGCCCTTAAAGTCTTTTTGTAAGGACGCACCTCGGGTGCTGACACACCTTAACTCTGTTACGGGAGTTACCGTCTGCATTTACTCTCGGTAAAACCCGATTTTATAGCAGCCACTCCATGGCGAGCTTCGACAAATGCACCCGATGTCTTGCACCAACCGACACCTCTCTGTTAAGAGCACTGTATTGTCTACTGTTCCACTTCATAGTGTTTAATATTGTTGAGGGATATTATATCATTAACTTGAAAATTTGTCAACACCTTAAAGATGAAAAGTTTTTAACTTAAAACAGCGTAATATAAATATATTTTGATATATCGACTTTAAAAATCTTTGTTTTATAATAATGCCTTTTAATTGAAAAATTTAAAGCGGTAATGTATAATAAAAACCATAATGTTAATTTGCGTTGCTTGCAGTGGCGGAATACTTTTGATAATATAACCCCATACCAAAGAAAGAGGGTAAAGTTATGTTAAACGAAAACGTTAAAACAATCAGAAAATCAAAAGGTTTATCTCAAGAAGAGCTTGCCGTAAAGTTAAATGTTGTCAGGCAAACCGTATCTAAATGGGAGAAGGGTCTGTCGGTTCCCGATTCGGATATGTTGCTTTCTTTATCCGAAGCGCTTGAAACACCCGTAAGCGTTCTGCTTGGTGAAACAGTTGCCGAACAAAGCACAGATGACTTAAAGGCAATTTCGCAAAAATTAGAGGTTATAAATCTGCAACTTGCGCAAAGAAAAAAGGTAAGAAAAAGAACGGTTCTTTGTTTGCTTATCTTGTCGGTTGCGGTGATTTTAGCTGTTTTTGTCGGGTTGTTTGTATTAAAAAGTCCTTACTTAAACTGGGATTACAGCGACCCCGAAACCGCCGTTGTAGGCGTGGCTTTTCATGCGTTTGAATGGATTTTTATAAGAATTGCGCCGATTTTTTTAATAGTTGCTGTTGTTGGAATTTTGTTAACGCTTAAAAAATGATAAAAAGTTTTTCTTGATAACGGTAGTTTGTAACTATATAATTAACTTAATTAAGAAAAGTAAAGGAAAAATATTTGAATATGAAGTTATGTGTTAAGAGGTTTAATGAACTTACTCCGGACGAGTTGTATGATATTTTAAAATTGCGTGTTTCGGTCTTTGTTGTAGAACAGAATTGTCCTTATATGGAATTGGACGATTTGGATAAATCGGCACTTCATATTTATTTAAAAGATGAAGACGGAATACAGGCATACCTTAGGGTTATGGATAAAAGCCAAGAAAGAGAATATGTGTCCATAGGCAGAGTAATTGCTGTAAAACGGCGTTGCGGTCTCGGTAGTAAAGTATTAACCGAAGGTATTAAGCAGGCAACAGAGATTTTCGGCGCAAAAGAAATTTATTTAGAGGCTCAAACCTATGCTAAAGGCTTGTATGAAAAGCAGGGCTTTAAACAAATTTCAGAAGAATTTTTAGAGGACGGTATACCTCATATAAAAATGATTTTAAAGGTTTCTTAAAATCAACAAATTTTAGTTATCGGTTATATTCAAAAGTTATATTACTTTTAAAATGTGAGAAAAATTCTTAAAAATCAAAGTATCGCATTTTTCAAGTATATGCGGGTGGAACTTTTTATACTTATGATATATAATGAAAAAATAAACAAAAAAGATTGGACTCAAAAGTAAATGAAAAAGGCATTAGTATATATACACGGAAAGGGCGGAAGTCCGCAAGAAGCGGAACACTACAAGCCGTTATTTGAAAATTACGATGTTCTCGGGTTTTATTATTTGGCGCAATCACCGTGGGAAGCCAAAACGGAATTTTCCGCCTATTTTGATGCTGTATTTCAAAAATATGAAACGGTTTCGGTTGTTGCTAACAGTATAGGGGCATATTTTACTATAGCTGCCTTGTCTAACCGAACAATAGAAAAGGCATATTTCATTTCACCGATTGTAAATATGGAAAAACTGATTTCTGATATGATGTTGTGGGCAAATGTTACCTTGCCCGAACTTCAAGAGCAAAAAGAAATAGAAACAGCTTTCGGAGAAACGCTTTCTTGGGAATATCTTTGCTATGTAAAAGAACACCCTGTTAAATGGGCAGTTCCCACACATATTCTGTATGGTGAAAATGATAATCTTACATCATTTGAAACAATATCTGCATTTGCAAAGCAAACAGGTGCTACCCTTACTGTTATGAAAAACGGAGAACATTGGTTTCATACAGAAGAACAGATGCAGTTTTTGGATGATTGGTTAAAATTACTTTTGTAGAGGTTTATAATAAGCCAAATACCGCTTGCACACAATTGTGCAAGCGGTATTTTTAAGTATTAAGTTTTAAAATTATATCAGTATAATTTCGCGCCTGCGGGGATATGGTCATCAACCATAAGCAGATGAAGTCTTTCTTCGCCGTTTTCTTCGTGAACGGCGCTGATAAGCATACCGCAGGAATCAATACCCATCATTTTTCTGGGCGGAAGGTTTGTAATAGCGATACAAGTCTTGCCGACAAGTTCTTCCGGCTCGTAATACTCGTGAATACCGCTTAAAATAACCCTATCGGTTCCGGTGCCGTCATCTAAAACAAACTTAAGTAATTTTTTGCTCTTGGCAACGGCTTCGCACTCTTTAACCTTAACTGCTCTGAAGTCAGACTTTGAGAATGTGTCAAACTCAACTTCATCTTCAAACAAAGGCTCAATTTTTACATTTGAAAAATCTATTTTTTCTTCGGCTATAGGTTCGGTTTTAATGGTTTCTTCCTTTGCGGGCGCGTCAGCTTTAACAGATTTTTTGTCAGAATCTAACGGCTTCATAGTGGGGATAGATAAGGAGTTTGGCATAACTTCTCATATCCTCTCATAAAGTCTCATAAGATACCGAAAAAACAGTGAATTTTATAGGTTTCTCATAACCTCTCATATCGTGTCATAAAATCTCATATCTTCTCGGATGTCTTGGGTAATCTGTGGGTAATGTGGGTAATTCTTGGGTAAAAATTACTTTTTTCGCTCCAAAACAATAACCACCGATTAACTTTACCTTATGATACCACAACACCCCTTAAAAATCAAGGTTTTTATATGGGGTCTCATATCACTTACATATAATCATTTCTCTTTTTAAGAGTTATATAAAAGGTCGGGTGGGAGGAACGAAAAGAAGTTCTTACCTATCACTTTGGGTTATAAAAAAATTGTCGGTTTATGTAGGAAAATGTCAAAAACCTCTTGGCTTTAAAGGTAAAATATGTTATCATTAGTATAACAACTGAATAGCACATAACATATTGATTTTTAGACTTACATACAAACTCTGACGGGAGTTTTGTGTGTAGGTCTTTTTTCATTTTTGACCTTTCTACCTTTCAATGCTCTCTGGCAATTAGGGCAAGTTGTGTGTTAATTTTTTCATTCCTCCTCCAATCCTCCTTCATTATCTTTGTTGATGCAGGTGCCGAGCCAGCGGCACCACTTACATAACATCAGAAAGGAGAATGTTTATGAAGATTTTAGTTTTACAGTATGAGATGCAGCAAGACGGTGGTTTAGTTATGCCATCGCATTTCGGTGGCACTGTGGACATTATCCTCCCTGTCGGGGTTGACCACATTGTTATTGAGAAAGAAGAAATTGCCCCCAAGACCGTATATCGTGTTTACGGTGTGGACGAGAGCGAACTCGGAAAGAGGTGACCTTATGACTGACCAAACAATTAAAGACCTGTTTTACGGCAACCTTAATCTCTTTGACAGACCTATGCACCGCAGCGACGAATACAACACTTCCCTGCACGAAGCAGGGGTCGCAAGAGAAGCACTTGAAGAAACAATGACCGATAATCAGAAAGACCTTTTGAATGCCTATGTGGACAAGTGTGGCACTATGTCCTGCCATTTAGAATATTCTTCATTCTTGGTCGGTTTCAAAATTGCCTGTCGCCTGATTTGCGAAGCAATCTACGACAAAGGGCACGAATAGCAGTAGAATTCCCTTTTTATAAAAAAGGGGAACTGCAAAATCAAGCAAACACAGGGGTTTTCAAGTATTGTCGCAAACAACGGGCAAAAACGGGAACTCCTGTATGAAAAAACGAGAACTTTGGAGGTGCGAAATGGCAA
>JAXJVR010000105.1:0-10486 GCA_036308405.1 Acutalibacteraceae bacterium
ATACCATAATTTATAACCTTTTTCAATTTAAAATATTTATAAAAAAGCATCTGCAAATATAAATTCAAGCAAAAAACTGACCGTAAACTACGGTCAGTTTAGAAAATTCAAATTATTTGCGCTAAAACACTTTCAAAATATTCTTTTGTGTCAGACGCAATGTTGTCAATCTTACTGCATTTATTCTCAAAAGAGTCTTGAGTTTCGGTAATCGATAATATTTCAGCCTTGGCGACCTCGGTCTTACCCAGAATTAAATTAACAAGTTCTTTGTGCGTATTGTCGCCGTTTGCGGTAAGCTTGTTACTGTAATCGGCGGCAGATACGACTATTTCACCTATCACCTTTGCGCCGTATTCAACATCGGGTTTAAGCGAAGCGGCTGATATAACCTTTTCTTCAAGTCGGCGCATTGGCTCTGTAACAACCGTTTCGGTTGCTGATTTTTGGGTGTTTTCTGCCTTTAAATTCTCAATTTCAGCGGCATAAACCTTAAGTTGCTTTTTTAGTTCGTTTAATTCAATTTTAGTTTTTTGCAGATTATCAAACAAACTTAAATTTTGTTGAATCAAATCTTTTTTACGCATTTTTCCACCTGACTTATCACGCGTATTACGAATTTTATACAAAATAAACGCTAACAGTATTATTGCCGTTAAACTGCCCGATAAATCTATAAGCACATCAACAAACCGGCATGCCCTGCCGGGAACAAAATATTGATGAAACTCGTCACTTGCGGAATATATAACACAAAACACAAAAGCCGTTAATTCCTTAACAAATTCTTTGCGTTCTTTTAAAGTGTCAACCGCCCAAAAAGACAGAACACCCAAAACAAAATATTCCGAAAAATGTGCAGTTTTTCTGACTATAAAAGACAAAATATCGGTTATATGCGCTTGTTGCTGTTGGCTTAAAGCATCAAATGTCGGATAAACCGCCTTTATAATTGCCGTTACAAAACCGCCGCTTAACTCTGATGACTCGTCTGCCGGTTGAGCCGAAAAGTAAAAGATAAGCGCCATCCAACAAAAAAGCAGAACAAATATCACCGCGCGGCGCGCAACAGTTCTTTTCATTTTAGAAGAACAGCGGATACGGGTTTATCCAAGAACCGTTTTTAAGTATACCCAAATGCAAATGATAACCGGTTGACCAACCCGTAGTGCCTACATAACCGATTATATCACCCTGCTTTACATACTGACCGGTAGATACAATAATTCTTTGTGCGTGAGCGTAATATGCAACATAGTTTGCAGTAGAGCCGTTTATGTTAAGCGAGCCGTGGTTAATGGTAGCATAGTTACCGTAACCGTTACCGCAACAGTTGCCCGATTTTTTGTAGTTATGTGTGCAGCTGTTACTTACAAGGGTTACATAACCGTCGGCAATAGCGCGTATCGGCTGACCTGCTATTCCGCCGCCTGCAATATCAATACCGTTATGTTTTCCCTTATGCACAGCGTCATTGCTCTTAAATCCTGCGCTTATACCTAAGAAACCGCTCACAGGCCATTGCAAACCGGTGTTGGGGTTTACAAACGAAGAATAACCTTTTGAGCTTGAAGCGATTGCATCTTCCAACTGCTTTTGAAGTTTTTTAACCTCGGCGTTAACATCGTCCAAATCATCTTGATTGGCAGCCTGCTCACTTGCGATGCTGTTGTAAATTGCCGCGGCATCGTTCTCTTGCGCTTCAAGTTCTGCCTGCTGTGCCGAAATGGTGCTCTTAATAGACACCTGGCTGTTTAACAGTTCTTCATTTTCTGCGTTCTTTTGATTTAATACCTCAATTTCAGATTTTAAACCTTCGATAAGTTTTTTATCTCTTACAGACATTGAAGATGTAAACTGCGAAAGACGCAAAAAATCCGAAAAATCTTCAGCTCCCAACAAAATTTGAATATTGTTGCCTGAGCCTGTCATATACATAGCGCTTAAGCGCTTTTTGTATTCAAAAATATCGTCCGCGATTTCACTTTGTTTTGACTCGATTTCTGCCTTATTTGCAGAAATTTTTGAGTTAATAGAAGCGATTTCCTGATTACAGCGGTCAATCTGTGCCTGTGTATTGGCAATTTTTTTGCGAATTGCACCAAGCACTGCCTCCTGGTCCTGCTTTTCGGACTTAAGGCGGTTGATTTCAGACTGAATTTCTTTTGCCTCTTGTTGCAGAGCGGCTATATCATTTCTTAATTGACTTTCGGAAGCAGCCGCAGCATAAAGAGACGTTGTAATAACCATAGCAAAGCACAAAACAACCGTTATTACACGCTTTAAAACCGTTTTCATAAACTATCCTCCAAAATTATATAGCGGCAAACTCGCTGCCTTCATGCTTTAAGTATTTGCCTATCATAAACGCACTGCCTATAGCGCCGGCAAACACGCCTATACATACAAACACAAGCAACATATAAAGTGCGACATCACCGAACGGAACCACAGAACCTAACATTGCGGATATTTTTTCGGTGGCGACACGGTAACAGAAATAAACCGCGCCTTCCGATATAAGCGCCGAAATTAAGCCGATAACCATACCTTCTATAACAAAAGGTATTCTGACAAAGGCATCGGTAGCGCCTACCGCCTTCATAATACTTATTTCAAGCTTTCGGTTATACATTGTAACCCTTATTGTGTTTGAAACAATTACAAGCGAAATGATAATAAGAATTGCAATAATCCAGAATCCCGCAACATAAATACCCTGTTTTATGACATTTATCTTTTCAGCAAGTCCGTCATAAGTCTGAACATTAAAAACTTCATCTATGGACTTAAGTTCCTCTACCGTTTCGTCATATTTGGTCATATCTTTCATAGTGACATCAATAGCGGCGGATATTGGGTTTTCATCACCCTCTTCAAGAAAAGAAAAATACTCCTTATCTCCTTCATCCATATCGGCGGTCATCTGCGCAAGACCCTCTTCGGGCGAAACATACTTTGCATCGGCTACATTGTCCATTTTAAGAATTTTATCGCGAACGGCAAGTGCCTCTTCTTCGTTATGTATAAGATAATAAGAGTCTGCTATGCCGTTGGCATCTTTTTCTTCTTCGGTTTCGGGTTTTTCGCCGTAAAGATATGCCCAAGCATAATCTTTAAGATAAACCTGAACCACATTTTGCTGTTCAAGGTTGCCTATTGCAACATTGACATTTTCCGAAATAAGAATAGCAAGTCCTATTATGACCATACAAGCCACAAGCACGCCCACCGAAGCAAGCGACATAAGACGATTTGCCCAAGCACCCTTAAAACCCTCTTTGGTGAGGTATTTTATACTACCGAGTTTCATTGCTCTGCACCTCCTGCCGCTTGGTCGCCGACAATTCTGCCGCTGTCAAGCATAATTACGCGGTGCTTAAAATCTCGCACTAAATTGTGGTCATGTGTAACCATCAAAATTGTAGTGCCTCTTTTGTTTATTTCGGTAAGCAAAGACACTATTTCATAAGACATATTGGGGTCTACATTACCGGTAGGCTCGTCCGCAATTATTAAATCGGGATTATTTACAAGCGCACGCGCAAGACCGACACGCTGTTGTTCGCCGCCCGACAGTTGCATAGGCATTGAACGCGCCTTATCACCGAGGCCTACCTTGCTTAAAGCATTTGTTACCTCACGGCGCACCTCTCTGCCCGACTTGCCGACAACATGCATAGCAAACGCAACATTATCAAACACATTCATAGTAGGTATAAGTCTGAAATCCTGAAAAACTATACCCATTGTGCGTCGAAGCATCGGGACTTGCTTGCGAGGCATCTTTGTAAGATTGAATCCGTTAACTTTTATAATGCCTGTATTGGCCTTTTCTTCACGGATTATAAGTTTCATAAAGGTGCTTTTGCCCGCACCCGAAGAACCCACAACAAACACGAATTCGCCTTTATTTATCTGTATATTGACATCTTCAAGGGCGTGAGTTCCCGTTTGGTATGTTTTTGACACACCTCTGAATTCTATTATAGGTTCGCCCAAAGAATCAGAATTCGTATTCTGCTCAAGTATTTCTTCCGACATTAAAATTTTCACACTTTCAATTAGTATTTTATGGGATTGCTTTTAAGATATTTATTAACCATTAAGGCAATCTTAAATACAATCGCGTGGTCAAATTCGCGCAGGTCAAGACCGGTTATCTTTTTAATTTTTTCAAGACGGTAAACCAAAGTGTTACGGTGAACAAACAGTTTTCTTGAAGTTTCTGAAACATTTAGGTTGTTTTCAAAGAATTTTTGAATTGTAAACAATGTTTCCTGGTCAAGACTTTCGATAGAACCGCGTTTAAAAACTTCTTTAAGGAATGTTTCGCAAAGAGTGGTAGGTAACTGATAAATCAGTCGCGCAATACCTAAATTATCATAAGAAATAATTGTTTTTTCGGTATCGAACACCTTGCCGACTTCAAGCGCAGTCTGCGCCTCTTTAAACGACCTTGCAAGGCTCTTAAGATTGTTTACGGTTGTGCCTATGCCTATAACCGTATGAACATAAAACTCGCCCGAAAGGGTGTCCGCAATAGAAGAAGCCAAATTTTCAATAGCCTTTCGGTCAATATCGGGTTTGGTTTCTTTAACGAGCGCAATATCGGTTTCATTTATGTTTATAACAAAATCTTTATTCTTTTCGGGGAACAGATTTTGCAATACCTCATAAACCGAAACATCACCTCCGTCAAGGTTGCGGATAATTATTACCGTGCGCGCAACATCGCTGTCAAAATAAAGTTCACGCGCTTTAATATAAATATCACCCGGCAAAATATTATCAAGAATAATATCTTTGATAAAATTACTGCGGTCATACTTTTCATCATAATAATTTTTAATATTTGCCAAAGAAACGGCAATGATAGACGCATATTTACCGCAGATAATATCTGTTCCTTCAACAAATACCGTATAATCTGCACCTTGAGATGAAATAATGGGTTTAAATGTGTAACCGCCGTCGGTATAACCTTCAGCTATAGGAATAATCGAAACATCAAGCTGTTCACCGACTCTGCCGAGTTCACTGCAAGCGACTATGGTATTATTAGCATCCATTACGCCGAAAGTTTTGTCGACTGCATCTTTCATTTGGTGAATTACTGTGTGGAACAAACGATTTGGCATATACTTTACACTTCCTATTTTAAATTTTTATTACATACATATACATTTTACACGAAAATGCAACATTTTGCAAGTGATATATTCAGCAATTTTACACTTTAATATTAAGTTTACAAATTTGTATTATTTTGCAAACAAACGGTGGTTATAAATTCGCCGTCTTTTTGTTGCATAAATTTAAACCGATTTGAAAAAGTATCAATATTTTTGCTGTCCGCAAGCGAAAGGCCTAACATTTTTAAAGCCGACTCTTTTTTTGTAAATATTTCGGTAAACCTTTCACAAAGCGAATTTTTTTCATTTCCCGAATTTACATAATCATTTTCTTTATCAGTGAAAAATTTATATTTTTCTCGGCGCTTTATCGGCTTTATTTTTTGTATATCCATTCCCACCGGCTCGTCGCTTAACACACACACAACACGGTTTTGGCTATGCGAAATATTAAAAAAGCAAAAATCGCAAAGCGGTTTGCCGTTTTTGTTAAACTTTATTTTAAAATCAGTTTTTTTATATAGTTCAAACGCGCCTTTATAAAGCAAAATAATTCCTGCAAGCGAACGCATTTTATCTTTTTCGCTTTTTTTTGCATCTATTTTTTCTTTTAAAGCGTTTTCAAGCAGACTATACGCATTTGTATAGTCTGCTTGAGTAAAATCTGTAATAAGTGCAGAATAAATCTTTATCATTTTATTTTTGCGTTGTCATAAAGATATTCCGTTACAATATCCTGCACGGCATAACTTTCGGCAATTATGGGTTGGTCGATTTCCTGACTGCTTAAAGTGCTTTCGTAAATTTCAAGCTCTTCGGCGTCTAAAATATAATACATTACCATATTGACATTCATCATAGACGGAACCATCTGGCTTGATATATTTGATTTATACTGTTCAACACTTGAACCGTTTTGAACCAATAAAGACTCTAAATCCTGATTATATTGAGTTTTATATGCATCTACATAAAATTCATATATTGCTTCGGTTAATTTTTCACTGTCTTTTTCGGGATAATCGGCTACCTTTGCGCTGTTGCAAACGACATCAAGCAAATATTGCTTAACAGCGCGTTCTTTTATGTTGTCGATATAATCTTTTGCGGTATCAAACTTCATTTTTTTGTAAGCCTCTTCTTCGGTCATAGGCTTTTTAATACTGTTTATTTTACAAGTGAATACCGCTGTTTTTCCGGCAAGGTCGGGATTATTTTGGTAAGAATTGGGGAAAGTTGCCTTAACATCCCTTGTTTCGCCTATAGCCGCACCTATAAGTCCGTCTTCAAATCCGTCTATAAATGTGCCCGAACCTATTTCAAGGTCATAACCCTGCGCTGTTCCGCCGTCAAACGCAACACCGTCAAGTTTACCCTCGTAGTCAAGGTTTACAATATCACCGTCTTCAACGGCTCCTTCGCTTACCTCGTTATAAAGCTCACTATCACTTATATCGGTTTCAAAAATATCCGAATAGTATTTGGCATATTTATCGGAAGAGGTATCAACCTCAATTCCCTTGTATTCACCTACTGTTATATAATCTTCAAGATTTACATTTTTGTAAAGCAAACGACTGTCTCCGCAACCTGTAAGAAATACGGTAAGTATAACTGCTGTCAATAAAATCGATATAATTTTTTTCATCTTGTCACCCTTAATTATTATTTAATTCGCCCTTTGACGCGGCTTTTAAATAGGCGTTTATAAAGCCGTCAAGGTCGCCGTCCATAACGGCGTTTATGTTGCCGGACTCATAACCTGTTCTGTGGTCTTTTGCCATTGTATAAGGCATAAACACATAAGAACGGATTTGCGAACCCCAAGTTATTTCTTTTTGAACACCCTTTATGTCTTCAATTTTTTCAAGATGCTCACGCTCTTTAATTTCAAGCAATTTTGATTTTAGCATACGCATAGCTTGTTCACGGTTCTGGAACTGGCTTCGCTCGTTTTGGCAAGCTACAACTATTCCCGTGGGTATGTGTGTCAGTCGCACAGCGGACGAAGTTTTGTTAATGTGCTGACCGCCGGCACCCGAAGAACGAAAAACATCCATTTTTATATCTTCTTCACGAATTTCTATATCTGCATCATTTGCAATTTCGGGCATTACCTCAAGAGAAGCAAACGATGTGTGCCGTCTGCCCGAAGCATCAAACGGTGAAACACGAACAAGACGATGAACACCCGATTCACTTTTTAAATAACCGTAAGCGTTTTCACCCTCTACAAGCATTGTTGCGCTTTTAAGTCCTGCCTCATCGCCGTCAAGAAAATCAAGCACCTTAACACTGAAACCGTGTCGCTCGCTCCAACGGGTATACATTCTGACAAGCATTGAAACCCAGTCCATTGCCTCTGTTCCGCCCGAACCCGCATGAAAAGTAAGAATAGTATTGTTGCTGTCATATTCACCGGTAAGCAGGGTTTGAAGCCTGAGTGAAGAAAGCTTGCTTTCAAGCTCGTCTACCGAGTCGGTGATTTCATCCACCATAGAAGCGTCGCCCTCTTCGTCCGCCATATCAATAAGCACCAAAAGGTCCTCGTAAGAAGACGATATGCTGTCATATTCTTCAACTTTGTTTTTTAACTTTCCGGTCTTTTGAACAATGGCTTGAGAATTTTCAATATCATCCCAAAAACCCGGAGCCGCCTGCTTTTGTTCGAGTTCTTCGATTTCACGGGTTAGTTTATCATAACCTATTGCATCACGCAAATCGTGAATTTCCTGCTCGTTTGCAACAAGACGCAATTTTAACTGCTCAAATTCAAGCATTCATTTTCCTCCAAAAATTATTTTTTAAGCACATAAGCGTGCCATTCTTCACGGGTAAGGCTTTCGGCAATTTTAAACCCGTGAGATACGGCAGACTTCTCTACTTCATCGGCACGCATATCTATAATTCCCGAAACTATAAGTATTCCGTCGTCTTTCATAAAATCTGCCACATTGTCAAAAAGTCTTATAACAACATCTGCGACAATATTTGCGCACACTATGTCATATTTACCGCTTATTTTATCGGCAAGGTCACCGACAATAAATTCAGTCTTTTGCGAAACACCGTTAATTTCGGCATTTGCCTTTGCGGTTTTAACCGATTGAGCATCTATGTCAACACCTATTGCCGACTTTGCGCCCAATAAATCGGCGGCTATTGCAAGTATACCGCTGCCCGTGCCTATATCAAGCACGGTCTTTTCGGGCGTAACATTATTTTCAAGTATTTCAAGACAAAGTGATGTTGTCGCGTGACTGCCTGTGCCGAAAGCGGCACCCGGGTCAAGACTTATAACCGTTCTGTTTTGGGTATTGTCATAAGTTTCCCAACTTGGACAAATTGCAAGTTTTTTGCCTATTTCAAAAGCTTTGAAATACTTTTTCCAATTTTCGTTCCAATCGGTATCGTCAACCGTGACACATTTGATTTCATTTTCTATGCCACAAGCATTAAAACGTTCACGCAAATAGGACACAGCCTCGAGCGCGTTGTCGCTTTCTGCTATATACATATGAATTATTGAATGTGTTCTGTCTTTGTTTACAAGTTCTTCATCAATTAAATCAATGTGCGCAATCTCTTCGGCGTCAGCCTCAAGATTAGTATAATCTTCAATGTAAATTCCGTAAGGCACGGTCATATTTGCAATAGCCGCCGCCTCATCGGTTTTTTCTGTAGGCACTGTCGCCGTAATTTCGGTCCAATCCATTAAAACACCTCGAAAAAGTATTATAACATAAAAAACTTAAAATTCAAAGAATAATTTTATTTCTTGCGGTAAAGCGGTTACACTGCCCTGCACCATTCCGTCTCTGCCACCGCCGCGAACGGTAAATTTTTCTTTAAAATCTTTAAAAATTTGTTGCAGTTTTTCATCATCAGAGCAAATCGCAAAATTGTAATTTTCGTTTTCGCCCGAAAAAACAGCGCCGATTTTTTGGTTGTGTTTATACAATTTATCAGCAAGCGACTGCAAATCTTTAACCGAGCAGTCATTAACAAAAACGCATTTTTCGTTCTTATCCATTGATAAAACGGTAAGTTCCGCAATTTGTTTTTTGAGTTCGGAATTTTTCCGTTTTTGGTCGATGAATTTTTGCTCTAAACTCTTTACGGCGTCAGCCGAATCTTCCTGTTTAACCGAAAGTTCCGCCGCAATGCGCGATATGTTTTTAAATTTAGTTTTATAGTCACAAAGCGCATAACCGCCGCATTTTAAAACAATGCGAATTCCGCCGCGCATACGGGTAACATCAAGCAGTTTTATAAGACCTATTTCACCCGTATTGCTTAAATGAGGCGCACAGCAAGCGCAAATATCGGTATCCTTTATTTCTACAAGTCTGACTTCACCCGCAATTTCTTTTTTACTGCGATAATCAATGTTTTTAAGTTCTTCTTTTTTAGGGTAATAAGCCACTACCTGCAAATTTTGCCACACTTTTTGATTGGCGATATATTCTATGCGGTCAAGCTGTTCACGGGTTAGTTCTTTATCAAAATCAAGCGTTACAAAATCTTCGCCCAAATGAAAACCGACATTGTTAACGCCGTAAAGCTTGTGCGCCACACCGGATACTATGTGTTCACCCGTATGATTTTGCATAAAAGCAAAACGGCGCTCAAAATCTATTTTGCCTTCTGCCGTTTCGCCGATTTTTAAAGCTTTATCAACATAGTGATAAATTATGCCGTCTTCTATTCTGACATCAAAAACACGTGCGTCGTTTAAAAAGCCGCTGTCGGCGGCCTGTCCGCCGCCTTCGGGAAAAAATGCCGTCTTGTCAAGAATAACCTTAAACTGCCCTTCAGCTTGAATACAGTCTAAAACTTTTGATTTAAAGCATGATATATAAGCGTCGGTTTCATAAAGTTTTTCTGTCATTTGCCTAATTTCTCCAAAATAATATGTGCGACCTTATAGATATCTCCGGCACCCATAGTGATTATTAAGTCGCCGCTGTCGGCAGAAGCTATCATTTTATCTGCCAATTCGTCATAATCGGCAACAACACACGCATTAGGCAGATTATCGGTAATATCTTCTGATTTTACACCGTATACGTTTGTTTCACGGGCGGCTACAATAGGAGTCATAAACACCCTATCCGCAATCGACAACGCGTTTATCATACCGTCTTTAAGCAAAGCCACGCGCGAATAAGTGTAAGGCTGAAAAACCACAATAACCTTTTTATAATCAAGTGTTTTTGCGGCGTTAAGGGTGGCTGACATCTCGGTTGGGTGATGAGCATAGTCGTCCACCACGGTAATACCGCGCGCTTCGCCTATAAACTCAAAGCGTCTGCCGGCTCCTGTAAATTTGCTTACGGCGTCTGCTATAC
>JAXJVR010000106.1:0-5563 GCA_036308405.1 Acutalibacteraceae bacterium
AAACTCAAAGAATAAATTTAAAGCCGTGCGGAACTTCCGCACGGCTTTTCTGTTGGTGTTTGTTGCTTTAATAATTTTCGGCTTTGATTTCAAAATATGCTTTGGGGTGTGCGCAAACGGGGCATATTTCGGGCGCTTTGGTGCCTACAACTATGTGACCGCAGTTGCGGCATTCCCACACCTTTACCTCGCTTTTTTCGAAAACCTTGGCGGTTTCAACATTTTTGAGCAATGCACGATAGCGCTCTTCGTGGTGTTTTTCAATTTCGGCTACCATTCTGAATTTTGCGGCTAACTCTTTAAAGCCCTCTTCTTCGGCGGTTTTTGCAAAGCCCGCATACATATCGGTCCACTCATAGTTTTCGCCCTCTGCCGCAGAAAGCAGATTTTCGGCTGTGTCACCGAGTCCGTTTAATTCTTTAAACCACATTTTAGCGTGTTCTTTTTCATTATCGGCTGTTTTTTGAAAGATTGCCGCAATTTGCTCAAAGCCTTCCTTTTTTGCTTTTGATGCAAAATAGGTGTATTTGTTTCGCGCCTCCGACTCTCCGCTGAAAGCAGCCATAAGATTTTTTTCGGTCTTTGTTCCCGCGTATTTGTTTGATTTTATCGGCATACAAAAAACTCCTTTATTTAATTATTTATAACTATTATATTATCTTTTTTGAAAATTATCAATCATATTCTTGAATAAATTATTTTGTTGTGTTAATATAATTTGCGGTGATATAAATGTTTTTTAAAAAACAATCGGGTTCGTTTTCTTACCTTATAGCAGGGCTCGGTAACCCCGGCAAAGAGTATGAAAACACAAGGCACAACGCAGGTTTTTGCGCGGCGGATATTTTAGCCGATAAATTTAATATGAGGTGGTCAAAAAACAAGTTTGACGCGCTTTTCGGTGATTTTGAAATTGCGGGCGAGCGTGTAATTCTTGCAAAACCGCAGACCTTTATGAATCTGTCGGGCAACGCCGTTCAAAAATTATCTGCCTTTTATAAAATACCTACCGATAAAATTATAATTATGCATGATGATGTTTCGCTTGATGTCGGAAAAATCAGAATTCGCAGAAAAGGCAGTGCAGGCGGTCAAAAGGGTATGAATAATATTATAACATGCCTCGGCACAGAAGAAATTATGCGTATTAAAATAGGTGTCGGCGCAAAACCGCACCCCGATTATGATATGAAAGATTGGGTGCTCGGCAAAATACCGAAGCCACAACAACCCGATTTTAAAACTGCCTGCGAAAACGCGGCAAAAGCTGTAGAAGAAATCATAACGAATAACATTGACAGCGCTATGAATAAATACAGCAAATAATTTTATATGAGATGTTTAATTGATATATTAAAAAAAGAACACGATTATGCGCGAATGTCAGATTGCGTTAAAAAAGGCGATTTACCCCTTGCGGCAAGCGGACTTTCGGGTGTGCATAAGGCTTTTTTATCGGCGGCGCTTAATAAGCATATCGGTAAAAAGTTGCTTGTTGTAACACCCGACGAACCGACTGCTTTAAATCTTAAAAACGATTTGCTGTCTTTCGGCACAAACGCATTGCTTTTTTGCGCGCGCGATTACAACACAACGCGTATGTCGGGATACTCAAAAGAATATGAGCACAAACGCATAGACACCCTATCAAAGATTTTTGATGGGGATTTTGATGTGCTTGTATCCCCTGTTGATGCGGTTGTTCAGTATACCGTTCCACCCGAAATTTTAAGGCAAAATATAATGTCACTTAATATGGGCGACACAGTAAACATAACCGAATTTTGCTCAAAACTTGTTGATATGGGTTATGTCAGGAGTGAACTTTGCGAGGGCGCAGGTCAGTTTGCGGTGCGCGGCGGAATAATAGATATTTTTGCAATAGGCAACGATAACCCCGTAAGAGCAGAGCTTTGGGGAGATACGGTTGACAGTATGGCGTTTTTTGATGTTGAAACACAGCGCCGCGGCGAAAACATAGACGGTGTAAAAATATTCCCTGCAAACGAATTGCCGGTAAAAAGTGCCGAGCTTGCGCAAAAATTAGAAGATTATTTAAAAAACACGCCCAAACTTCAAGAAAAAACCCGTGATTTTTTAGAAAAAGACATACAGAATTTAAAATCGGGCATACCTGTATCCCCCGATTTGTATATACCATTTCTTTATGAAAAAGCCGGCACGCTTTTTGATTATCTTGACGGCGCCGTTACGGTTGTTTGCGAATCGGGTAACATAAACGAAAGACTCAAAAGTATTTTTGAAATAGAAAAAGAGGACATAACCGCCTTGCTTGAAAGCGGTCAGATGTGTCCTAAATCTGCCAAACTGCGCCTTAACCGCGCCGAACTTTATGCAAAGTTTTCGTCTGCTTTGTATCTTGAAAATTTTCCGAGAGCATCTTACGAAATGCCGCTTAAAGAAATAATATCGTTTAATTTTAAACGCTCTACCCCCTGGGGCGGTGATATAGGCGTGCTTTGCGAAGATATTTCATATATGTTGCAAATAAAAGGCACTGCGGTTATTTTGGCGGGTGAATCCAAAACCGCAAGGGTGCTTTGCGATGAACTATGTGACCGCGGTATAAACGCAACATATCTTGAAAATCCCGAAAGTCTTGCGCAAAGCGGTGTGTTTGTGTTGTCGGGCGGACTTTCAAACGGTTTTGAAATACCTATGTGCAAGCTGTGCGTTATAACTCACAGACACATAGCGGCTGAAAGCAAAATAATTCACAGAAAGCATAAAAACGGTAAGCAGATAAATTCGCTTGAAGAACTGCACCGCGGTGATTATGTTGTGCACGTTTCGCACGGCATAGGCATTTTTGACGGTATAAACCGTATAACAAACGGCGGCGTAACAAAAGATTATATAAAAATTAAATACGCCGGCAGTGATATACTTTATGTGCCGGTAACGCAACTTGATTTGGTTTCTAAATATATAGGCGTCGCAGAAGACAGCAACATAAAACTTAACAAACTCGGCGGCATTGATTGGCAAAAAACGCGCACACGCGTTAAAAAAGCCGTGCGTGATATGGCAAAACAGTTAACGGCGCTTTACGCAAAGCGTATGTCTACAAAAGGTTACGCTTTCAGCGAAGACACCGACCTGCAACGCGGTTTTGAAAGCCGTTTTGAATATGACGAAACCGATGACCAGCTTCGTTGCATTGATGAAATAAAACGCGATATGCAAAGACCTGTTCCTATGGACCGGCTGCTTTGCGGTGATGTCGGCTTCGGTAAGACCGAGGTTGCGCTTCGCGCCGCGTTTAAGTGCGTTAGCGAGGGCAAGCAGTGCGCTCTGCTTGTGCCTACAACAATACTTGCTATGCAACACTACAACACGGTTATCCGCCGTTTCGGCGATATGCCGCTTACGGTAAAACTGCTTAACCGATTTGTCCCCAAACGCGAGCAGGAAAAAACCATAGCCGGTTTAAAAACGGGCAGGGTTGATATGGTGGTCGGCACACACAGACTTATTTCAAAAGATGTTAAGTTTAAAAATATAGGACTTGTAATTATTGATGAGGAGCAACGCTTCGGCGTAGCGCAAAAAGAACGGCTTAAAGAGCTGTATCCTTTTGTGGATATACTTACCCTTTCGGCAACACCCATTCCGCGAACGCTTAATATGGCTATGTCGGGACTGCGCGATATGTCTTCTATAGATGAGGCGCCGTCAGACCGCCACCCTGTGCAAACCTATGTTTTAGAGCAAAATGACGGCGTTCTTGCCGATGCAATAAGCAAAGAACTGCGCCGCGGCGGTCAGGTGTATTATCTGCATAACCGTGTTGACAGCATTGTTCGTTGCGCCTCTAAATTAAAACAGCTTTTACCCGAAGCGCGCATAGGCATAGCTCACGGCAAAATGAGCGAAGACGAGCTTAGCGATATATGGCAAAAATTGCTTGAACATGAAATTGATGTGCTTGTATGCACAACCATAATCGAAACGGGTGTTGATGTTCCTAACGCGAATACACTTATAATTGAGGATGCTGACCGTATGGGACTTTCGCAACTGCACCAACTGCGCGGCAGGGTCGGGCGCTCACCGCGGCGAGCCTACGCCTATTTTTGCTTTAGACGCGGCAGAGAATTAAGCGAGGTAGCAACCAAAAGGCTTGAAGCCATAAGACAGTTTACCGAGTTCGGTTCGGGCTTTAAAATTGCTATGCGCGACCTTGAAATACGCGGCGCCGGCAGCATATTGGGCGGCGAACAACACGGCAATATGGAAGCTGTTGGTTATGATATGTATCTTAAAATGCTTGCCGATGCCGTAAACGAAGAAAAGGGCATTGAATCTCACGAAGATTTAAGTTGCACGGTTGACCTTAACATTTCGGCACATATTCCCGAAAAGTATATCGAGTCATTACCGTCAAGGCTTGGAATATACCGCCGAATTGCCGATATTCGCGATGACGGCGACGCTGCCGATGTTATAGACGAGTTGTGTGACCGCTTCGGCGAACCGCCGCGCGCTGTTATGGGACTTATCGAGATTTCGTTGCTTAGAAGCCGCGCTTCAAAAGCTGGCATTACCGAAATTACCGGCACACCCAACTCTGCCGTGCTTCACACGGTAAAAATTGATATGCAGATTGCCTCAAAACTTGCGGATGAGTTTAAAAACAGCTTTACATTGTCTTCTTCGGGTGAACCCGCGTATATAATAAGGCTTAACGGCGGTCTTAAAGTCAGCGATGTAGTCTCACGGCTTTCAAAGATTTTGTAAAAAGGTTTACAAATTCGTATAGACTTTTTCAAAATAATGTTATATAATTATCTAAAGTTTTAAATTTAAGGAGATTTTAACGGATGAATACTTTAAAAAAAATATCGGCGTTGGTCCTTTGCCTTGCGCTGATGGTTACCTGCTTTGCAGGCTGTCACCAAAAAGGTGAAATCGCGGTAAAAATCGGCGATGTAGAATTTACATCGGGTTACTATGCTTGTGCGCTTGTTTTTGCTGATTCCGAAGCGCGTTCTAAGGTTGAAGAAGACCTTTCGGAAGACGGCGACCTGCCGGATGAAATTGACTATTATAAATACAAGGTTGAAGACACCGATTATGTAGAGTGGGTTGAAGAAAAGGCGCTTGACACATTAAAAAGATTTGCCGCATTAAGAACTCTTTGCAAAGAGTCGGGTGTTGAATTGGATGAAGAAACCGCCGAGCTTGCGAAGAGCAATGCCGACTATCTTTGGAGCAACGGTTATTCCGATTTTTTGACCGAAAACGGTGTAGGTGAAGCCACATTTGACCAATATATGCAGGACACCTATCTTTCAAACGAGTATTTTGATTACATTTACGGCAAAGACGGCGAAAAAGAGATAAGCGCCGATAAGCTTAATGAGCAACTTACAAGCAATTATTTGCTTGCTAATATAATCAGCGTTGATGTTTCAAGTCTTTCTTCAGAAGAAATAACCGAAAAGAAAACACAGCTTGAATCTTATGAAACCGCGCTTAAAGGCGGCACAAAAACTTTTGAAGAGGTTTATCTTGAATATAATGAACTTTCGGCTGATGA
>JAXJVR010000107.1:0-1569 GCA_036308405.1 Acutalibacteraceae bacterium
ATCTTGCAAGCCGTGATATGACACAGCTTCGTATTGCCGAAACACAAAAATACGCACATGTAACATTTTTCTTTAACGGCGGTGAGGAAAAAACATTTATGGGCGAAGACAGAATTCTTATTAAATCACCCGATGTTCCGACATTTGATTTACAGCCCGAAATGAGCGCATACCCCGTATGTGACGCTGTTTGCGAACAAATTCGTTCAGGCAAATATGACGCAGTTATTCTTAACTTTGCAAACTGCGATATGGTAGGTCATACCGGTGTGTTTGACGCGGCAGTTAAAGCCGTAGAGGCTGTTGACGAGTGTGTCGGCAAAGTTGTAGAGGCTGCAACCGAAATGGGCGGCGCAGTAATTATTACAGCCGACCACGGCAATGCCGATTGTATGGTCGGCGAAGACGGTAACCCCTTTACCCCGCACACTACCAACCCTGTCCCCTTCTGTGTGGTAGGTTATGACTGTCAGTTGCGTGACGGCGGCAGACTCGCCGACATAGCACCGACTATGCTTAAGATTTTAAATCTGCCTCAACCCGAAGAAATGACTGGCGAATCACTTATTAAATAAGTTTTTATTTAAAACAACAGTAAACCTCGTTCTTAAAAATTTAAGAACGAGGTTTTTCTTTACAATTATTACTAAAAGTGATATACTGATAACATACCACACAAATTGAATATTTGACCTGATATTTTTTCAGTAAAGCGTGCATTTTTATTTTGGTAAAAATGTATGCTCCGTTTTTGTATGCTTTACTATTTTTAGTCAGGTCTGCAAACTCAATTTGTGTGGTAGCAATTTGAAAGTCATACATTTTTCGGTGTGTGTGACTTTTGGTTGCACACACTTTTTTAATATACGGAGATGTTTAAAATGGAAAACGAAAACAACATATTCACTGAAATTGAAAACCGCAAAACACCAAATAGTATAGAAGAATGCAAAACTAATGATTTGCTTACGACAAACTTATGCAGATGGTCTGAAAGAGTTAATAACATAGGAATTATCGTTGCAATACTCATTGCATTCGCAGCTTTAGTAATAGGCATTTATATGGCTGATGATTGGTATGAACCCTCTGCATTTTTTATATGCTTGCTAATTGGAGTTGTGATAGCTTTTTTTGAATATTTAACTTTTCGTGTAATAGCATTACTCATAGGCTCTCTCGCAAGTATAGTTCAAAGCAATAAGATAGCATCTAATATTGCACTCTATAATTGCTCAAAATCTGAAAATTTCAACAACGCAAAAGAATAAAAAGCAATTTAAAAATTATAAACGGAGCTACATATAAACAGCGCGGGCGTAAATCAAATGATTTACGCCCGCTTTAACTTTACAAAGTTTATTTTTATCTTTGAACTCTGCCCGAACCGTCGCCGCCTGCAAGTTTTTCAACCTCGGCAACACTTACACGGTTGTAGTCACCTTCAACAGAGTGTTTAAGAGCCGATGCCGCAACAGCAAACTCAATTGCTTCTTGTGTGGACTTGCCTGTAAGTATCGAATAGATAAGTCCGCCGCCGAAAGAGTCACCGCCGCCTACACGGTCAAC
>JAXJVR010000108.1:0-19398 GCA_036308405.1 Acutalibacteraceae bacterium
ATCAAAAAGTTTTTTAACGCTTTTTTTATTATTTTCCGTAAGCACCGCCTTTATTTGCGGAACTAACTTTTCACCAAAGAAATTAAGGTATAAAAAGTTTCCGTAAACTGCGATGTGCTCTTTATAATCGTCTTTAAGTGCAGGGAACACATCAAGCATTTTTTTGGTAAAAGCGGTTATGTTATAAGCGCCGTCTTTTGAAACTGTAGGCAGGTCTACAGCCGCCGCAGAAGAGGCAGAGCGAGTGTGCTTTATACCGAGCTGTGATTTAAGCGTTTCGGTAAAATCAATACCTACGGCTTCAGCATCTTTTTCGTTTTGGCTGTCATCAAAAAGCCAACTGCTCGATTCCGCTAATTCAAAATTGCCTTCTTCATCAATGTCGGCGGTTTTTAAAATATACATCTGGCGTTCTTCACTATACTCTACAGCGACTGCCTTTTTATCGTTTTTATAAACTCCGTCTGCCGATTTAAAGCCGTTTTCATCAAAAAAAAGTTGCATTTCGGCGATTACTTTGTCTAAATATCTGTTATCCATTTTTAACATACACTTCCAATTACTTTTTTATATTAAGCATTGTAACATAAAAAAATCGGTTTGTCATCTAAAATTTTCTTGAAAGGCAGATAATTGTTATATATAATATATTCGGTTGGTGAAATGTTATGAAAATTTCAAATAAAAAAGATTTAAAAAGCGTTCTTGAAAGCGAAGGCTTTTCTTTTAAAAAATCGTTGGGTCAAAATTTTTTAATTGACGATACCGTTTGTCCGCGTATGGCAGAAGCTGTTTCGGGCGAAGATGTGGGCGTTCTTGAAATAGGACCGGGCGCCGGTGTGCTTACGACGCAGTTATCCGATTCGTGCAAAAAGGTGGTTGCGGTTGAGCTTGATACACGGCTTAAACCCGTTCTTGAACAAACCCTTGACGGCAAAGAAAATGTAAAGATTATATGGGGCGATATACTTAAAATTGATTTAAAGAGCATTTTTGCCGAAGAGTTTTGCGACTGCAAAACCGTAAATATTTGCGCAAACCTGCCTTATTACATAACATCGCCCGTTATTATGATGTTGCTTGAAAGCCGTCTGCCCGTAAACACAATAGCGGTTATGGTGCAAAAAGAGGCGGCGGACCGCCTTTGCGCCAAAGTCGGTAGCCGTGAGGCAGGCGCCGTTACCGTGGCGGTAAATTATTATGCCGAGGCGCATACCTTGTTCGGCGTTCCGCGCACATCGTTTTTGCCGTCGCATAATGTTGACTCAGCCGTAATAAAACTGCAGGTCAGAAAAAATCCGCCTATAGAAGTAAGGGACGAAAAAATGTTTTTCGGAATAGTAAAGGCATGTTTTGCGCAACGCAGAAAAATTTTGCTTAACACCCTTTGCAACACAATGGGCATACAAAAGGATGTTTTACGTAAGGCGCTTGATTCGGTGGGTATTCCCGAAACGGTGCGCGGCGAAACGCTTACTATGGAACAACTTGCAAGCCTTGCAAACGCAATTTCAAAATAAAACACTTGCATTTTTTTAAATTTGTGTTACAATAATTGTAAATTTAGTTTAAATGCTATGATAAAGAAAAGTAAAATCATTCGGCAATTTTAAGAGAGGGCGAATCTCGGCTGTAAGTTTGCCTATTTTGCGTTGGTTTGAAGTTCCCTTTTGAGCAGTGTCGCTGAAAATTACAGTAGGCGGCAACGGGCGGCGGTTCCGTTACAGACCGCGGAGAGTGTTTGCTCTTTGAGCGAAAATGCGGGTGGCACCGCGGAGTGTGTTTATTCAGACTTCGTCCTGTAAATCAGGACGGAGTCTTTTTATTTTAATTAAAATTTCCTTATACGCCTCCCAAGACTCACGGGAGGGGGACCGCTTGCGGTGGAGGGATATTTCATTTTTTAAAGGAGATATATTATGAAACAGCAACTTGAACAAATCAAGACTGCGGCGCTTGAGGCAATAGCAAAAGCCGAAAACAGCGCCGACTGTGAAAGTATCAGGGTAAAATACCTTGGTAAAAAGGGCGAGCTTACCGCCGTATTAAAAATGATGGGCAGTCTTTCTGCCGAAGAGCGCCCCGTTATGGGTCAGCTTGTAAATACCGCTAAAGCAGAGGTTGAGTCGGCTTTAGGTGAAAAGATTGCCGAGATGAAACAAAAGGCTGACGAACTTAAATTACAGCAGGAAACCATTGATATTACAATGCCTGCAAAAATAAATAAAGTCGGCAAACTTCATCCGCTTAACACCGTGCTTAACGATATGATAAATATTTTTCAGTCGATGGGCTTTGATGTTGTAGACGGACCCGAGATTGAAACCGACCACTATAATTTTGAGTGCCTTAATGTGCCCGCTGACCACCCTGCCCGCGATATGCAGGACACATTTTATCTTGCGGATAACATACTCCTTCGCACACAGACATCTGCGGCGCAGGTCAGAACTATGGAAACGCGCAAACCGCCTATCCGCGTAATATGCCCCGGCCGTGTATTCCGCGCCGATGAAGTAGACGCAACTCACTCCCCCGTTTTTCACCAGATAGAAGGACTTGTTGTTGACAAGGGTATTACTATGTGCGACTTAAAAGGCGTGTTAGAGCAGTTTGCTCACGAAATTTACGGCGCGGATACCAAGGTTAAGTTCCGTCCGTCATTCTTCCCCTTTACCGAGCCGTCGGTTGAGGTTGACGTTTCTTGCAGTGAGTGCGGCGGCAAGGGTTGCCGTGTTTGCAAGGGTGCCGGTTGGATAGAGATTTTGGGCGCAGGTATGGTGCATCCGAATGTGTTGCGTTCTTGCGGTATCGACCCCGAAGAATACAGCGGTTTTGCTTTCGGTATAGGTCTTGACCGACTTACCACCACACGCTACAAAATCAGCGATATTCGCTTGCTTTTTGAAAATGACAAGCGCTTTCTTGACCAATTCTGATAAAGGGGTGTAAACTAATGAAAATTTCACTTAAAGCATTAAAATATTATGTTGACATAAATGTGCCCGTAACCGAGCTGTGTGACCGTATGGTTATGGCAGGGTTTGAGGTTGAAAGCATTGAATGTGAGGGCGAAAACATAAAAAATGTAGTTGCCGCAAAAATTTTAAAAATCGAACCGCACACCGACAGCGACCATCTGCAAATTTGCCAAATGGATGTCGGCGGCGAAGCACCCGTTCAAATAGTAACCGGCGCGCAGAATATAAAAGAGGGCGATTTGGTTCCTGCGGCTCTTGATGACAGTTATCTGCCTAACGGTATGCACATAAAGGCAGGAAAACTGCGCGGTGTAGAGTCTAACGGTATGCTCTGTTCGGGTGAAGAACTTTGCCTTACCGAAGAGGATTACGAGGGCGCGGGCGTTTACGGTATCCTGATACTTAAAGACGAATTTGCGCCCGGCACCGATATGCGCAAGGTTTTAGGACTTGACGATTATATAATCGACTTTAAAATCACCGCAAACCGCCCCGACTGCAACTGCTTCTTGGGCGTTGCAAAAGAGGCTTCGGTGGTTTTGGGCACCGAATTTCATCCGCCCGTGCCTACCTATAAGACCGTAGGCGGAGATATAAAAGATTATATTGATGTTGAAGTTAAAAATTATGATTTATGTCCGAGATATATAGGCAGGGTTGTAAAAAATCTTCGTATAAAACCGTCGCCCGCATGGATGCAAAAGGCGCTTACAGCGTCGGGTATGCGCCCGATTAACAATATTGTAGATATTACAAACTTTGTTATGCTTGAAACCGGTCAGCCTATGCACGCATTTAACTATAATGATTTGGCTGAAAAAAAAATCATTGTCCGCAACGCAAAAGAGGGCGAAAAAATCACCACTCTTGACGGCAAAGATTATAATTTAACCACCGATATGCTTGTTATTGCCGACGGTGAAAAGCCTTCCTGCCTTGCAGGTATTATGGGCGGTAAGGAAAGCGAAATCGAAGACGATACAAAAGACCTGTTTTTAGAGGCGGCAAAATTCCGCCGCGACAGCGTGCGCAAGACAGGGCGTTCTTTGGGTATACGAACCGAAGCAAGCGGACGCTTTGAAAAGGGCGTTGATATTGTAAATGTCGGCTTTGCTATGGAAAGGGCGCTTCAGCTTATCGACCTGCTTGACGCGGGTGATATTATTGACGGCGCAATCGACCGCAATCAAGGACTCCCCGAAGACAAGATTTTAAATGTAACCTCAAAAAGCATTACCGACCTTTTGGGTGTTGATATACCCGAAAGCAAAATGATTGAAATTTTAAACAGCTTAGGTCTTGAAACCAAAGCTCAAGACGGAATGTTGACCGTCAGAGTCCCCTCTATCCGTGACGATGTTGAGGGCAGAGCCGATTTAGCCGAAGAGGTTATGCGTATTTACGGTTATGACCATATTACAGGCACTGCCATGCGCGGTGATGTTGTCCGTGGCAAAAAATTGCCCGAACGCATTAAATCAGACAAGATGAAATCGCTTCTTTGCGGTATGGGATGTTATGAAACCGCAACCTATTCGTTTATATCATCGGGCGCTTTAGATACGCTTATGTTACCCGAAGACGATGAACGCCGAAAGGCTGTAAAACTTATAAATCCTTTGGGTGATGAATACTCTGTAATGCGCACCCAGCTTGTCACCAGTATGCTTACGGTTATGGCTACCAATATTAACCGAAAAATCGAGAACGCAAGATTTTTCGAAGAAAGCAAACGCTTTATTCCTAAATCTTTGCCCATAACCGAACAGCCGGACGAACTGCCTACGCTTTGCATAGGTATTTACGGCAAGGATGAAGATTTCTTTACCCTTAAAGGCATTGTAGAAGAACTTATGTCGCTTTTCGGAGCGCACACTCAATACAAGCGTTCTAGCGAAACTTATTTACATCCGGGCCGTCAGGCAGAGGTTTTGGCTAACAACACACCTGCCGGTGTGCTTGGTGAGGTTCACCCCAAGGTTGCCGAAAATTACGGTATTGATACACGCGTATATGTTGCCGAAATTAAACTTGACGTGCTTTATGCAATAAACAAGCGCAAAACGGTTTATAAGGCGCTTCCGAAATTCCCTGCGGTTGAGCGCGATTTTGCTATGCTTTGCGACGCCGATATCCCCGTAGGCGATTTGGAAAAGGCTATTGTAAGCGGCGGCGGAAGACTGCTTGAAAGAATAGAACTTTTTGATGTATATCAAGGCTCGCAGATACCCGAAGGCAAAAAGAGCGTGGCTTACAGCGTATGGCTCCGTTCTGCCGAGGGCACGCTTACAGACAAGCAGATTGATGAAACAAGCGCCAAAATTATATCAAAGCTTGAAAATATGGGCGCAGAGCTTCGTAAATAATTGTGTTAAGACAATATTAAGTATTTCTTATAAAAATTTTTCTTGAATTTTCGTATATTAGGGTATATTATATTTATAACAATACTTTACACAAGGGGTGTTTGTTATGAACGATAAAACCATGACCTTTTCAATCGGTGACCAAACCGAGCAGGAAATCAGAAAAATTTTGACAATCGTTTACGATTCTTTAAAAGAAAAGGGTTATAATCCCATAAATCAGATAGTCGGCTATATTTTGTCGGAAGACCCGACATATATAACCACGCATAACAATGCCCGAAATCTTATCCGCCGTATTGACCGTGACACGCTGTTGCAGTCGCTGGTGCGTTATTATTTGACGGCATAAATTAAAAAATATTTAAGCGGTGTAAAATTTTAAGGTTTTACACCGCGTTTTTTTATTGTTTTTATCTTGATAAAATTTGCGTTATATGGTAATATAAAATGAATATTTATATAATAATACTTTAAGAAGGGGGAATACACCGTGTCGGACAATCGTGCTATAGGCATTTTTGATTCGGGACTCGGCGGTCTTACGGTTACTCGTGAAATTATAAGACTTTTGCCCGATGAGAATATAGTTTATTTCGGTGATACGGGGCGTGTGCCTTACGGAACGCGAAGCCGTGAAACAATAAAAAAATACGCTTTGCAGGATGAACGCTTTTTGCTGTCGCACGATGTAAAACTTATTGTGGCGGCTTGCGGAACGGTATCGTCGGTGGCATCTGACACGGCAGAGCTTTTGCCTGTTCCCTTTGTAGAGGTTGTATCACACTCGGTAAAAGCGGCGGTAAACGCCACCAAAAATAAAAAAATAGGTATTCTTGCAACAAGCGCTACCATAAACAGCGGTGCGCACAAAAAGCAGATACTTGAAATTTTGCCCGATGCCGTTGTTACGGAATCTGCGGGGACATTGCTTGTTCCTATAGTTGAAGAGGGTTGGACCGAACGCAAAGACACCGTAGCAACCGAAACGCTGAAGCGCTATTTAGAACCTATGCTTAAAGCGCAGGTTGATACACTTATTTTAGGTTGCACGCATTTTCCGGTGCTGTCGGATACCATAGCCGACATTTTAGGGCAAGGTGTAACGCTTATAAATATGGGCGTATCTGCGGCAGAGGCTGTAAAAGAACGGCTTTCGGCGACAAACGGATTTAATGACGGCAAAACAACCCCCGAGCATAAATTCTATGTCAGCGACAAGACAGCATCGTTTGAAAAAACCGCCGATATACTGCTTGGGGACTACGATAAAAATTTTGATGTTGAACAGGTAGATATTGAAAAAATATGAAAAAAGTTTTAGTAAAAATAAAGGGTGTGCAAGACCCGCAGGGCGAAGGCGCGGTTATTGAACTTTGCGTTGAAGGAACGCTTCGTCGGTTTGAAGATGAATATATAATAACCTATATCGAAGACAGCACTATTGAAGGGGCGTCGGTTAAGACAAGGCTTACCGTTAAAAAGGATAAAACCGTTGTTTTAGAGCGAAGCGGCGAACTTAATTCAAAGTTTGTCATAACCGAGGGCGAAAGAAACAGTTGTCTTTATTCAATTCCGCAAGGCTCGCTGACGCTTGGTATTTACGGTAAAGAGGTAAAGGCAAACCTTACCGAAAGCGGCGGAAATGTTAAGATGTCATATACAATAGATGCAAATTTAGGACTTTTAAGTGAAAACACGGTTGAAATTTTTGTGGAGGAAAGATAAAAAATGTCAGTTTTAGTTGCAGAATCAAAACAGCAAATAGAAAAAATACTTAAAGATGCGGCGCAAAAAGCCATAAGCGCGGGCGCTTTATGCGAAGCGGAGTTACCGCCTTTTAAAGTAGAGGTGCCTGCCGACCGCAAAAACGGTGATTATGCCGTAAATGCCGCAATGGTTTGGGCGCGCAGTTTTAAATCAAACCCAAGGGCAATAGCCGAAACACTTATGGCAAATGCCGATTTAAGTGATACTTTTATAGAAAAATATGAAATTGCAGGCCCCGGATTTATAAATTTCTTTTTGTCGGATAAATATTACGCCAACATAGTTTCAGATGTAATCGAAAAAGGCGACAGCTACGGCAAAAGCAATTACGGCGAGGGCAAGCGTGTGCTTGTTGAGTTTGTGTCGGCAAATCCTACAGGTCCTATGCACATAGGCAACGCGCGCGGCGGCGCTTTGGGTGACTGCTTGGCGGCTGTTATGTCGGCGGCAGGTTATTATACCGAGCGCGAATTTTACATAAACGATGCCGGCAACCAAATCAACAAATTCGGACTGTCGCTCGATTTGCGTTATCAGCAAATTTATGCCGACGGCATTGAAATGCCCGAAGATTCTTATCACGGTGACGATATTATTGCTCATGCAAAGGCGTTTGCCGAATTAAACGGTGATAAATATATGAACTGCACCGAGCAGGAGCGCCGCAAGGCTTTAATTGATTTTGCCCTGCCTAAAAACATTCAGGGTCTTAAAGACGACCTGCGTAAATACCGTATTGAATACAACACATGGTTTAAAGAAAGCACCCTGCATCAAAACGGTGAGGTTGACCGTGTTATAGAACTTTTAAAGCAAAGCGGTCATACTTATACCGAAGAAGGCGCGCTTTGGTTTAAAGCTACCGATTTCGGTTGCGATAAAGATTTTGTGCTTGTTCGCGCAAACGGTGTGCCCACCTATGTTGTGCCGGATATTGCTTATCACTACAACAAACTTGAAACAAGAAAATTTGATAAAGCCATTGATGTCTTGGGCGCAGACCACCACGGTTATGTTCCGCGTCTTAAAGCGGCGCTTACAGCGCTCGGCGTTGATGCCGACCGACTTGATGTTGTGCTTATGCAGATGGTGCGCCTTGTTCGTGACGGCGAGGTTATCAAGGCTTCAAAGCGTTCGGGCAAAGCAATTACCCTTGTAACGCTTCTTGACGAAGTTCCCATTGATGCCGCAAGATTTTTCTTTAACCTGCGCGAGCCTAATTCACATTTCGATTTTGATTTAGACCTTGCTGTCAGCGAGTCAAACAGCAACCCCGTTTTTTATGTTCAGTATGCTTACGCGCGTATTTGCAGTATTTTGCGCAACCTTGCCGAAGAGGGCATCGAAAGGCGCGACTGCACTTCGGGCGAACTTGAACTGCTTAACGCGCCCGAAGAACGCGAGCTTATTATTCATATATCGGCGCTTACCGATGAGATAATTCAGTCGGCAAAAACCTATGACCCCGCGCGTCTTACTCATTATGTAAACGAGCTTGCTACAAAATTCCACAAATTTTATGCCGTTTGCCGTGTTAAAGGCGAAGACGAGGCGCTTACTCAAGCGCGTCTTAATCTTTGCTACGCTACCGGTGTAGTTATTAAAAATGTGCTTGATATGCTTAAAATTACAGCGCCCGAAAAAATGTAATATAAAACAGCTGTAAAAAAGAGAGGACTGACCTGTTTTGAAAATAGATAACCGAAATCTTACAATGCTTATGGACCTTTATGAAATGACCATGGCAAACGGAATTTTACAAAGCGATATGCGTGACACCGTAACATATTTTGATATGTTTTTCCGCCGTATTCCCGATAACGGCGGTTATGCGATTATGGCGGGCGTGGAACAGCTTATAGATTACCTTAATAATCTTCATTTTGATGCAGAAGATATTGAATATCTTGAAAGCCTTAATCTGTTTTCAAGTGAATTTATAGATTATCTGCGTGACTTTAAGTTTTGCTGTGATGTTTGGGCAGTTCCCGAAGGCACACCGATATTCCCGCAAGAACCCATAGTTACCGTGCGCGGTCCCGCAATGCAGGCTATGCTGATAGAAACCATGGTGCTTCTTACAATAAATCATCAGTCGCTTATTGCTACAAAGGCAAACCGAATTGTCCGCGCGGCAAAGGGCCGTCCTGTTATGGAATTCGGCGCAAGACGCGCTCAGGGCGCAGATGCCGCTTATTACGGCTCACGCGCTGCAATAATCGGCGGTTGCGCAGGCACGTCGGTAATAAAAAGCGCAAAAGATTTCGGCGTCAAAGCATCGGGCACTATGGCTCACAGCTGGGTTCAGCTTTTTGATGACGAGTATACCGCATTTAAAACCTATGCCGAACAATATCCCGACAGCTGTATGTTGCTTGTAGACACATATAATGTTTTAAAGTCGGGTATACCCAACGCTATAAAGGTATTTGACGAGGTGTTAAAGCCAAACGGATACCGTCCGCTTGGTATTCGTATCGACAGCGGCGATATTGCATACTTATCTAAAAAAGCGCGCAAAATGCTTGATGAAGCGGGTTACCCCGATGCCAAAATCTGCGTTTCAAACTCTTTGGATGAATATCTTATCTGTGATATGGATATTCAGGGTGCTTGCATCGACAGTTACGGCGTGGGCGAGCGTCTTATTACCGCTTCAAGCGAGGCTGTTTTCGGCGGTGTTTACAAGCTTGCCGCAACCGAAAAAGACGGCGTTGTTACACCTAAAATAAAAATAAGTGAAAATACGGCTAAAATTACACTTCCGGGTGTTAAAATTCCTTGGCGTCTTTACGATAAAACTACAAACAAGGCAATAGCCGATGTTATTACGCTTAATAACGAAAAGATAGACGACAGCAAACCTTACGAAATTTTCGACCCGACTTATACCTGGAAGCGCAAAACCGTTACAGATTTTTATGCGCGTAAATTGCAGGTCAAGATTTTTGACGGCGGAAAACAGGTTTATACATCGCCTTCCGTTTCTGAAATTTCGGCATTGCGCGCAGAACTTGTCGATAATCTTTGGGACGAGGTTAAGCGTTTTGAAAAACCGCATACATACTATGTGGATTTAAGTCAAGACCTTTGGGATTTAAGAAACGAATTGCTCAATAAAGGAAAATAAGGATGATTTAAAATGAAAAGATTTTTAAGCGTTGTTCTTTGTTTTGTTTTTGCGTTTGCGTTTGTCGGTTGTAAAGAAAATACAAGCGGCAAAAACGGCCATTCGGTTGATGTCGAATATTATGCAAATTTAGGTCAAATATCCGATGTTGATTACAAGCTCGGTGACAGCGTAAGCTCGGTAAAAGAAGTTTTAGAAAAAAACGTCGACGAAGACGGCGACACAGCATACTTTGATTATGAGTCGGGCGAATACACCGTTATGACAGACGGCACGGTGTGCTGTTGCTATAAAACAGACGACAGCTCTGCCGGTATTACGCACATTGTAAAATACGGCGATGCTTACGGCTTCAGCGTAGGCACCGTTTCAACACAGGTGCGCGACACTATGAGCGAAGCAGGCTTTGATTCCGAAGAGCGTGACGCAAGACCGGGCGAATTGTTCTTTTTACCGTCAGGTGCCGACACATCTGTGCTTGAATACGATTTTGACAAGGCAACCGTTTTGTTTATATTTCAGCAAAATGCGTTAAGCGCTGCGGTTATATACTGATTTTTAGGAGATTTTATGATATTGGACGAAAAACAAAACATAGGCACATTTCCGGCACTGGCGCTGCGCGGACTTGTGGCTTTTCCCGATATGCTGTTGACTCTTGATGTCGGCAGAAAAAAGTCGGTCAAAGCATTAAGCTACGCTATGGACAAAAATGTGCCGATTTATCTTGTAACTCAAAAGGATATAACGGTAGAAGACCCCGACACTTCAAGCCTTTATGATATGGGTTGCCTTTGCCGTGTGCGTCAGGTGCTTAAAATGCCCGACGGCGGAGCAAAGGTTTTGGTTAAAGGTATCTACCGCGCAAAACACATCAACTTTGTCGATAACGGTTCGCACTATGTTGCTACCATAGAAAAATGCGACGATAAACCCATTCGCAACCGCGAGGTTTATATTGAAAGCCTCATAAGACGAATTCGCGCCGAGTTTGAACGCTATGCCGAGGTTGCGCAAAATCTTCCCGCCGATATTATTCTTAATGTCGAGACAAACAAAAATCTCGGCAATCTGTGCGATTTTATCGCGTTTAATATTCCGGCTCCATTTGACGATAAGCAGTATGTGCTTGAACAGCTTAATGTTGTAACGCGCGCTAAAGTTTTGCTTGAACTGCTTTCAAAAGAGCGTGAAGTAACCGAAATCGACAACCGCATAACCCAAAAAACACGCGTCAGCATAGATGAAAATCAGCGCGATTATTATCTCAAAGAACAAATGAAGATAATAAGCGAAGAACTTTACGGTGATGATTCGGCAGATGAAATTGACGAGTATCATCAAAAGGTTGAGTTGCTTGATGCGCCCGACAGCGTTAAAGATAAAATTCATACCGAAATAAACAAACTTTCAAAAATGCCGCAAGGCGCGCATGAAGGCACGGTTTCGCGCGCTTATATCGAAACCTGCCTTGCTCTGCCTTGGAACAAGTGTGATGACGCAAAGGTAGATATTAAAAAGGCAGAAAAAATACTTGACCGTGATTTTTACGGTATGAAAAAGGTAAAGGAACGCATTTTGGAAATGCTTTCGGTGTATGCCTTATCACCCGACAGCCGCGGCAATATACTTTGTCTTTACGGCCCGCCCGGTGTGGGCAAAACTTCAATAGGCAAAACCATTGCCGAGTGTATGGGCAGAAAATATCAACGTATATCTTTAGGCGGTATGCATGACGAGGCAGAAATTCGCGGACACCGAAAAACCTATATCGGCGCTATGCCGGGCAAAATTTTAACGGCAATTAAAAATGCGGGCACATCTAATCCTATGATACTGCTTGACGAGGTTGATAAAATCGGCTCGGACTATAAGGGCGACCCTGCAAGCGCTTTGCTTGAGGTGTTAGACCGTGAGCAAAACTGCAATTTTACCGATAATTTTCTTGAAATGCCTTATGATTTAAGCCGAGTTGTTTTTATAACCACAGCAAACTCGCTTGACACAATACCGGCACCCTTGCTTGACCGTATGGAAGTTGTGTCGCTTGACGGCTACACCCGTGAAGAAAAGTTTAATATAGCAAAAAAACATATCGTTCCGCGTGAGATTGAAAGCCACGGTCTTTCGGCTAAAACCTGTCATTTTGCAGACAACGCTCTTTATGGTATAATTGATTTTTATACCCGTGAAGCAGGTGTCAGAAAACTGCAACGCACCGTAGGTTCGCTTTGCGGTAAAGCGGCCCGTAAAATAGCCGACGGCAGCCAAAGCAAAGTAAATATAAAGGCTAATGACCTTGAAGAAATGCTCGGTCATAAAAAATACCGCCCCGAAATGATTTTACCCGATGACGAGGTAGGCGTAATAAACGGACTTGCCTGGACTCAAGTCGGCGGTGAGATTATGCAACTTGAGGTTGCTGTGCTTAACGGCGACGGAAAAACCGTGCTTACGGGTAATTTGGGCGATGTTATGAAAGAGTCGGCGCAAGCGGCAATAACATTTGTGCGCGCCAACGCTTCAAAATACGGCATAGATACCGAATTTTACAAAACGCGCGATATTCATATTCACGCTACCGAGTCGGCAGTCCCAAAAGACGGCCCTTCGGCAGGTGTTACAATTACTACCGCGCTTATCTCGGCGCTTACCAACAGACCTGTTCGCCGTGATGTTGCTATGACGGGCGAAGTGACCGTCAGGGGCAGAGTGCTTGCCATAGGCGGTCTTAAAGAAAAGGCTATGGCGGCTTATCGCGGCGGTGTAAAACGCGTGTTTATACCCTATGATAATATACCCGATATTGACGAGGTAGATGAAAAAGTCCGTGAAAATATAGAATTTATACCCGTGCGATATGTGGGCGAAATAATAGACCGCGCGTTGTTACCGCTTGAAAGCGATAAGACCGACAAGGTAGATTATATAAAAAACGAAGACACCAAAAACATCACAATCAGAAATTGAGGTGCGCTATGAATTGGAATACGGTTGAATTTGAATCCGCTTTCGGCACGCTTGAACAGTTAAGCGAGTCCACTTTGCCCGAAATTTGTTTTTCGGGTCGCTCTAATGTGGGCAAATCTTCGCTTATAAATAAAGTCTTAAACCGCAAATCAATCGCAAGGGTCAGTTCTACGCCGGGTAAAACGGTTACGATAAACTTTTACAAACTACCCGAATTCAGATTGGTTGACCTGCCGGGTTACGGCTATGCAAAGGTAGCTGACCGTGAGCGCGAACGCTGGGCAGAACTTATGGAAGGTTATTTCAGAACGGACCGCAACATAAAACTTTGTCTTCAGCTTGTGGATATGCGCCATCCTGTTACGGAATTTGATATTTCTATGCTTGAGTTTTTAAAGCATTTTGAAATACCCTACGCGGTAATTCTTACAAAATGCGACAAGCTTAACAAAACAGAATTTAATAATAGGCTGGAAAAAGCAAAAAGCGAACTCGGTGCGCTTGCCGATGGGGTTGATATTATACCTTTTTCTGCGCTTAAAGGCATAGGCGTGGGCGAAGTAAGAACTGCCGTAGAAAATGCAATTTTTGCCTAATTTATTTTTTTGCGGAGATGTAGTCTGTATGAATTTAACGCCGTTTTTTAAAAGTATAATCGACCAAGACCACGCGGCAGTTGTTGTTTGCGACACACAACACAAAATAATTTATATGAACCCTGCCGCAGATGAAAACTATATAAAATCGGGTGGCAAAAATTTGGTGGGCGACAGTCTTTTAGACTGTCACTCGCCAAAGTCTAATGAAAAAATAGTTGAGGTGCTTAATTGGTTTAAAGCCGATAAATCACACAACAAGGTGCATACCTTTTACAACCAAAAGCAAAATAAAGATGTGTATATGATTGCTCTGCGTGATGAAAACGGCGAGCTTATAGGATATTATGAAAAGCACGAGTTCAGAAATATTGATAAAACGCCGTTTTATATTATGGAGGACTGAAAATGTATGACGAATTAACCGCCGTTGATATAAAAAAGATGCAGGACGAACTTGATTATCGTATAACGGTGGTGCGCCCTAAAATATTAGAAGAGGTAAAATTCACCCGAAGTTTCGGTGATTTATCCGAAAATTTTGAGTATCACGCCGCTAAGCGCGAACGCTCAAAAAACGAAAGCCGTATCCGCTATTTGCGTAATATGATTAAAACGGCTGTTATTGTAGATATAACAAGCGCCGAAGATGTTGTAGGACTTTTTGACACCGTTACTTACTATGTTGAGGAGGATGACTGCGAAGAAACCGTTCGCATTGCAACATCGCTTCGCCGTGACCCGTTTCAAAGTATTATAAGCAAAGAATCACCGCTCGGCAGTGCCGTAATGGGCAAAAGAGTCGGCGACAGGGTTGAAGTAAAGGTAAACCCCGAATACAGTTATTATATAGTAATCAGAAACATCGAAAAAGGCACTGACGATGAGTCGCTTGAAATAAGAAAGTATTAAACAAAACAACCGATGAAATTTTCATCGGCTGTTTATTTTCTGCGGTTGCGGTAACTTTTCGGTGTTACACCTACATACTTTTTAAAAATATTGGTAAATTGCGAAGAACTGTTAAATCCGCAGTCAAAAGCAATGTCGGTGATATTCAGGCTTGAACTTTTAAGCAGCCGTTTGGCGTATTCAATACGCTGGGTTGTAAGATACGCGTATGGCGACATTTCGAAATGCTCGCTGAACAAGTGTCTGAAGCGGTCATAACTGTAATGGTTTTTTTGCGCAAGTGTGACAAAGTCAATCTGGCTGTTTGCGTTTGTGTCAATATAATTTAATATTTTTTGCCAATCAAGCTTATCGTGAAACGCTTCGCTTTCGCATTGTTGCTCTGCGGCGGTAATAACTATTTCCGCAATGCAGTTTTCAATGGTTTGCGGGGTGTATTTTTTGTGCTCAAGCGAAAGATTGCGCAGTTTTTGCAATGCGTAAAAAAGCTTTTTGTCGTTGTCGAAAAAAACGCCTTCATTTAAATTGACACCGTCAATTTTAAAAGAAAAGTGCATCCAAATAACATCGCACGGTTCGGTGTCGTATTCATCATGAACAGTTCCTGCTTTTTGAAAAGCAAAGCTTCCGGCTTTGTAGTTGAAAATTTTTCCGTTTATTTTTGCCGTTCCGCAACCCGATATAAAATATGTAAGTTCATCATACTTGTGGGTGTGCGATTTGATTTTTATCGGCAAAGAGTGTTTTACTCGGTTTATTTGGACCAATTTGCAGTCAATCATTTTATCACCCTGATATAATATAACATTTATTTCGGGTTAAGTAAATAGCCAAAATATAAATTTTTTAACCTAATATCTATATAATAAGAACCAAATAAGTTATATTATAAAATCGGTGATAGTATGAATAATAATATTTTTGCGGTTGATATCGGCGGTTCAAAGCTTATGTGCGGCGTAATCGAGCCGAACGGACATCCAATTGAAACTGTCGAAAGCAAATATCCTGCAGGCTATACAATAGATACCGTAATAGCCCTCATTAAAGAAAACTTTGATAAATTAAAACATCATTGCTGTTCGGTGTGCGGCGTTGCAGTCCCCGGACTTTGCGATTACAAAAGCGGTGAGTGGCTGTATTCACCCTTTTCGGGCATAGGCAACATACCGATTGCTCAAATAATAGGCGATATTACGGGAATGCCCGTGTTTGCCGATAATGATGTTAATATCTCGGCAATTGCAGAAAAATATTTCGGCGTTTGCAAAGATGTGTCCGACTTTTTGTGGGTAACCGTAAGCAACGGCATTGGCGGCGGACTTTATCTTGAAAACAAACTTTACCGCGGTCAAAACTTAAGCGCAGGCGAAGTTGGCCATTTTATAGTAGAGCAGGGCGGAAGAAAATGCGGTTGCGGTAATAACGGTTGCCTTGAGGCGTTGGCTTCGGGCGCGTCGATTGCGGCAATTTATAACGAAAAAACGGGACAAAACCTGTCTGCTAAAGATATTGCCGATTTAGCGCGCGGCGGTGATGAAACCGCGCTTCAAGTATGGCAAAGCGCGGGCTCTTACATAGGCAAGGCGGCTTCTTACGCCGTAAACCTTTTGGGTATTGATACCGTTGTTTTGGGCGGCGGAGCCGCAGAGGCTTTTGATTTATTACAGCCGTCAGCTCAAAAAACGCTTAACAGCCTTGTTTTTAAGAAGGCAAACCCAAATGCAAAAATTTTACACTCTTCACTCGCAAGACAGGCGGCGTTGCTCGGTTGCGCGGCGCTTACGCTTGAAAATACAAAAAATAAAATGTAAAAAGGAGCAAAACTTATGAAACAGGTAATAACCGACTACATTGAAAACATACATAGTCTTTGTAACTCGCTTGATACCGAGCAGTTAAACAAGGCGTGTGAGCTTATGCTCGAAAGCTACAAATCGGGCAAGCAGATTTTTGTTGCCGGCAACGGCGGAAGTGCAGGCACATCTAACCATTTTTGTTGTGACTTCGGCAAAAATGCCGTAAAGGGTGACACACACCGCCCGAAAATTATTTCACTTTCGGCTAACATTGAGGTTCTTACTGCTTTGGGCAATGATTTTTGCTATGCGGAAGTATTTTCACAACAGCTTAAAAACCTTATGGGTGACTGCGATACCGTGCTTCTTATTTCTGCAAGCGGTAATTCACCCAATGTTATCAGCGCGGCAGAGTATGCAAAATCACGCGGCGGAAAGGTTATCGGCTTTACCGGCTTTGCAGGCGGAAAACTCAAAGAACTTTCTGATGTTTTCGTAAATATACCTTCAGACTCTTATTAGCAAATAGAAGATTTGCATATGATGCTTACCCATATAATCGTTTGCTATTTCAAAGCTTTGGGCCTTGAATAAGGGGAAGCTATGTCAGAGTTAAAGTTTTACCAAAAAGGACTTGAGTTATCCTGCCGTGCCGCCGCAGAAGGCACGGTGTTGCTCAAAAACGATAATAATGTTCTGCCTCTTGATAAGTCCGAAAAAGTTGCGCTTTTCGGCAGAAATCAGTGTGATACATACAAGGGTTGCGGCGGTGCCGCTGACTTGTGGGCGGTAAAGGTTCAACCTTTTGCCGACGGTATGGAAAAAGTCGGCAATGTTTATGAGCCGATGCTTAAAAAATACCGTGCCACAAGCAAGGCAAACTACGACCCCGCGCTTAACAAATTTCATCACTCGTTTAATCTTCACAAATATTCTTTGCCCGAAGTGCGCCTTACCGACGCCGAAGTTGCAGAAGCCGCCGCGGTGTGCGATACTGCGGTAATATTTATCGGCAGATTTACAATAGAGGGCAGAGATATTAAGGACGAGCAGGGTCAGTATAGAATTACCAACGCCGAAGAGGTTATGATAAAGCAGGTTACGACCCGCTTTAAAAACACCGTTATGGTGCTTAACACACCGGGAAGCATAGACCTTTCATTTTTAAATAATTATAAAATTGACGCTCTGGTTGCGGCGTTTATGCCGGGCATTATGGCGGGTGACGCTATCGCAAATGTGCTTTACGGCAATATTCCGCCCTGCGGCAGACTGCCTGATACTTGGGCGCAAACCGCTGACGAATACCCCACAAACGAAGGATTTTCTACTGACAAAATAGTATATTCCGAAGGTATTTATATGGGTTATAAATATTTTGATACCTTTGGTAAAGATGTTGTGTATCCTTTCGGTTACGGTCTTTCTTACACCGAGTTCGGCTATGATGAAATTACCGCCCAAATAGACAAAACAACCGTAATTATTAAGGTAACGGTCACAAACAACGGTGAATTTGAAGGCAGAGATGTTGTTCAGTGCTATCTTTCTGCTCCCGACGGCGAGCTTGATAAACCCTATCAGGTGTTGTGCGGCTTTGAAAAGACAAAATGGCTCGGAAGCGAAGAAAGCGAAACGGTTGTTTTAAAAATCGACCTTACAAAATTTTCATCTTACAATGAAAAAACGGCGGAATATATTCTTGAAAAAGGTGATTATGTATTTCGCGTAGGCAAGCATTCGCGTGACACAAAACCTGTATGCGTTGTAAATATTGACGAAACTGTTGTTTGTAAAAAGGTTAAAAATCTTCTTACACCTAAACAAGATATTAACGAACTTAAAAAGGATGCTGTTAAACCGCAAAACCTTGACGGTGTTTTAAAACTTAAAGCAGATTTTTCGGACTTTAAAACGGTTGTTGTTGATTATACACAGGATAATACCGAGTATAAAAAAGTATGCGACTGTTCCTTTGCCGATGTTAAATCGGGCAAAAATACCCCCGAAGAGTTAGCGGCTTGCCTTACTGACGATGAGTTGGCACAATTGCTTACGGGTGACGGTTTTGCAAAGCAGCAGTCTTTGGGTCTTGATGACAAACCGCTTGTTGAGGGCGAAGGCACCCATACGCACAGCGTGGCTCGGTTGGGTATCCCGTCAAGCGTTATGCAGGACGGCCCTAACGGCGTCAGAGCAAGCACATTTGTAGCTCCCCCTCTGCCTCCGGAAGAAGAAATTTACGGCAGAGACTGCGTCTGCTATCCGAGCGCTACAATGCTTGCGGCTACTTGGGATAAAGATTTGCTTGTAAAGGTGGGAGAGGCAATTTCGGTTGACCTTGACCGCATAGGTTATAACGGTCTTTGCGCGCCCGGTGTTAACCTGCACCGAAATCCCCGTTGCGGAAGAAATTTTGAATATTTTTCCGAAGACCCGTATCTTTCGGCTCAAATGGCAATAGGAATGATAAACGGAGTTCAACAGAATGCGGACGGCACACCGTCGCACAGATATGCCGTGCTTAAGCACCTTGCTTGCAATAATTCCGAAGATATGCGCCTTGAAAGCGACAGTATTTTGAGCGAGCGTTGCGCGCGCGAGTTGTATTTGCGCGTGTTTGAGTATGTTCTTGATGAAACAGAACCGCTTTCGATTATGTCGGCTTACAACAAAGTAAACGGTGTTTACGCTTCGGCAATAGACTGCTTAAAAGCAGGCGCCGATACCGTAATGCCGGGCGACTATATTCCTTTTGAAAAAATGCTTGAAGGCGGTCTTACAAAGCCCGTTGCGCAAAAACGCGCCGCAAGCCTTATAAAACACCTTGCAAAAACAAAAAATTACTTTTTGTTTTTGCAAGGTGTTTTATAA
>JAXJVR010000109.1:0-3202 GCA_036308405.1 Acutalibacteraceae bacterium
CGCCCCTGCCCTACAATAGCAGAGATTTTAAAATTTCATCTTTGTAGGGGATGATACCCTCTCGCAATGACAAATTAAAGCAACCTAAAAAACAAATGTCATTCCGAGTGACCGAGTCACGAGGAATCTCAAAAACGGTATGCATAAATCAATAACAAAACCGCTGGTTATTAAATCTGCGGTTTTTTCTTGTTTATTTTTTGTTAAAATTTTGTTTCGGGTTTGTTTATATAATCGTCCTATAATTAACAATATATTACAGAAATCATATAGTTTTGGGGGAGTTTAAAGATGCTTAAACTTTTAAAAAGAATGAGAAAAAGAGAGGTGTTAATGTGCTTTTTTTGCGCCGCGATGGTTTTAGGACAGATATATTTTGACTTAAAACTGCCGGATTATATGAGCGAACTTACCGTGCTTATTCAAACGCCGGGCAGCGAGATGTCGGCTATATGGTCTACAGGTCTTGAAATGCTTGCCTGCGTGCTTGCAAGCGCGGTGCTGTGTATTCTTTGCGGTTATCTTTCGGCAAGGGCGGCAGCGGGTTTTGCCTTTAGCGTGCGTGAAGATTTGTTCCGTCATGTAACAGACCTCGGTCAGCAGGAGATGCTTAAATTTTCGGTGCCGAGCCTTATTACAAGAACAACAAACGATATTACTCAAATTATGATGGTTATTGCCATGGGCTTGCAAAGTATTGTTAAAGCGCCCGTTATGGCTGTGTGGGCAGTTATAAAAATACTCGGCAAAAGTTGGGAACTGTCAGCCGTTACGGCGGGTTTTGTAGCTGTTATGTGCGTAGTGGTTGTTGCTATTATCATTATGGTTTTGCCTCGTATTCGTTTGGTGCAAAAACTTACCGATAAATTAAACCGCGTTGCCCGAGAAAATCTTACCGGTATAAATGTTGTTCATGCTTTTAACGCAGAAGACTATCAGAATGAAAAATTTGATGAAACAAACAGCCAAATGATGAAGGTTCAACTTTTTAATCAAAGAAGATTTGCTATTCTTCAGCCGACTATGCAACTTGGTATGAACGGCTTGTCGCTTGCGATTTATTGGGTGGGCGCTGCGTTGCTTGCGGGCATTTCTGCCGTAGATACTGCGGCAAGGCTTACAATGTTCAGCAACATAGTAGTTTTCAGCACCTATGCAACCTATGTTGCAATGTCGTTTATGATGCTTGTTATGATTTTTATGATGATGCCTACGGCACAGATTTCGGCAGAGCGTATAAATCAAGTTCTTGAAACAAAACCCGAAATCAAAGAGGGCGATAAAGATACCGCCGTTGAAAAAGGCACGGTAGAGTTTAAGAATGTAAGCTTCCGTTATCCCGAATCGGCGCAAAACGAGCTTACCGATGTAAGTTTTAAAGTTAACAAGGGCGAAACTCTTGCAATTATCGGCGCGACAGGCAGCGGTAAAACAACGCTTATAAGCTTGATACCCAGGTTTTATGACGCAACCGAGGGGGAAGTATTGGTTGACGGAATAAATGTAAAAGATTACACATTTGACGCGCTTTATAATCGTTTGGGTTATGTTACACAAAAGGCGGTGCTGTTTTCAGGCAGTATCTCCGATAATATAACATTCGGTGAGTCGGCTTGCGAAATTTCAAAAGACGGCGTTGACAAGGCTGTAACATTAGCGCAGGCAAAAGAATTTGTCGATAAGCTTGAAGACGGCGCCGATTATAAAATAGCTCAAGGTGGCAGAAATGTTTCAGGCGGTCAAAAACAGCGTCTTTCAATAGCAAGAGCGCTTGCTAGGGGAGCGGAAATTTTGATTTTTGACGATTCATTCTCGGCGCTTGACTACAGAACCGATGCCGCGCTTCGCAACGGTCTTGCCGAAAATTTGTCGGATACCACCAAGATAATAGTGGCGCAAAGGGTAAGCACCATTCGTCACGCTGACCGTATTCTTGTTATGAATGACGGTAAAATAGTAGGCAACGGCACTCACGAAGAACTTATGAAAACTTGCAATATATATCGCGAAATTGCAAATTCGCAACTTTCGGAAAAAGAACTTGCTTAAAAAGGAGGCAGACCGAAATGAAAGAAAAAAAGAAAAATATGTTTGCCCCTTTGGGCAAAGTTTTTGCCTATATGAAAAACAGTATACCTGCAATTATAGTAGCTCTTATTTTGGCGGCGGCAGCGGCTGTGCTTACAATAATAGGACCGGATAAAATCGGCGAAATGACCACTCTTATGCAAAAAGGGCTTTACGGCGAGGTTGATATGTCCGGTATAACAAAAATAGGTATAACGCTTGCGGTTATATATATTGCAGGTGCGGTATTTAATTTTATACAGCATTATATTATGGCAACCGTAACGCTTAAGACATCAAAGCGAATGAGGGGCAATTTGTCCGAAAAAATCAACAAAGTGCCTATGAGTTATTTTAACAAAACTTCGCAAGGTGATATTTTAAGCCGAATTACCAATGATATTTCAACTTTGCAACAGGGACTTGCAAACAGTATGCCGGTAATAGTCAGCGCCGCGGCGCAGTTTGTGGGTTGCCTTATTATGATGTTTGCAACCGAGTGGCGACTTGCGCTGTGCGTGTTGGGCGTTACATTTATAGGTATGTTTTTGCTTATGATGATTGTGGGCCGTTCACAAAAATACTTTGTTGCAAAACAGCAGAGCCTTGGTGAGCTTAACGGTTATGTTGAAGAGATGTATACAGGGCATGAGGTAGTCCGCATTTCAAGAGCAGGCAAAAAGATAAACCAAAAATTTGATAAGCTAAATGCTACTGTTTATGAAACCAACTGGAAATCGCAATTCTTTTCGGGTGTAATGCAACCGCTTATGAATGTAATCGGCAACATAGGTTATGTTGCGGTGTGTGTTGTAGGTTCTGCGCTTGCCCTTAACGGAAAAATTGAGTTTGGTGTTATTATATCGTTCATTTTGTATGTAAGGCTGTTTACTTCGCCCCTTACGCAAATAGCGCAGGGAATGACAAATCTGCAAACAGCGTCGGCGTCGGCGCGCAGAATTTTTGACTTTTTGGAAAGCGAGGAACTTTCTGACGAAAGTGAAAAAACCGCTGTGCTTGACGGCGCAAAGGGTAATGTTGAATTCAAAAATGTTCGCTTCAGTTACCCGGATAATCCTGATAAAGTTATAATTAAAAACTTTTCGGCTAAGGTAAAATCGGGTCAAAAGGTGGC
>JAXJVR010000110.1:0-13101 GCA_036308405.1 Acutalibacteraceae bacterium
ATATGCACCATTAGCTCAGTTGGTAGAGCACCTGACTCTTAATCAGGGTGTCCCGGGTTCGAGTCCCTGATGGTGCACCATTTGTTTATAACACGAAAGTGTTTTTATAGATGTGGCCCGTTGGTCAAGTGGCCTAAGACTCCGGCCTCTCACGCCGGCAACACGAGTTCGAATCTCGTACGGGTCACCATTTTTAAGTAATATTTGCTTTAAACAGTGCATACTGTTTAATATATAAGTGCCTTAAGGCACGCACATTATGCCTTAATAGCTCAGTCGGTAGAGCACTCGGCTGTTAACCGAGTTGTCGTAGGTTCGAGTCCTACTTGAGGCGCCATTTAGTTGGTGTTGATTGCGGTGAGGGTCCACCCGTTCCCATTCCGAACACGGAAGTTAAGCTCACTTGCGCTGAAAATACTTGGCGGGCAGCTGCCTGGGAAGATAAGTAGACGCCAACATTAAAAGAACCTGATGTTTTCACATTAGGTTCTTTTTTGTTTTCTCAAAAATATCATTTAATCTTTTCAGAAACCATTTTCAATTTCTCAATAATTTTCTTGATAAATTATTTGTTCTGCGGTAAGATGATAAAAAGACAGTTTTTGAATTTAAAAAGGTGATTTTATATGAGTGGAATGGATATTATTAAATCTGCCGTTATAGGTCATGCTGTGGGTGATGCATTGGGCGTGCCTGTAGAATTTATGTCACGCGAAGAATTGCAAGAGCATCCGGTTACGGATATGCTCGGTTACGGTTCACACAATGTTCCTAAAGGAACTTGGTCTGACGATACATCAATGGCACTTTGCACACTGCACAGTATCAAGGTTCAGGGTAAAATTGATTTAGACCATATAATGCAGGAATTCGGAAAATGGTTAGATAACGGATATATGACACCTTACGGTGAAATTTTTGACATCGGCAGAACCTGTCTTCATGCGATAATTGATTATCACAACGGTAAGGACGCGCAACATTGCGGCGGTAACGGTGAATATGATAACGGCAACGGCTCTCTTATGCGAATTATTCCGGTATCGTTATATAATTACATAAAGCAGGTTGACCGAAATGTCGCAATTTCTAATGTGCACGCAGTGTCTGCGCTTACACACTCACATCCACGCGCATATATTGCCTGCGGTATTTATGATTTTGTAGTTCAGGCTTTGATAGAAACACCTAAAAAATCATCAATAAAATCAGCCCTTGCAGAAGCTTATGAGTTTTACCGTGATGAAAACGAATTAAAACATTACGAACGCCTTTTTTCGCCTGATTTTGAATTAACACCCGACAACTGCATAAAAAGCAGCGGTTACGTTGTTGATACTCTTGAGGCGGCTATATGGTGCTTGCTTAATACCGACAGCTATACTCAATGTGTTTTAAAAGCTGTTAATTTAGGCGAAGATACCGATACGGTTGCCGCTGTTGCAGGCGGTCTTGCCGGTATTTTATACGGATATGAGCAAATACCTACAGCATGGATAAATGTGCTTGCTAAAAAGCAGGAGATTATTGATATGTGTGAAAAATTTTACGAAAAGCTAACTGATAAAAAGCAGTAAAAATTTTAAAAGACGCATAGTTAACCCCACATTTTTTGGGGTGGCTTAATAGTCCATTGACATAAAATGTCTTTTATTGTAGATTATTAGTCGGAGGTGGACCGCATGACTGACAGAAAAACACTCGGTTCTTTTATAAAAGCAAAACGAATAGAAAAGAATTATTCACAAAAAGATTTGGCGGAATTGTTATATGTAACCGAAGGCGCGGTAAGCAAGTGGGAGCGGGGAGCGTCTTACCCCGACATAACTTTAATTGCAGATATTTGCCGTGCTTTAGACATAAGCGAGCATGAATTCATCACCGCTTCAACCGACACTAACGCAAGAAAAGTGCAAACCGAAGCAAAGCATTATCGCGCAATACGCGGTGCGTGGTTTTGGGTGTCGACTATATCATATTCGGTTGCGTTGATTATCTGCTTTATTTGTAACCTTGCCGTAAATCACAAACTATCATGGTTTTTTGTTGTGCTGGCGTCTTTGGTGTGCGCATATTCCTTTGTGCCGACATTTACTTCTTTTTTCAAGACCGATAAATTGCTTGTTTTCGCCGTAACAAGTCTGACTTCAATATCGTTATTACTTTTTACATGCGCTGTATATACAAATACGATTTTTTGGTTTCCTACCGCCTGTGTCGGAGTTTTAATAGGATATGCGCTGTTGTTTTTGCCTATTATTTTATCTAAAAGCAAAATATCAAAATTTAAGTTTTTGATTTCGTTTGCTTCGGCGTTAATTTTAACGGTTTTACTGCTTGTTGTAATAAATGCTTGGCATCCGTTTGCGCTAAAATCGGCAATTTTAATGACTTGTTACGGATTTATGCCTTTTATTCTTTGTTCAATTATTTGCGTTTTCAATATTGAGAGATTTATTAAATCGGGCGTTTGTGTATTTATAAGCGCGCAAACTTTTTATTTTACAGGGTATGTCGCAAATAAATTGTTTAATTTAAAAGAAAATTATTATAAGGTTGATTTTACAAATTGGATAACAAATATTAACGCAAATATTTTCTTTATTGTTTTGATGTCACTTTTGTTTATCAGCTTGATTTTTATTGCGATAGGAATTTTCAGAATTTATAAAAGTAAAAAATAAATCACTTTAAAAAGGGTTGTGAGTTTTCACAGCTCTTTTTCTTGCTTTTTATAATTTGGCATTGTATAATCAAATCAGGAGTGATTTAATGCTTTTGGCTAAAAAAACTTTTATTTTTATTTTATCTTTTGCGTTGCTTTTTGGGCTTATCGGTTGCAAAAAGTCTGAATCGCATAATTCTTCCGAAGTAATTGAAATTACCGAAGAAATCGTATACGAGGGCGGTGAAAGTGTTGTGAGTCAAGAAAATCAATCTAATTCAAATTTGCAGAGTGAGCAAAATACTTTGGATAATCAGGTCGATTCTGTCTATACCGAACCTGTCGTATCTTCCGAAAATCAAACGGTTGGTGATAACGAAGAAATAAAAAGCGAAAAGGCTGTTGACATAAATTACGAGTGGAAAAATCACTCGCAAGATTACAAACTACTGGCGTTTACTTTTGATGACGGACCGAGCGCCGAAGCGCAAAGGCTTATAGATTTATTTTTGCAATATGAGGGCGCAGGAACTTTTTTTGTAAACGGTCAAAATATTAAAAGCGACGCAGATTACACAATTATGCAAAACGCAATAAACATGGGTTGGGCAATAGGTAATCACGGTATGAACCATAAAAACGCTTTGACCGACGGTTCTGCCGGCGGAGTAATGACACAGCAAGAATTACAATATGAAATAAAAGATTTTACCGCTATGCTTGAATCAAAACTCAAATTTGCGGACGGCACGCCTTATGATATAACGCTTTACCGACCACCCAACATTGCGATAAGTTCTCAAATGTTTGATGTTTGTGAGGCTGACGGTCTTTCGGTTATATGGCTTGCGCACGACACTCACGATTGGGACAAAACAAAAGCTTACAGTCACCGCTTTAAAATTATAAGCGACGGCGTCGGAACTTGGCTTGACGGTGATGTAATACTTGCGCATATATGGTCTGATGATACCTATAATATTTTAAAAGAAAAATTACCTGATTTTTATGATGCGGGTTACCGTTTTTGCTCTGTGACCGAGCTTATGCAACTGCGCGGAATATCACAAGACAAAATATCGGGCAGAATCAATAATTTTGACGGTAATCAAAATATGGTAACAAATATTATAAAATCTGCCAAATACGGCAAAAAAACCGATTGATATTTAATGCCGTATATGCTATAATACAGTAAAATTTATGTATAGTGAGGTATACTATGAATGGATACGATAGACAAATAGATTTTCTTGATTGGGAATTCGGTGTATTTTTCCACTTCGGTATACGCCCGTTTTATCCCGGTCACAAAGACTGGGACGGCGAGGATATGCCGCCCGAAAAATTCAACCCTACCGAGCTTGACTGCGAACAATGGGTAAAAACCGCAAAAGAGGCAGGCGCTACATACGCTATTCTTACAACAAAGCATCACGACGGTTTTGCGCTTTGGCCCTCTAAATACTCAAATTACAGCGTTGCCAACACCCCTTGGAAAGACGGTAAGGGCGATGTTGTGCGCGAGTATGTTGACGCGTGCCGTAAATACGGCTTAAAAGTCGGTCTTTATTATTCACCTGCGCAGTGGGGTAAATATTCAGTTCCGCTTACCAATGCCGAAGAATATGACAATTACTTTATCTCTCAACTCGGCGAATTGCTCACAAACTACGGTAAAATAGATTATCTTTGGTTTGACGGTTGCGGTTCCGAAGGTCACGAGTATGACAAAAAGCGCATTGTTGCCGAAATAAACAGAATGCAACCCGACATTCTTACTTTCTGCGACCCCGAGTGGTCACCCGGTGTTCGTTGGGTAGGTAATGAAGACGGTTATGCTTCGCTTAACAACCCGCTTGTAGTGTCATCAACCGATTTTTCAGAGCTTGCAAAAGAAGAACAAAAGTTGTCCGAAGCAACATTTTTGCCGTCAGAGTGCGACTGCAAAATAAGAGAGACTTGGTTCTGGGATAAGAACGAAAACACCTTAAAGAGCTTAGACGAACTTTTCGGTATGTATGAAATGTCTGTAGGTCACGGTTCAAACTTCCTTATAAACATAGGCCCTGATGACCGCGGTCTTTTGCCTGAAGCCGACACTAAACGCATTTTGGAACTCGGCGAACGCATTAAAGCCGGTTACGGCACACCGTGTCCCTTTAGCGATTTTGAAAAAGACGGTGATGTTTATACCATTACTCATAAGGTGCCGGGAAAACCCGAGTGGAAAATTCCCACCGAAGACCTGCTTTCAAACTGCGTTATGATTAAAGAAGATTTGACTGACGGTCAATCTGTAGAGTCATTCAGCGTTTATGGTTATTTGCCCGAATACCGCCACAAAAAGATTTTGCTTTTTGAAGGCAAAACAATCGGTCACAAGGTTTTGTGCAAATTCAGCCCGATGCGTTGCTCAAAATATGAGGTTGTAATCAACCAACATGACGGTGATTACAAAATTAAAGACATAAAGGCATTTTATGCAAAATAATAGAACAATCGGCAGGTTGGTGGGTTAAACCCCGACCTGCCGTAAAATTTTGCCTTAAAGGAAGGTTTTTATGAGACTTGCTGATATTTTTACCGATAATATGGTTTTACAACGCAACAAAAAAATTGCCGTTTTCGGTTTTGGAAAAGGTAACGGTTGCATTGAATTTTGCGGCAAAAAAACCGATTTTAATTCAACCGACGATAAGTTTTGCATATATCTTCCGCCTGAAAAAGCGGGCGGAACTTATGATATGACCGTTACACTTAATGACAATAAGACGGTGTTAAAAAATATTCTTATAGGTGATGTTTTTTTAGCGGCAGGTCAGTCTAATATTGAAATGAAATTATCTGATGTTACGGATATTAAAAAGATTTCAAACCCTAATATAAGATTTTTTACAGAGCCTGATGATATGTCGGAAAGCGGCACGGTAAGTTATAATAAAACCGATTGGCAAATATGCACCGAACAAACCGTTGATTTTTCGGCTATCGGTTACGGCGTATCACAAATATTAAATCAAAAAACCGATATTCCTATCGGTATTATATCGGTAAATAAGGGCGCGTCACGGGTAGACAGTTGGACTTCTCCCGAAATTGTTAACACGCCCGATTATCAAAAAATGATAGAAATAAGACATGCCGATTATTACGGCTTTAAATTTAATCAAAATTGTTGGTGTTATACAAACAAACTTTTGCCGATAGTGCCTTTTTCTGTAAGCGGTGTGCTGTGGTATCAGGGTGAAAGCAACCGCCGTCATGAAGAGGGCGTGCATTACCGAAAAATGCTGAAACTTATGATAGAAAATTGGCGCAATTTATGGCAGGAGTGTTTGCCGTTTTATCTTGTTCAACTAATGCCGTTTAACGATATACCGATAAATGACTGGGCTGAAATTCGCAAACAGCAAGAAGCGGCGTCAAAAACAATTAAAAATGTGTATTTAACTACACTTGTTAATACCGATGAAGCAGACAAAATACACCCGACAAAAAAATCAATGGTTTGCGTTGCTTTGGCAAATGCAATATTAAATACACTTTTTGGTTTTAAGTGTGAATATTGCGGTCCGGTTGTGCAAAGTTTTTCGTTAACCGATAAAGGCGTTGTTATAAATTTTTCGCACACAGACGGACTTAAAATAAACGGTGACGAATTGACCGATACTTTTGTGTATGATACTGACAATGAAAAGCACTTAACATTTGCCGAAATTAAAAATAACGCTTTAGAGATTAACTGGCAAACAGATGCAAAAATCAAAAAAATAACTATGGGATACTGTAATTCACCGAAACACAATCTGTATAACGGCGCAGGTTTCTTGGCGTCACCTTTTGAAATTACAATAGATTAGAAAAATTGATATAATCAACACCCGCCGTAAATTTACGGTTGAAATATTAAGCAAAATGTTGTATTATCAAATTGTTATTTAAAAATAAAAAAAGAGGTAAATTATTATGAGTCAGTTTACTTATGAAACCGAAAATACAAATTCAAAACTTGAAACTTACGAGTGGGACAATGTTTGGATTGAGCAAACCGAAAACAAGTCTAAAAAGCGCGTGCTTTACATAGGCGACTCAATATCTTGCGGAACACGAAATATTGCTACAAAGGTTTCGGGCGAAGAATACCTTTTTGACGGTTTCGGCAGTTCAAAAGCGCTTGATAATCCGTTTTTATATGATTCTATCCGCCTTTTTGTTTCACAGCTTACAGGTGTAGAAACAGTTTTATTTAACAACGGTTTGCACGGTTGGCATTTGGATGATAACACCGAATACCGTGAATTTTACGAAAATGCAATAAAATTTATGCTCGAAGAATTTGACGGCAAAAAAATATTTTTGGTGCTTACTACAAGCGTTGCCGACGCCGAGCGCGAAGAGCGCGTAAAAGCGCGTAATGCTGTTGCGTTGTCACTTGCAGAAAAATATAATCTGCCTGTTATAGACCTGTATACAGCTTCGGTTGATGCGGTAGAATTCCGTCTTGATGACGGCGTGCATTTTTCGGGCGCAGGTTATCACAAATTAGCCGAAAAAATATTAGAAGAAATATCTAAATAATTTTGAACTGAAAATCGGGCAGGAGATGATAAATACGGCTGACAAGAAAAAAGAATTTTTGCGTGCGGTAAAATTCACCTTGTTTTCAATAAGCGCAGGGATTATACAATTAGCGGCATTTACATTGCTTAATGAAATTTGGCATTTTAAATATTGGGTTTCTTATTTGTCGGCGCTTGTGCTGTCGGTGCTTTGGAACTTTACCTTAAACCGAAAATTTACATTCCGTTCGGCTAATAATATACCCATTGCAATGCTTAAAGAGGGCTTGTTTTATGCGGTATTTACACCGCTTTCTACTTGGTGGACGGCGGTCCTTACCGAAAATGTAGGCGTTAACGAGTATATAGTTTTGGTGCTTACCATGCTTATAAATTTCGTTACCGAATATTTGTATCAGCGCTTTATAGTTTTTGGTAAGAGTATTGAAACGGCAAACAAAAAAACCGCTTGAATTTTAATTTTTGAATGATACCCGATAGGGACAAATTGGTTTTGGCGTATAAAATTCCCTTTTATCTTTGCCGAAAAGCCTTGCAATACGGCAGTATTACTTCATTTTTCGTCTTTGCTAAAAGAAAATTTTATTAACGACAAAACTGCTTCGCACCTGAAATCGAGCAATTTTTTAAGAAAAATTTGCTCGATAAGGCGAAGATATACCGGCGTATTTCAAGCCTTGAGGGCGGATTTTAACAAAAAATTGCCGATTATCAGGCATTTAGCCCTATCGGGTATCATTCAAGTTTTAAGAAACTGTTAATTTTGCTTTGCAAAGTTGACAGTTTTGTCATTTTTGTTGCGATGTTTGCAAAAATATGGTATTATAATAAAAACACTAAAACGGAAGGAACATAAATGAATTACTCTGAAATAACACCTTATATACAAAGTCTTGCGGAAAAATCAAACAGCAATAATCACATCGTGCCCGAAATGTATTTAAAGCACGATGTTAAGCGCGGACTTCGTGACCTTGACGGTAAGGGCGTTGTAGCAGGTCTTACCGAGGTTTCGTGCATTATCGCAAAAAAGAAAGATGAAAACGGCAATGACATACCCTGTGACGGTGAACTTTATTACCGCGGTATCAATGTTCGCGATTTGGTAAAAGGCTTTTTAACCGACGGTCATCCCGGCTTTGAAGAAACAATATATCTGTTGCTTTTTTCAAGTCTGCCTGACCGTGAAGAACTTTCGCAATTTTGCGAACAACTTTCAACCTATCGTTCGTTGCCGCCCTCTTTTGTGCGCGATATGATACTTAAAGCGCCCGGCAAGGATATAATGAACATTTTATCGCGCTGTGTGTTGGCGCTTTACGCTTATGATGAAAATCCAAACGATATTTCTATACCGAATGTTTTGCGTCAGTGCTTGCAACTTATAGCGCAGTTTCCGCTTATAGCGGTTTATGCCTATCATTCGTATCAGCATTATCACCTTGGTAACAGTCTTTTTATTCATTACCCCAAAAAAGAACTGAACACAGCCGAAAATCTGCTTTATATATTGCGTGAGGACGGTAAGTATACACCGCTTGAGGCAAAATTGCTTGATTTGGCATTGGTTTTGCACGCAGAACACGGCGGCGGTAACAACTCGACCTTTACAACCCATGTTGTAACATCTTCGGGCACAGATACCTATTCTGCAATATCTGCGGCGCTCGGTTCGCTTAAAGGTCCGCGCCACGGCGGAGCGAATATAAAAGTTGTTCAGATGTTTGACGATATGACAGCAAATATCGACATTACAGATACCGCGCAAATTAAGCAGTATCTTGAAGATTTGCTTGATAAAAAAGCCTTTGATAAAGCGGGACTTATTTACGGTATGGGCCACGCGGTTTATTCGCTTTCTGACCCGCGCGCAGATATTTTGCGCACCTATGCAAAACAACTTTCCGAAGAAAAGGGTATGCAAAAAGAGTATGCTCTTTATGAAACGGTTGAAAAAATGGCTCCCGAAGTTATTGCCGAAAAGCGCAAAATGTATAAGGGCGTCAGCGCAAATGTTGATTTTTATTCGGGTATGATTTACAGAATGTTGGGTCTGCCTAATGAGTTGTTTACACCTATATTTGCAGTAGCGCGCATTGCAGGCTGGTCGGCGCACCGTATTGAAGAAATACAAAACGCAGGCAAAATTATTCGCCCTGCATATATCAATGTAAAAGATGAGGTAAAATATATACCCATCGACCAAAGATAACGGGGTTTAGCAATGTCGGCTTTTAAACAAATATATGATGTCGTTTGCAAAATACCAAAAGGCAAGGTGGCAACCTACGGCACAGTGGCAAGACTTGCCGGAAATCCGCGTTGGTCGCGTGTTGTGGGCTACGCGTTGCACGCAAACCCGTCACCCGGTATAATTCCTTGTCACAGAGTGGTAAACCGAAACGGTATGGTGGCCGACAGCTTTGCCTTCGGCGGCAGCGAAATTCAACGCGCTATGCTGATGCAAGAGGGCATTGAGTTTCAAAAAGACGGCAGTATCGACCTTGATAAATTCGGATGGGGAAATAATAAATAAACAAAAAAAATCGACTTGCCGAAACAAGTCGATTTTTTTGGTGGAGATGGTGGGGCTCGAACCCATGACCTCTTGAATGCCATTCAAGCGCTCTCCCAGCTGAGCTACACCCCCGAAGATTTGAGTCAAATGTAATAAGTAATAAATTAAAACGCTTATTAAAACACAGTTATACTAACATATAAGCCTAAAAAAATCAAGTGTGGCATATAATTTTATAAAAAAATTATTAAAATTCAACTTTTTTATTGACATTATAGGGGTAGTTGAGTTATAATCTGTATCTATAAGGGGTATTTCGCCTCGATTAAATTTGATATATTTATGATATATATGTATTTATATCTCGGACAAGGAGGTTAGCAGTAATGAAAAGAACTTATCAGCCCAAAAAATTACATCGTAAAAAAGAGCACGGTTTCCTTAAAAGAATGGCAACAGCCAACGGACGCAAAGTTTTGGCTCGCCGCAGAGCAAAAGGAAGAAAGCAGTTATCTTACTAAAGAAAAGCCACTTCCATGTGGCTTTTACTTTTAGTATGAATTAGGTGCAGACACTATGAATGCTTATCAAAAACTAAAGCAGAATTGGGAATTTCGCCGCGCGTATAACCGCGGTGTATCTTGTGTTTCGCCTGCGTTTGTGCTTTACGCCGTAAAGGGCAAAAAAAATACTGTGCGTTTGGGTATTACCGTGGGCAAAAAAATCGGCACCGCGGTAAAGCGCAATCGCGCAAAGCGTGTTGTAACGGCTGCGTTTAACGCGTGTATACCGCATATTACGGCGGGTTACGATTATGTAATTGTAGCACGCACGCGCATACTCGGCACCAAAAGCACCGATGTGGCATATACACTTCAAAAACAACTTAAACAACAAAATTTATGGATAGAATAAGAAATCCTATAAGCCGTTTTTTGATTTGGCTTATAAAAATCTATCAAAAGCACATTTCACCTCGTAAAATTCCATGTTGCCGTTTTACGCCGTCCTGTTCGGCGTATGCCGTTGAGGCAATCAGGGTGCACGGCGCGCTTAAAGGGTCAATACTCGCAATTAAAAGAGTTTTGAGGTGCAATCCGTTTTGTAAGGGCGGTTACGACCCTGTGCCGCCGAAAAAATAAATTTGTCGACAGAAAGGTGTTAAATTTATGCAGACACTTTTTAATATCATAAATATTCCGCTCGGCTATGTATTGCGCTTTTTGGCAGAAATATTAAATAATCATTTCGCTTCTGCGGTTGCTGTTTTTACGCTTTTGATTAACTTGGTGCTTATACCGATAAGCATAAAAAGTCAAAAGTCATCTGTTCAGCAAATGCGCATTAAACCCAAATTAGACGAGCTTAAAAAACGCTACGGTGATGACAGACAAAAGATGGCGGAAGCTCAACAAAAGCTTTATCAGGACGAAGGCGTTTCTATGTCGGGCGGTTGCCTGCCGATGATTATCCGTCTTGTTATTATGATGAGCATTTATTGGCTTATACTTTCTCCGCTTACCTATATGGCAAATGTTGACTCGGCAGATATTGATACCGTTCATACCGCTATTGTCGAAACTCTTGACGATTATAAAGAAAATGACAAGGCAATGTATGACAAATATGTCAAAGAACTTGACTGGGGCTCAAGAAGCACTACTAACAAAGACCTTGCCATAATCAGCATTATCAGAAATAATCCTACCGCGGTTAAAGAGATGATGCCTGCCGAAAAGTATGCTAAAATTGCCGACAGTTACGAAAGAATTGTCGAAAAAGATAAAGATGTAAACATTAACTTCTATCTTTTCGGTAATAAGCAACTTGACCTTACAAAAACACCTAAATTTTCATTTAACATCTTTAAAGATGCTCAACTTTTGTGGCTTATACCGATAGGCGCATTTTTGGCGCAGATTCTTACAAGCCTTATTTCGATGAAAATCAACAAAATCAACAACCCCGACACACCCTCAATGGCAGGTATGATGCTTACAATGCCGCTTATCTCGCTGTTTATCGGTTTCGGTTTGCCGGGCGGTGTAGGTTTTTATTGGATATGCTCGTCACTTATAGGCGGTCTTATTCAGGCAGGCGTTCAGTTTTGGTATGGTCCTAAGAAAATGCTTGCACGTGAGCGCGCAAAAGAATTGTCAAAAGAGTGCGATTTTGAAACAAAACAACTTAAAAAATTTAATGACTCAGAGTCTTTGATAAAAGATTGATTAGGGAGGTCTTTTCTTGATTAAAGAAGCAATCGGCTTCGGTAAAACGGTTGACGAGGCAAAAGAAGACGCTATTTCACGCCTCGGCGCCGGAATTGATGAAGATATAGAATTTGAAATAATCGAAATGCCCAAAAAGAAAATTTTAGGCATTTTCGGTAAAACACAGGCACAGGTGCGCGTTTATGTAGAGCGCCCGGATAAGCCTGCTAAAAAAGCCAATAAAGCAGTACAAAAGGTTGAAAGCAAGCCTGCCGACAAAAAGGCGGAACCTGCAAAAAAGGCAGAAAAATCCGCGCCGAAGGCAAAATCTGCGGAGCCGTCCGCAGTAGAGGCTGTTGACAGGTCGCAAATACCCGCAGACAGCAAAACCGGCAAGGCAATAGCATATCTTGATGCTATCCTTAAAAATTTAGGATGCGAAAATGTAGAAATTAAGGCAGAGGTTCGCGAAAACTCCGCTGTTATAAATCTTGAGGGCGAGGGACTCGGTGTTATAATCGGTCATCGCGGCGAAACTCTTGACGCATTACAGCACCTTGTAAGCCTTGCAGCTAATAATTCGGGCGGATACTTTAAAGTAACGCTTAACATAGGTGATTACCGTCAAAAGCGCGAGCAGACTTTAAAATCACTTGCAAAGCGTGTTGCCGAGCAGGTAAAGGCAACCTCACGCAACCGTGCGCTTGAGCCTATGAGCGCTTATGAACGCCGTATTATTCACACCGCTGTTCAAGAAATTGAGGGCGTATGTTCAGCCTCTGTCGGTGACGGCGAATCACGCCGTGTTGTTATATTCCCCGAAGGCGGAACACCGAATATGCCTCGCCGTGACGGCAACCGCCGCAGAAATGACCGCGGACGCAGACCGTCAAGCACCGTTTCAAGCACTCCTTCAAGAGAGCCGAAACGCGACAGCGATATCCCGCTTTATGGAAAAATAGGCGCTAAAACAGAAGAATAAAACATAAATAAACAAGGCAGTAAGCTTTTATAGCTTACTGCCCTTATTTTGTTTTTAAACTTTAATTAGAAAGAATTTTCTTTTGTGAATTTGATAAGCTCATCAACTGTTGTAAATGCAATACCTACAACGGTATCTGCGCC
>JAXJVR010000111.1:0-37622 GCA_036308405.1 Acutalibacteraceae bacterium
AATCGTTGAACTTTTCAGCCGCATTTGCCGCTGCATCGCCTGACACTGTTACATCTTTACCTAATACATTTTTAGCATATCTGTAAAGCATTGTTACAAGCTGTTCGCGGGTTATGGTATCACCTACGCCGAAGCAACCTGCTTTGTCGCCTTCGGTATAACCGGTGATGATACCCTTGTCTGCACCCCACTTAACTGCTGCTGCATAGTAGCCGTTATTATCAACATCGTGGAACGAATTTTCTGCAGTTGCATAGGCGCTTAAATCTACACCGTCATAACGCGCAAGCATTACGATAAAGTCTTGTCTTTGTATGCTGTCTGATGTGCCGAACAGACCGTTTGACTTGTAACCTGTCATTATTCCTGCGCCTACTGCGTAGGTTACGGCATCATTATACCAACCGTCTGCCGTTGTGTCGGGGAATATTGTGTTTGCCTTTAAATTTGTTTTCCAAACCACATTATCATAGGCGCTTAAATCTTCACAGTATCTTAATTTTACAGTATAATTTTCGCCCTTCAACAGCGGCCAACCACCGTTTTTATCATTATATTTGACTTCGTTTCCGTTCTTATCAAATACAGACAAATAATGAGCTTTAAATTCATTTACCGCAGTTTTTGGCGCGATTTCATATACACCGGAAGTATCAACTGCGCTGATATTCCACTCGCCGCTGTATGTAACTTCACCGGTTATGCAATCATTGTAAGAATGGCTTGTTACCGTGCGTTTAGCTCCGCATATTATACAAGTTGTATCGCAAGCGTTTTTGCCGGTATGCGGCGCTACTCTTTTGCCGTTGCAAACATTACATGTATCATCGCAATCATTTGTGTATGTATGATGTCCTACGCACTTAATAACAGAGCCGCTTGATAATTTTGTTCCGCAAGCAGAACAACAAGTATCACCGGTGTAACCGTCGGTTGTGCATGTGGCATCGTATGCGTTGCGTATTACACTACCGCCCTTATGATATGCAGACGGTATATCACAAACTGTAGAGCCTTTTCCGGAATATGAGATAAAGCCCAATCCTTTCAAGCCAAAGCCTAATTCAGAATAAATATAAGTATCCCAATATAAGCACAACAATTCTAATGAAGAGTTGAACAATTCAGAAAAATCCGATGATTTTATATATATACCGCTGTTTGAAAGAGTGTAAGTCTTACTTGACGAATATGTAGAGCGGTCTATGGTTTTAATACCCTCAACAGCGTCTAAACAAGAACCGTAACTGTAGTAAAGCAAAATAAAGTCAACAGAAATATACTTTGAATTATCCGTCAACAAAAAATTCATAACAAAAGGCACTTTTGATGATAAATCGCTGTCAGAAAGAATTTCAAACGATATACCGTTATTCTTATTCGTAATAGCGTAAAAATAATAATAATTTCCGCTTTCGTGCTTATACACTAAAGTTTTATTGCCATCGGAATTCGTGACACCGTAATTGTTTATATAATTCCTTAATTTTGTATAATTTGTGCTCGATGTCGTGCCGTAAGCCGATGTTGCCGCGTCTGCTCTCATATTAAACGCTCCGAAAGGAACTGCCGCTAATATCAAGCAGACAACTAAAAGTGTTGATAAAAATTTTTTCATTTCAAACATCTCCTTTTTTCAATTTTAACCTATTACAGATTAAAAGTCAATAACCTGAAACAGATTATTTTATACTTTTTTCATAAAATAACTGCAAGGTGATTTTTGTGTATAAGCGTATTCGTGATTTAAGAGAAGATGCCGATTTAAGCCAAGCAAAAGTAGCGCAATATTTAGGTATGTCACAGACCGGTTATTCAAAATACGAAACAGGCGAAAACGATATACCGACGGCAATTTTGATAAAACTTGCAAGATTCTATAACACAAGCATAGATTATCTGCTCGGCGAAACCGATATTAAAGAAAGATATTCTAAATAACACGAATAACAATTTATAATTTTTTAAAATGAGGGGACGATTTTTATCGTCCCCTTTAGTTAACTGCTTATTTTTTATGCGGCAATTTCAAAACTGTCTATGAGCCATTTGCCGTCGGTTAAAACTACCGTTATTTTAAGCGTGTCGGTTTCGCCGTAGTTGTCGAAACCCTGCGTAGCGGTAAAAGAATCTTCTTTTATATCCGCAACGGTTATGTTACCGTTAAAGGCGAAGCCGCAACCGCGCGCAGAATCTTCGGCATAAAGCGCGCCGTTATAATCTATGTATCTTGCGCTGTCACCCTCGGTGAGAGTCGAATATCTGTCGGCAATCAGTTTTTCGGTTAAACTTTCTTTTACAAGTGCGGTAATATCGGCAACCGAAGAAAAACGGCTGTCGGTAACACAAATATATGTTTTGCCGTTAATTTGCACGCTTTGCTCGCTGTCGCACTCTACGGCTCCTCCGCCGAGTCGGTCAATAAGGTCAAGATTTTCAAACAATGTTTTTGCCGTATCCCCAGCCGTTTCTGCCAAAATCGTCTGTGTTTTATCCTGCTCTTGCGAAGCGGTTTTTGTTTGAGAATCAATTCCGAGCGTTTTGTCGGCCTGCGAACAGGAACACAAAACAAAAACCAAAGCCGCAACTAATGAAAAGACAAATAATTTTTTCCTCATAATAACCCCTGCTTCCATATTTATATATGTGTATATGTGTGTTTAACACATTTATATTATATATGCCACTAAAATACGTGTCAATAACAATAACTGCTCTGTTTATTAAGTATTTATTAAGACTGTCTTAAATTGCGCCGGTAAACCAAAAATGTTATAAATTTGCGGTTTTTAAGATGTATTTTTCAAAAATCACAAGTGAGTAAATAAGAGAAAATTAAAGAAAACAAGAGAAAACAAGAGGTTTTGTTTTTTAAATTAAAATTTTTAAAAATTTGTGTTGACAAAGCAATTTGACTGTGGTATTATATTCGGGCACTAAAAAACGAATTTTTATATGGAGGTTTTGATTATGTCTACATTTATGGCAAAACCTGCCGAAGTTCAGCGCAAATGGTATATCGTTGACGCAGCAAACCGTCCGCTTGGCCGCACAGCTGCTAAGGTTGCCGATTTGCTCCGCGGTAAAGTTAAACCCACATTCACACCTAATGTTGACTGTGGCGACCATGTTATCGTAATTAACGCTGACAAGGCAGTTTTAACAGGCAGAAAGTTAGAAAACAAATATTATCGTCGTCATACAGGCTATATCGGCGGTCTTAAAGAGGTTAAATATTCAACTCTTATGAAGACTCGTCCTGAGCTTGCTATGGAACTTGCAGTTAAGGGTATGGTTCCCGATACTACAATTGGTCGCAAGGCGCTCACTCGCCTTCACATCTATAAAGGCGAAAACTATGTTCAGGTTGCTCAAAAGCCTGAAAAGTATGAATTTTAAGAAAGGAGCGCGCTAAAATGTTTGAAGGAAAACCTTATTTTTACGGCACAGGCAGAAGAAAGAGCTCTGTAGCACGTGTAAGATTATACCAAGGCACCGGTAAAATCACAATCAATGAAAGAGATATTGACGATTATTTCGGTCTTGAAACCTTGAAAGTTATCGTTCGTCAGCCGCTCGTTCTTACCGAAAACGCTGACAAGTATGATGTAGTATGCCGCGTTGCAGGCGGCGGTGTTACCGGTCAGGCAGGCGCTATCCGCCACGGTATCGCACGCGCACTCTTGCAAGCAGATGCAGAACTTCGTCCCGAACTCAAGAAGGCCGGCTTCCTTACTCGTGACCCGAGAATGAAGGAAAGAAAGAAATACGGTCTCAAAGGCGCACGCCGTGCACCCCAGTTCTCAAAGAGATAATTTGTTTATCAAGAATACAAACCTTGTGGCAACGCAAGGTTTGTTTTTTGCTGAAAAGGAAATTTATTTGACTTTTAGTATATATAGATTTATAATAAAAGAAATATGTTACCAATATGTAACAACCAAATTTATGGGGGAAATATTATGAAATTTATAGAAGTTGAATCTTACGAAAAATTAAGCGTTACGGCAGCCAACATTATTGCTTCGCAAATTATTATGAAGCCCGACTGCGTATTAGGTCTTGCAACCGGTTCTTCACCGGTAGGCACCTATAAACAGCTTATCAAAAAATATGAAGACGGCGAACTTGATTTTTCAACCGTTACATCGGTAAACCTTGACGAATATGTAGGTCTTGACGGCACACATGACCAGAGTTACCGCTATTTTATGAACACAAATCTTTTTGACCATGTAAACATTGACAAAAACCGCACCGCTGTTCCAAGCGGAATTTCAGATGACCTTTCTGCCGAAGGCGCCGCTTACGATAAGCACATTGCAGATTTGGGCGGTATTGATTTACAGCTTTTGGGCATTGGTCTTGACGGACATATCGGTTTTAACGAACCTGCCGATGTTTTTGTTAAAGAAACACATGTGGTTGACCTTCACGAATCAACGATAGAGGCAAACGCCCGTTTCTTTGACTCTATTGATGATGTGCCTAAAAAAGCAATTACCATGGGTATGGGCGCAATTATGTCGGCTAAAAAAGTTTTGCTTGTAGCCAACGGCGCAAACAAAAAAGAAATCGTTGAAAAAGCATTCTTCGGACCTATAACCCCGAAAGTTCCTGCTTCTATATTACAGCTTCACCCGGATGTAACCGTAATCTACAGCAAAAACTGATATATATAAACGAGGTATTTTGATATGACAGACAGAGAGATTGCCGTTCTTGCGGCAAAACGCTTTAACAGCGATGAACTCACCTATATTGAACCTTACGGCGAAGGTCACATAAATTCAACATGGCTTGCAATACATAAATCTGCCGACGGTAAAGAAACAAAACATCTTTTACAAAAAATAAATCACTATGTTTTTAAAAAGCCGTGCGAACTTATGGAAAACATTGTAGGCGTTACAACTTTCCTTAAAGACAAGGTAGCCGAAGACGGCACACTTACCGTAATACCCACGCTTGACGGCAAACACTATTTGCACGATGAGTTTGACAACTATTGGCGCGTTTACAAGTTTGTTGAAAATGCCACCGCTTATCAAAAAATAGAAAACGATAAAGATTTTTATACCTGCGGTAAGGCTTTCGGTGAATTTCAACAGTTGCTTGCCGAATATCCGGCAGAAAAACTTCACGAAACAATAGTTAATTTTCATAACACTCCAAGCCGTTTTGCTGATTTTAAAACAGCCCTTGCCGAAGACAAGGTAGGACGCGCAAAAGATGTTAAGGCTGAAATTGACTTTGTATTAGCGCGCGAAAACAAGGCAGACGCCATCACCTCAAAACTTGCAAGCGGTGAAATACCTTGGCGCGTTACCCACAACGATACAAAACTTAACAATATTCTTATAGATGACGCTACCGGTGAAGCAAAGTGTGTTATCGACCTTGACACCATTATGCCGGGTGCTGTCGCATACGATTTCGGTGACTGCATAAGATTCGGTGCTTCAACCGGAGCCGAAGATGAAACCGACCTTTCTAAAATTGCGCTTGACCTTCATCTGTTTGAAGTTTTTGCAAACGGATATTTGTCCACAGCAAATAAGTTTTTAACCCCTGCAGAAAAAGACAGTCTTGTAACCGGCGCATACCTTATGACGCTTGAGTGCGGTGTCAGATTTTTAACCGACTACCTTAACGGCGATGTTTACTTTAAAATTCACCGTGAAAATCACAATCTTGACCGTTGCCGCACACAGTTTAAACTTGTTTTGGATATGGAAGCCAAAGAAGCAAAAATGCGTGAGATTATAAATTCTTTTGAGGGTTAATGCAATGATTACTGTTTCTAATGAATTTTTAACCGCAACCTTCAGCGAAATAGGCGCGGAACTTAAAAGTCTTAAATGCGGCGGTAAAGAGTATATATGGAACGGTGACCCTGCTTTTTGGACAGGCTCGGCACCTGTTCTGTTTCCCATTTGCAGCGGACTTAAAGACGATGAGTTTATTTATAACGGCAAAACTTACACTATGCCTAAACACGGCTTTGCACGCAGAACCGAATTTGCGGTTGAAAGCGTCAAAAAGGACTGTGTAACATTTTTGCTCTCATCTGCAAATGTGCCGAAAGATAACTACCCCTTTGAATACGAATTCAGAATTAAATATACACTTGAAGGCAAAAAGGTAAATGTTGAATACAACATTAAAAACCTGACCGACGGCGAAATGTATTTTTCGGTAGGCGCTCATGAGGCTTATTATTGCCCCGAAGGTATTGATAATTACGAAGTTATCTTTGAAAAAGCCGAAAACCTTGACGCGTATCAGCTTGAAGGACCTTTGCTTACCGACAAAACAAAAAGTTACGGTCAAAACACAAGCGTTTTACAGCTTGAAAATTCGCTTTTTGACAATGACTGCCTTATTTTTAAAAATCTTAATTCGCGCACGGTTTATTTACATAACAAAACAACCGATGAAAAAATCAAGGTTGTTTTTGAAGGCTTTGATTATATGCTTTTGTGGACTGTTCCCACAGCGCCGTATATCTGCATAGAGCCTTGGTGCGGAATTACCGATAACATCAACACAACAAAGCAGTTACCGCAAAAAGAGGGTATTCAAAAGCTTGAAAAAGACGGCGAATTTTATCGCATACACAGCTTTGAAATTTTATAACAAATAACAAAAGCAAGCACTCTGCCTTTAGGCAGAGTGCTTAATTTTTACGCTTTATTTTACTTAAGTTCTATTATTGCGGCAAGATTTCCGCGCAGACCGCCGGTTGCTCTGTGCGAATGTAACTCATCTGCGTTACAACAGGTGCAAATGTCGCTTAAATCAATATTTTCTTCTTTTATGCCCGCAGAGGTTAAAATATTTTTGTTTGCCGTAACAAGATTTAGCATAAAGTGGTCTTTGTCTTTTCCGACTTTGAATACACCGTTTAAATCTATTCCGCTTTTTACAAACGCGTCATACACGGGTGTATCGACCTCATAGCAATTTTGGCAGATGCACGGTCCTATAGCCGCTATAATATCCTCGCGGTGACAGCCGAATTCTGTTACCATTTTTTCGACAGTTACCTCGCCTATTTTGCTGACCGTTCCGCGCCAACCCGCGTGGGAAGTAGCGCAAACGCGTTTTATGGGGTCGCAAAAAAGAAGCGGCGTGCAATCGGCATATTGTGTAACAAGCGCAACACCGGGCTCCCCTGTGATAAGTCCGTCAACATCACAAAAAGACGGTTTTGTGTATCCCGTTCCGCAATCTTTTTCGGTAACGATTTTAACATTGTTTGTGTGCGTCTGTCGGCTCAAAACCAAATGCGATACATCAATGCCCACAGCCGAACAAAGCCTGCGATAATTTTCTTCTACATTGCAAAAATCGTCTCCGCCCGAAAAGCTTGTGTTCATGGTGCTGTATTGCCTGTTGCTTACACCGCCCTTGCGGGTAGAAAATATATGCCTGACAGCTCCGCAATTTTCAAGACGCGGAAAGGTTATATAAACCAAACCACCCGATTTGTTAATTTTAAGAGTATTACTTTTCATATACACCCTCAATTTCATCTAAAATACGATTGGCTTTTATTATAAGGCGGTTTGCCGCAGATTGACCGAGTTTTTCTGAAATTATTTTAAGCGCCTGCTTTATTTGAGGCGGTCTGTGTTCGGGCGAATGGGTGTCGCTTGCAATATATGACGCATATCCTTTTTTGATAAGTTTTTCGCAAAGGCGCGCGGTCTCTTTTGAAGTAACACCGCTTGCGTTTATATGCGCCGAGGCATATCCGTCGGATATAAGTTTTAAAAGCTTTTTATATCCCGAAACCTTACAGTATCTTTCAATATGAGCAAGTATCGGGTAAAGTCCCTGCTTTTCGCTTATATCTATTATGTCCTGCAAAACGGTTTTTGTAATCGGCTCGCCGTATGGCAGTTCTAACAGCAAATAGTTTGTGCCGTATATAACAAACTGCTTTATGGCGCGGCTTTTGCCCATACCCGAAAAATACCTTAACTCGCAACCCAGATAAACCGTAGGTAAGTCGCGGTCTGCTGTTTCATTTTTTAACTCAACATAGGCGTTTTGCACAGCCTCGTTAAATTCTTCAGCATTGTCGCTGTCAGGATAAAAATGCGGTGTCGCTATAATATGCGTTACGCCCTGCTGTTTTGACAATTCAAGCAATTCAACGGCTGTTTGCATATCTTTTGCGCCGTCATCAACCGAAGGCAATATATGTGAATGTATATCAAGAATATTCATACGCGCGTCCCCTTGATAAAAAATCGGGAAAACGCAAAAGTTCTCCCGACATATAAATTACTGTTTTTGTTCGTTTGAGGTTTCTTCGGTGCTTTTGGCTTTAGGTGCATAACCGTAGCCGTAACCATAGCCGTAACCATAGCCGTAACCGTATTTACCGTATTTTCGATAACCGTATTTACCGTATTTACGATAGCCGTAACCTCTGCCGGATTTTGGGTTTGCGCCGTTCATAACAGCGCCCAAAATATTTATTTCGGCAAATTTTGCCGACTCGATAGTATGCTTAATTGCATCGGTAGGCGTCGACTGGTCTTTTACAACCAAAACCAAACCCGCAGTCTGCGGTGCTATAACCAATGCGTCTGACACAATGCCTACAGGTGGAGTATCTATAATTACATAACTGTATTTTTTACCGACCTCATCAACAAGATTTTTAAATCTTTCAGAGCCTAAAAGTTCGGACGGGTTAGGCGGAACCTGACCCGCGGTTATAACATCAAGGCTGTCGCTTATATGGGTTATAACATCATTATAATCACTAAAGCCTGCCAAAATACCCGAAAGACCTGAATTGTTCTCAATCTTCATCTTTTTGTGAACAGAGCTTCGGCGCATATCGGCGTCTATAAGCAAAACTTTATCACCAAGTTGTGAAAAGGCTATTGCCATATTTATTGCTGTGGTAGACTTGCCCTCACCTGCTTCGGCGCTTGTTATGCCGAAAACCTTTGACTCACTGCCCGACAGCAAAAAAGTAAGATTTGTTCTTATTGTTTTGTATGCCTCAACAACCGCAAAAGGAACACGGCGACTTTCGTTGATACTTAAAACGGCATTTTTATTTTCGGTTTTCTTTTTAATACGCATTTGAGTATCCTCCTTTTGACTTGCGGTAACCGCTTGTTTCGGCATCTTCAAAATCGGGAACAGAACCCAAAAGCGGAACATCAAAATTAGAAGTGAAATCTTCTTCACCGTTAATTGAACGGTTGAAAGATTCAATAATAAACAAAATAATATATGCTATAACAGCGCCCAATAAACCGGCAACCGCTGTAGACATCATTGTGCGCGGATAGGTCATTACCGATTTAATCGCGGTTGATGCAACCATAGCGCGAGCCGACGGAATATATTCGGGTATGTAACTGCAGGCAACCTCGGCATATTTATTTGCAATGCGCATTGCTTCTTTTGGGTCGGTGCTTGAAAAAACAATATCAATAAACAGGGTATCTTCATTTCGTCTTGCTACCGAACTGCAAGCCATAAGATTTTGATATTCATAACCGCCACCCAAAGAATCGGCTACCTTTTTGTAAATATCGGGAGTGTTTAAAATATCGACAACCGTATAAGAAAGATAAAGTGAAGCCGAAATATCACTGCCCGAAACCTTGTCGGTTGTTTCATCGTAAGAGGTTGTAACAGCGCCGTTTGTTACAAGTATAGACGCTGTAGCGCTGTAAGAAGGTGTCAAGAAAAACTTGCAATAACTGAAAGCCCCTGCGGCGCAAACAACAGCCGCCAGAACAATTATCCACAATCTGTGCCATGCAAGCATAACCAAATCCATAATATTTATCTGCTTTTCTTCCATTTTGTTCCTCACTCAACTCTTTAAAATTTAATAGAATACAAATACAGAACTATAATAACACCTTTACGCTGTTTTTGCAAGTTATTATTTTGCATATTGCTCGTAAAGATGAAATTGGTCATAAACAGTAGGCCATAATCCGTTGCCGCCGAGCGTTACGCATACATACTCTGTGCCGCCGTCACTTTTGCCGAAAGAGGCAATGCAATAACCCGATTCATTAACAAAACCGGTCTTTCCGCCTAAAATATCCGCGCCTTCGGGCTCTGTGCCATACATATGACTGAAAAGCGTGCTTGTAAGCAGAATGCCGTCGGGGTGTTGCGGAGTCGGCGCCGTTGTATACTGATATGTTGACAAAATCTTGCGGCACAAATCATTCTGCATTGCCGCGCGTAAAATAACAGCCATATCTTCGGGTGTGGTATAGTGATTTTGGTCAAACAAACCGCTTGAATTTACAAAATGCGTATTTTTAAGACCTAACTGCTGCGCCTTTTTATTCATAAGCTTTACAAACTCTTCTTCGCTGCCGGATATGGTTAACGCAAGACCCACGGTAGCGTCTGCGCCCGAAGGCAGTATAGCGCCGTAAAGCAAATCGGTCATATTTACGGCCTCCCCTGCCGAAAAACCTGCAACGGTAGCCTCGGCTATATAAAGCGGGTCGGTAATTTCAAAACTGAAGGTAAATGTTTTATCGTAATCGGTTATATAATCTACGGCGGTAAGCACCGTCATTATTTTTGTGGTAGATGCGGGATAACACCTTTGGTCTGCGCCGCGCGACGCAACAACCTCGTTTGTGTCACAGTTAACAACTATAACATTTTTACTGACTATATCCTCACCTATAACGGCAGTTCTATCGGTCTTGTCAGCAAACAAATCAACCTTTTGTTCTTCGGCGCTGTCTGCGATATTTTCGACCTGACTTGCGTTTTGCGGAGCCTGCGCGGTTACATCGGTTTTTGAACCTTTTGGCAAAGCGCATATAACTACAACCACCGCTATAATCGACAAAACGGCAACAAACACCCACGGGCGAAGTTTAAAAACTCCGCCTTTGAACTTTTTGTGTTTATTTGCCGTTCTTTTTACCTGTGTTTCACTGTTTTGAACACTTTTTTTATAAATATCTTTTTCAAGGGCGGAAAAATATTCGCCGTAATCTTTATTTTTAAAACTGTCTGACATATTTTTCCGTCCTTTAATAATTCATATAATACTGATTAAAACTTGCGCCCTGCTCCGCCGCCGCCGAACGAGCCTCCGCCGCCGCTAAAGCCGCCGAAACCACCCGACGAACCGCCGAAGCCGCCGTGATTGTGAAAATTTCCGCCGCCGAAAAATCTTGGTGAGCCGAATATAAACAAACCGCCGTGTCTGCCGAAGACAGCAAAAAACAGCGACAGCAAAACAATAAGAACTATCCATGAAACAAGCACTTTAACCGCAGACACTTCAGACTCATCTTCGCTTTGCGGAAGTGTGGCTATAGGTGTATAATTTTCATCGGGTGTTAAACCGTATTCAATATATATTTCATTTACAACGCTGTTATAAATACCGACAAGTCCGGTAGAAAAATCATCCGCCGAAAAATACGGTATACCGTAGGTGTCGATTATACGGCCTGTTTTGCTGTCGGGCAAAGCGCCCTCAAGACCGTAACCGACTGCAATATATATTTCGCGGTCATCGCGCGAAAGCAGTATAACAACGCCGTTATCCTCGTCCTTATCGCCTACGCCCCATTCGCGACCTATGTTAAGCGCATAATCACTTGCCTCTTCACCGCCTAAATCCTCTACGGTAATAACTACCGCCTGAGCCTTGGTGGCTTCATAAAGCGCCGCGCCCTTATTGTAGACCGTTTGGGCGTCTGCATCGTTTAAAACGGCGGCAAAATCATTTACAAAAAACTTATCGGTGGGTTTTGGGTAGCCCTCGCTTTCGCTGTCACAAGCGCAAAGGCTAAACAGCATCAACGCGCAAAGAAATGCCGATACTATTTTGTAAATTGCCGCTTTACTCCTCTTTTTCATATCAGCTGAAATCTACCGTAGGCACTTTGCTTGCGCTGTCATCGGACTCAAAGTATTCTGCCTTGTCAAAATCAAACAACGCCGCTACTATGTTTGACGGGAACCTGCGGACTGCATTGTTGTATTCCCGCGCTGTTTCGTTATAATCTTTTCTTGCGGTAGCAATGCGATTTTCACTGCCGGCAAGTTCGTCCTGCAAAGCTATATACTGCTCATTTGCTTTAAGTTCGGGATAAGCCTCGGTAACTGCGTTTACCCAAACATCAATAGCCCTGTCAAGTTGAGCCGAAGCCGCCGCCTGCTCATCAACATCGTCGGCTTTAGAAACAGCCGCGCGCGCCTCGGTAACTGCGGTATAGGTTTCCTGCTCGTAATCGGAATAACCTTTTACGCTGTTTACAAAGTTGGGTATCAAATCGGCTCTGCGTTGCAGATAAACCGAAATGTCCGCGCTTGCGCTTTCAACCTTTTCTTCCATAGAAACAAACTTGTTATAACTTGAGGCAAAAGAACCTACTATCGCTATAACAACTACCAATACAACTGCTAATGTAATCCATAAACCTTTCTTTTTCATTTTTTTAACTCCTTTACAAATTCTTCAATTCGTTTGAGTGCTTCAATAATATGTTCTGTGCTGTAGCAATAAGACGCTCGGACAAAGCCTTCGCCGCCGCGCCCGAACGCAGTGCCCGGAACTACGGCAACATGCTTGCTTTCAAGCAATTTTTCACAAAATTCATCACTTGTAAGACCTGTGCTTTTTATACACGGAAAAGCGTAAAACGCGCCTTTCGGCTCACGGCATACAAGACCTGCCTTGTTAAATCCGTTTACCATAAGTCTGCGGCGCTGATTATATTCAGCCTTCATATCGGCAACAGCATCGTCGCAGTTGCGAAGCGCCTCTATTGCGGCATATTGTGAAACCGTCGGCGCGCACATTATGGCAAACTGATGTATTTTGGTCATCTGCGCTATTATTTCGTGAGGTCCGCAGGCAAATCCTAAACGCCAACCCGTCATAGAAAATGTTTTTGAAAAACCGTTGACTATTACGGTGCGTTCGCGCATACCGTCGATAGAAGCTATAGAAACATGGGGTTTACCCGAAAAAGTAAGCTCCGAATAAATCTCATCCGATATAACCAGAATATTTGTATCGCGCAAAATTTGCGCCAAAGCCTCAAGGTCATCGCGCTCCATAATCGCACCGGTAGGATTACACGGATACGGCAGAACAAGCGCCTTTGTTTTAGGACTTATAGCTTTTTTTAACTGTTCGGGCGTTACCTTAAAATCATCTTCGGCGCGGGTTTCAATAATTACCGGCACGCCGCCCAAAAGTTCTGTTATAGGTTCATAACAAACATAAGACGGTTGCGGAATTATAACCTCATCACCGGGGTTTACAACCGCGCGAAGCGCAACATCTATCGCCTCACTGCCGCCGACAGACAGTAAAACCTCATTTTCGGGGTGATATTCCACACCGCATTTGCGGTTGATATACTTTGAAATTTCTTGCCTTAAAGTGATAAGACCCGAATTAGAGGTGTATTTAGTTTTTCCGTTTTCAAGCGAGGTTATACCTGCTTTTCTGACAACCCACGGTGTTTGGAAGTCGGGTTCGCCCACACCTAAAGATATTACATCGTCCATAGTTGCGGCAATATCAAAAAACTTGCGTATGCCCGACGGCTTAATTCCGACCACCGTGTCGGTTAATATTTTGGAATAATCTATCATATCCAGATTTGCCCCCTGTCATCGGGCTTGTTTTCGCAAAGCTTAACATCCATCTCTTTATAACGGCGCATTACAAAATGCGTTGTGGTAGATGTAACCGAGTCAATAGTTGCAAGCTCACGCGCAACAAAGCGGGCAATATCCTGCAAAGTTTTTGCCTTTACCACAACATTCAAGTCATAAACGCCCGACATAAGATAAACCGATTCTACCTCGGGGTAAGCGGCTATTTTTTCGGCAACCTCTTCAAAGCCTAAATCGGCTTTAGGCACAACATTTATTTCAATAATTGCCGAAACATACTTACCGTCTACACGGTCCCAGTCGATTACGGTTTTATAACCGCAGATAACGCCCTCTTTTTCAAGTGCCGCTATTTCGGCGACTATTTCGGCTTCCGACACATTAAGCATTGCCGCGAGCTGTTCGTTTGTATAGCGCGCGTTACGGCTGAGCAATTTTAAAAGTTCGTTTCTCATATATAAAACCTCCGTTAAAAATAGTTTAAGATATAATCTGTCTATTTACATAATTATAAAAAAATACGCACGCATTGTCAACACCGAAAACTTCGCTTTACCCGAACGTCACCTATCTTTTTAACAAGAATATTGAAAATATAACTGTTTTGTGCTAAAATAGATTAGTTAATATAAAGAGGGTGAAAACAAGTGTCAAATCGCACAATCGCAGCCATTGCAACGCCGCTGGGTGAAGGCGGTATCAGTGTTATAAGAATTTCGGGCAAAGAAGCCATAGATGTTGCCGATAAATGCTTTAAAGCCTATTCGGGCAAAAAACTGTCGGAGCTTAACGGTTATGAAGCCTCTTACGGCACGGTAACCGATAAAAACGGCGCTGTTTTAGACGATGCCGTAGCGCTTGTATTTTTGTCACCCAAAAGTTATACCGGCGAAGATGTGGTTGAAATCTCGGTTCACGGCGGCAGAGTAATTACAAAACAGGTTCTGCGCCGTATTTTAGAGTGCGGCGCCGTTATGGCGGAAGGCGGCGAATTCACAAAGCGCGCCTTTTTAAACGGCAAGCTTGACCTTACAAAATCGGAAAGCGTTATGGCGCTTATTTCGGCGCGAAACGAGGCGGCGGTTAAAATTTCACGCGGTGCAAGAGAAGGCAGAATAAGCCGCGATACCGAAGATATACTTCAAAAACTGCTCGAAACGGCGGCTTCGCTTGCGGCGTTTGCCGATTACCCTGACGAAGATATACCGGGCTTAAATCAGAAAAATTTTTCGGCATTGCTTGACGAATGTAAAAACAAGTGTGAAAAACTGCTTTCAACCTACGACATTGGCCGCGCCGTAACCGAGGGTGTAAGTTGTTCGATTGTAGGTAAACCCAATGTCGGTAAATCGACCCTTATGAATCTGCTTTGCGGAAGTGACCGTTCTATAGTGACCGATATTGCAGGCACCACACGCGATATTATTGAAAACACCGTAACGGTGGGCGATATAACGCTTAATCTTGCCGACACGGCAGGTATTCATAAAACCGGTGACGCGGTAGAAATTTTCGGCGTAGATAAAGCGCTTGAGCGAATTGACAGCGCCGAGCTGTTGCTTGCGGTTTTCGACTCGTCAAGCAAATTGGACGATGATGATAAAAAACTGCTTGAGCGTATAAAAGACAAAAAAGCAATAATTGTGCTTAACAAGACCGACCTGCCCGAAAAAACCGACAGAACGGCTTTTGACGGTTTTGAGATTGTAGAAACTTCAGCCAAAAGCGGCGACGGTTACGAAGCGCTTTGCAAAAGCATAAACAGCGTTTGCAAAACCGAAATGCTTTCACCCGATGATACCGTGCTTATAAACGAGCGCCAGCGCGACTGCGTAAGGCGCGCCCTTGACGGAATATGCGCGGCGCGTGACGCGCTTAACTGCGGTATTACGCTTGACGCGGTAGGTGTTTGCGTTGACGATGCAATATCCGCTTTGTTGGAACTTACGGGCAAACGGGTTACAAACGAGGTTTGCGACGAAATATTCAAAAGATTTTGCGTAGGAAAATAGAAGGTGAATTTTAACTTGATTAAAGAATACAAGGCAGAAAATTACGATATAGCGGTAATAGGCGGAGGTCACGCCGGCATTGAAGCCGCATTGGCTCCTGCAAGACTCGGCTGTAAGACCGTTATGTTTACAATAAATCTTGACTGGGTGGGCAATATGCCTTGCAACCCATCAATAGGCGGAACGGCAAAAGGTCACCTTGTGCGCGAGCTTGATGCTTTGGGCGGTGAAATGGGCAAAGCCGCCGACGCAAACACCCTGCAAAGCCGAATGTTAAACCGCGGCAAAGGCCCTGCGGTTCACTCTTTGCGCGCGCAGATTGACCGCCGCGCTTACAGCGGATATATGAAACACACCGTTGAGATGCAGGAAAATCTTGATGTAAAACAGGCAGAAATAGTATCTGTAGAAAAGCGTGAAGACAATCTTTGGCACTGCGTTACAAGGCTCGGCGCAGATTACGCGTGCAAATGCGTTGTTCTTGCAACGGGAACATTTTTAGGCGGTAGAATTTATATAGGCGAGGTAAATTACGAAAGCGGACCGGACGGAAATTTTCCGGCTACCGAACTTTCAAAGTCACTTAAAAATTTAAATTTACCGCTTCGCCGTTTTAAAACCGGCACGCCTGCGCGCGTTGACAAGGCAAGCATAGATTTTTCAAAGCTTGAAGTGCAGGACGGCGACGAAAACACCGTTCCATTCAGTTTTTCAACAACAAAACCGCCCGAAAACAAATTGGTTTGCCATATTGCCTACACAAATGACGAAACCAAAAGGGTAATTCTTGAAAATCTTAACCGTTCACCGCTTTACGCAGGTGACATTGAAGGTGTAGGACCGCGCTATTGCCCAAGTATAGAGGATAAAATAGTTCGGTTTGCCGACAAAAAACGGCATCAACTTTTTATTGAACCCTGCGGTGAAAACACCGAAGAGATGTATTTGCAGGGTATGTCATCTTCTTTGCCCGAAGAAGTGCAGATTGAATTTTACCGCACTATTAAGGGACTTGAAAATGTAAAAATTATGCGCACGGCTTATGCTATAGAATATGACTGCATAGACCCGCTTGCGCTTTATGCCACGCTTGAAATAAAAGAGCAACCCGGTCTTTACGGCGCGGGTCAGTTTAACGGCTCGTCGGGTTACGAAGAGGCCGCCGTTCAAGGCTTTGTTGCGGGGGTAAATGCCGCGCACAAGGTATTGGGCCGTGAACCGCTTGTTCTTTCGCGTTCAAGCTCATACATAGGCACTTTGATAGATGACCTTGTGACCAAAGGTTGTTCAGACCCATATCGTATGATGACCTCGCGCAGTGAATACCGACTTCTTTTGCGTCAGGATAATGCCGACGAACGCCTTATGCCTATAGGTCATAAATTAGGTCTTATAGCAGATGATGAATATGACGCATTTTTGAAGCGCAAATCACTTAAAGAGCAAGAAATCGCACGCGTTAACAGCGTGTTTTTAGCCCCCGATAAAGAACTGTGCCAAATGCTTGAAAGCCGCGGCACTGCGCCCATAACCACGGGCACAAGGCTTGCCGATTTAATAAAACGGCCTCAACTTGACTATAAATGTTTAGCGCCGTTTGACGCAGGCAGACCCGACCTTTCTGACGATATATGCGAAAAGGTCGAAACCGAGATTAAATACGAGGGTTATATAAACCGCCAAAAAGCGCAGGTTGATGAAATGTTGCGTCTTGAAAACAAGGCTATACCAAAAGATTTCGATTATTCCGCAATTCGCGGTCTGCGGCTTGAAGCGGTTGAAAAATTAAGCAAGATACAACCCGAAAACATAGGTCAGGCATCGCGCATATCGGGTGTAAGCCCTGCGGATATTTCGGTTTTGCTTATATATCTTTCAAAATAAGAGGTTCTTATGATAGATTTTAACATTGAAAAAATTATTCCCGTTTGTGAAGAATTCGGACTGTCGCTTGATAAAACGGCAATAGAAAGGCTTAATACTTACGGTAATCTGCTTATAGAGTGGAACAAAAAGATAAATCTTACCGCCATAACCGAACCGCAAGAGGTGCTGTATAAGCATTTTTTGGACTGCCTGCTGTTCTTTAAAAATGTAAGTGTAAAACTCAATGCCGAAATTATTGATGTAGGCACGGGCGCGGGATTTCCGGGTGTGGTGCTTAAAATTGCAAGACCCGATATAAACCTTACTTTGCTTGACGGTCTTAACAAGCGCCTTGTTTTTTTAAACGAAGTATTAAATAGCCTTGACCTAACTGCGCAAACCGTGCATATGCGAGCCGAGGACGGCGGCAAAAACCCGCTTTACCGCGAAAAGTATGACATTGCTTGTGCAAGGGCGGTTGCCGCCTTGCCCGTGCTTTGTGAATACTGTATTCCGTTTGTAAAACCGGGCGGTTGTTTTGTTGCTATGAAAGGTTCTGCCGCAAATGATGAGGCACAAAGCGCACAAAACGCATATAAAATACTCGGTTGTGAAAAACCGCAAATTATATGTGAAACCCTGCGTCAAAATGAATCAAGAGCATTTATAATTGCAAAAAAAGTATCGCAAACTCCGCCAAAATATCCGCGAATGGGCGGTAAAATAGCAAAAAGCGCTTTAAAATAAAGCGCTTTTTATTTTTTTATGTCTAATTCGCCCGACCGCTTTTGCTTTACAAAGGCAGTTTATTAAGTTAAAATTTATTCGCAAGGAAAAAGAACACCTTAAGCAAAAACATAAAACAGGAAGGTGTAAAAATATGCATACTATTGCCGACAGAAGAATACTTATGCTAAAACCCGACGATATTATTCCGGCGCCTCATCAACCGCGCAAAAGTTTTGACGAATACGAGTTGCGTGTGCTTGCCGACTCAATAATGGCTAACGGAATTATACAACCGTTGACCGTAAGGAAGGGTGACGGCGGTAAATACATATTGATTTCGGGCGAACGCCGTTTGAGAGCCGCGCGAATGGCAGGTTTAAGGCGTGTGCCCTGTGTGCTGCACCGCACCAACGAGATGACCTCGGCGCTTTATAGCCTTACAGAAAATATGCAACGCGCCGACCTTAATTTTTTTGAAGAAGCCGAAGCAATAAGCCGACTGATTACCGATTTCGGCCTTACACAATCTGAAATTGCGGCAAGGCTCGGCATTGCAAACTCAACCGTAAGCAACAAAATGCGTCTGCTTAAGCTTTCTAACGAGATAAAAGAACGCATAACGGCATCTTCGCTTACCGAACGGCACGCCCGCGCACTTTTGCGATTGCCGAGTGAGGAGCGTCAAGACGCGCTTGACAAAATTATTGCCGAAGGTCTCAATCTTTACCAAACCGAAGAACTTATAAACGGAATTTTAAACCCCGAAAGCGCTGAAGAAAAAGAAGAACCGATAGCTTGCGAAGAAGATGCAAAACCCGTCCGCAAAGCCGCGATAGGCGATATAAAACTTTTTTCAAACAGTCTTTCAAAACTGCTTTGCACTATGCAAAACGCGGGTATTACGGCAAATTCAAAAAAACACGAAACAGATAAATACATCGAATATAAGGTTCGTATTTTTAAAAAGGCGCCGCAAGCACCCGAATACAGCCAACTTAAAATTTGTTAAAATCTGCAAAAGATACCTCCGTCCCCTTGGTATCCGAGCGGTTTTAAATAGCCTTGATAGGTTTTCTGCACTGCCTATTAAGGCACCCACCATATTCATCCCCATACACAAACAACCCCTCGAAAGAGGGGTTGTTTGTGTATATTATTTATTTTCATTTTTTTCGTTATCTATGGCGTATTTTTGAGCAAGTTTTGTAAGTTTATCTTCGGTCTTTGCAAGTCTGGCGTCAAGTAAAAATATTTTGACAAGCAACAAAAATATTATTGCGACAAACACAAAGTTTGAGGATGACTCAAAACCGATAATTTTCGATATATAGTAAATAGAATTAGGAAAAATCGACATAGCCAACAAAAGCAGGCAAAAGACCAGCCAATAAACCGTATCCCCGATTTTAAACTGTGACTTTTTAATTTTTCCAAAAACAAATAAAAGCGTAATAACGCAAGCGATTATAAGCGTAATTGTTAAACCTCTGCTCATCTTTTTACCCCTTTCTGAACCACTGCAATATAAGAATTGAAACAAACATTCTTGCCATATAGTTTATTGAGGTTGAAAAATTAAGATAACTTTCCCCTGCTACTCGGTCATGCATTTCAACCTGTATTTCATTCATTGTCGCTCCGCCTCTTATAAGCAACGCAACTGTATCGGGTTCGGGGCCCAAATCGGCGGCAAACGCCAATTTTTTAATCATCTTTTTGTCAAACATACGCATACCTGAAGTGGGGTCTTTAAGCGTTTTGCCGGTTGTAAGTTTAATAGCAAACTGTATTAAATTGCTGCCAAGCATTCTAAGTGACGAAGGCTTTTTTTCTTCTACAAATCGCGAGCCTACAACTATGTTATATCCCTTTTCTATTTCTTCAGCCATTTTTTGTATATAACGAGGGTCGTGCTGGCCGTCACCGTCAAGCTGAATTGCGGCATCATAACCGTTTTTATACGCAAAAAGCATTCCGGTTTGAATTGCGGATGCAAGTCCCAAATTAACGGGGTGACTTAAAAAATGGTATCCGTTCTTAATGCATATTTCTTCTGTATTATCGCGCGAACCGTCATTTATGATAACATAATCATACATAGGGCATTTTTCTTTTAAAGAAGTTATAACCCTTTCGATATTCTCTCCCTCATTATAAGCAGGGACAATGATAAGAACTTTCATAATTTTACCTCACTGAAAATTTTAAACATCATTTATACTTTTCAATAGAATTTTCCATAAGAGTGTGTATTTCTTCACCGAGTTCGGCGGTATGAGGGTTGCCTTCGGTATCGATTACATCCAAAACATCAAAATATATATCGGTTTTGCGTCTGAACAGATTTTTAGGTATTGATTTTGTGCCCCAGATTGTGCAAACCACGATTTTTGACTGCGCTTTGGTAGCTATTTTCAGCGCGCCGTTGCGTATGGGTTGCAGTTCGCCCGTTTTGCTTGTATATCCCTCGGGAAAAACCGCAACCGAATTGGTCTTATTTTTAATAAGTTTTGTTGCGCTTATAATTGTTTTTACCGCTTCGCGATTGTTTTCGCGGTCAATGGGCAGTCCGCTTAATTTATGAAGCGCTTTATAAATAAAGGGCAGATTTTGCCTTACCTCTTTTTTGGCTATGAACGCCAACCGAGCGTCAGGAACGGCGTAATAAATCACCGCAGGGTCAAGGTCGTGTATGTGATTGCACACAAGCAAAAAAGGCTCATCATCGGGTATTTTTTCAAGACCCGTAGTGTGCACTTTTATACGAAGCAACGGTAACGCAATTTGCAAAAATCCCTTTATCAAAGTTCTGAAAAAGTTTGTATCACGCGGGGGCTTGTTTAAGTTTACGCATAAAATGCTAAAAGCCAGCAACGCAATGTGCAATATTATAAGGGCTGCAAATACGCCTAAAAGTATAAGCGGCACCAGCCAAAAAGAATAAGGTTGTCTGAAAATATCAAACGGTATATCAAGCAGCAGTGTTATAACCGCCGCTGCAAGCGCGTAGATTTGAAGCATTTTTTGCCTGTCCGCCTTTCAGTTTTGTTTTCTTACTATTTTATACTCGTCATAAAAATTATAATATGGGCAATCGAATGTCTGCGAAGTTAAAAAATGCGCCATTTCGTCTTCATCGAGTCGGCAATCGCAAAAATATTCATCGTATTCCGAATCATAAATATAATTTGCGCAGGTTTCACAGTTGGTTTTTTGCTTTTTCATAAAAACACCCTAAATAATTTTTATTCGACAGTATCGTCATTTTCGCCCGTGTTATCACCGTTATTATCAGGTGTCTGCTCGGTGTTATCGGGCTTTTTATCCGTGTTGTCGGCATCGGTGTCGATATCGGCATCGGTATCTTTGTCACTGCCGGGCTGTTCATCGGAACTTTGTGTATTATCGTTATCGGGCTTACTGCTTGTTGTATCTTTGCTTGATGTGTCGGGTTCTTTTTCGGGCGTGCTTACAGTCGGCGTTTGTTCAGAAACACTGCTTGCGGTGCTTTCGGTATCGGTGGTATTGTTTTCGCTTACGGTAGCACTGCTTGTTGTGCTTTGCGAAGTGTTGCCCGACGGTTTTGACGGGTAGGTTGTTCCGGAATTTCTTTTTGAATACCAATCGTTATGCTCAATACCGTTTTCTTCGATATACTGCTCCATTGTCATATCGTCATATATAACCGCGTGAATCAATTTTGCGGCATAGTCAAGGTCATAGTAAATGATAGAGCCGTAACCCGAAGGTCCTTTCATCAGAAAATCACTTTGATATTCTGCGGGCGGCAGACGGTATTGCTCAAAAGCAGGAGAAGACAGCAATATATTAAATGCAAGAGATATTATATCGCTGTAAGAAAGTGATGTTTCGGTGCAAGGTATAAGCGCTTTTGCAAGTTTGGTATACTGCGTTTTTTTCATAGTAACCGCTTTGTTGAAAAGCTGTTCCATAACATGACGCTGACGGTCTGTTCTGCCGAAATCATCACGGGTGCCCCAAGTGCTTGTGCAGTTGCGCACACGAGAATATGCAACCGCCTGAACACCGTTAAGTTGTTGCTCGCCCGCCTCTTTTATATAATAATCTTTGGCGTCAAGTCCCATTTGAGCGCAGATTTCATCCATACAGTTGTTAAGATTGGGGTGGTCGGTGCCTTTCCACTTGAGTTCATCTTCGGTAATGGTTGCGGTTATTCCGCCGACGGCATCAATTATATCCACCATACCGAAAAAGTTAACTGTGGCATATTCGGAAATATCCAAATCGAATATCTGGTTAAGGGTTTTTATGGCGTGCTCCGGACCTTTTACATACGCAGAATTGATTTTTCCGTAATATTTTTCGCCCTCATATTCCATAGGCACAAACGTATCGCGCATAACCGAGATTATTTTTACCTTTTTGGTTTTCGTATTAAGGCTTAAAATCATAATACTGTCGGTGTTGCCTTTAAATACGGTTTCATCGCGCGAGTCAACGCCGAAAAGCGCAACATTTACAACATTTTTATCTATTATATCGGAGAAACCGAGCGTTTCGGGGTCGCCGGTAATAGAGTTGTAATTATATCTAAAATAGATAAAGAACCAACCGAGCAAAATAGCGATTACCAAAACCACAGCCGTTACGCTGATAAGCGCCGCTTTTTTGCCTTTTTTAAGATTTTTCCACCAAGTTTTAAACTTTCCGCGGCTTTTCTTTTTGTATCTTCCGCCCGAATGCGAACCTTTGCGGTCTACGGCTTTTTCTAAACTTGAATCGGATACAATGTCATCATATTCCTCTTCCTGCCTTTTTTGCATGGCGGCAATGATTTCCTCATATTTATCGTTAAAATCAAAACCGTAAGAATCTTTTTCTTCGTTCATTTTTTAATCCCTTTCTGCACTTTAATCTAACATAAGCCTATATATATCGCTCTTTTTTATTCCCGTAATTTTTGCCGCCTCTTTTGCGGCAAAAGACGCCGACTGCCCGTCATTTACAAACTTTTTTGCTAAACGGACGGCATCTTCAAGCGAATAATTTTGCTGCTGCTCTTTTGCGCCTTCAATGATAAGCACATATTCGCCGCGAGGTTCGTGTTCCTTATAATACTCTTTAGCTTCGCTTAATGTAGTGCGAAAAACAGTTTCGTGAATTTTTGTAATCTCACGCACTATTGCAATTTTGCGGTCACCGAAAGCCGCATACATATCGTCAATGGTCTTTATAAGCTTATGCGGTGCTTCATAAAAAATCATTGTTCGGTGCTCGTCTTTTACTTCGTTTAAATGCTTAATTCGGCTTGGCTTGTTGACCGATAAAAAGCCTTCAAAACAAAATCTGCCGCCGGGCATACCCGAAAGCGCAAGCGCTGTAGCAAATGCCGTAGGACCGGGGACCGACTCTACCGCAATGCCGTTTTCGTGACATTCGCGAATTAAGTCTTCGCCGGGGTCGGATATTGCCGGCATACCTGCGTCGGTTACAAGAGCGCAGGTTTGTCCGCCGAGCAGACGTTCGATTACAACATTTCCGCGCTCTTTTTTATTATGTTCAAAATAAGCCACCATAGGTTTACTTATTTCAAATCGGTTAAGTAATTTAAGCGTAACGCGCGTATCTTCGGCGGCGATAAAGTCTACCTCGCTTAAAACGCGAACAGCTCTGGGTGAAAAATCTTCAAGGTTGCCTATGGGCGTTCCTACTATATATAATTTTCCGCTCATTTTAAATACGCCTCCTTATAACTGCCGTAAATTTTTATCATCTCATCGGAAAAATTTCCGTTTGAATCTTCGACATAAAGGGTCGGCTCTATATTGAGTGCAACATTACCGCAACGCCTGCCCTCAACCAACACAAGCCACGGTGACTGCCCTGCCCGTTGGCACACAAGGCGCAGACGCTTTGGCTCGACCTTATATTGCCTCATAAGTGACATAAGCTCGGCCAGTCTTTCGGGGCGGTGGCACATACAAAGTCTGCCGCCCGTTTGAAGCAGTTTTGCGCCGGTTGCAACTATATCTTCCAAAGTGCATTCAACCTCGTGACGCGCAACACTTTTGATTTTATCGGGATTTTTAAGTCCTGCGCCCGGCGCTTTATAGGGCGGATTGCAGGTTACAAGCGTTTGCGCGCCGAACGGCACCTTACCCTTTAAGTCTTTCAGGTCGGACAAAACGGGTATAAACCTATCAAAACCGAACTCTGCCTTTGTTTTGGTTGCAAGTTCTATTGCCTCGCTCGAAATATCAACGCCGTAGGCGGTGTCGCACTTGCCGTCGCGCAACATTAAAAATGCTATTATACCGCAACCGGTCCCAAGGTCGACATATTTATCCCTTTTTTTAGCCGAAGCAAAATCGGCAAGCAAAACGGCGTCGGTGCCGAAAGTATGGTGCGGTGAAACATATATAAACTTGCCGTCACCGATAGGCTCGCGTTTTATGCTCTGGTCCATTTTACGCCCTGCGGTGTATCTTCAAGAATTATGCCCATATCTTTAAGCTTGTCGCGTATTTCGTCCGCGGTTTTAAAATCGCGGTTTTTGCGCGCTTCGGTGCGCTTTGCAATAAGCTCTTCGATTTCGCTGTCAAGCGCTTCTGTTTTGCGGTTATAAACCAAGCCCAAAACGCCTGTCAACTCGTCAAATGCTTGCGCGCAAGCGTTAAGTGTTTCTTTGCCGGCGCCGTTTGCTATAACGGTGTTTATATCGCGCACCAAAGTATACACAGCCGCAAGCGCGTCTGCTGTATTAAGGTCATCATCCATAGCGGTGATAAATTCCTGACGGCGCTCTTCGATAAAGTCGGGTGTTTCGCCGCCGTCTTGCGCATTTTTAAGCGCAAAATCAATATTGTTACGGCAGGTATAAAGTCTTTCAAGCGCATTTTTGCTCTGCTCGATAATATCTACCGAATAGTTTATAGGTCCGCGATATTGAGAAGAAATCATAAGATAGCGAATAGGTTCATAACCGTATTTTTCGGCAACATCGCGCACGGTAAAGAAATTGCCCAAAGATTTTGACATTTTGTGATTATCCACATTTATAAAACCGTTGTGCATCCAATAGTGCGCAAAATCGCAACCGTTTGCACATTCGCTCTGCGCAATTTCGTTTTCGTGGTGCGGAAAAATAAGGTCAAGACCGCCGCAGTGAATATCTATGGTTTTGCCGAGATATTTTTCTGCCATAGCCGAACACTCGATATGCCAACCCGGTCTGCCGTCGCCCCAAGGTGACTGCCAATAAGGCTCGCCCGGTTTCGCGCCTTTCCAGAGGCAAAAATCCATAGGGTCTTCTTTTATGTCATCGGTAGCAATGCGCGCGCCCGCCTCTAAATCTTCAAGCGGTTGATGCGAAAGCTTGCCGTAACCTTCAAACTTTTTAGAACGGAAATATACATCTCCGCCGGCTGTATATGCGTAGCCTTTTTCAACAAGTTCTGTTATTATTCGCTGTATTTCGTCAATATTTTCGGTAGCTCTCGGGTGAACGGTTGCTTCACGGACATTAAGTCCCTTTGCGTCTACCCAAAATTCTTTTATATATCTTTCTGCTACCTCGGGCACGGTTATGCCCTCTTCATTAGCCTTTTTTATAAGCTTGTCATCAATATCGGTAAAGTTTTGAACAAAAGTTACCTTGTAACCGCGCCATTCAAGATAACGGCGCAAAACATCAAACACACAAAGCGGACGGGCGTTGCCTATGTGAATATAGTTGTAAACCGTAGGTCCGCAGGCGTATATCTTTACTTCGCCCGGTGTTATCGGTATAAATTCATCTTTTTTTCGGGTAAGTGTGTTAAAAATCTTCATTTGTGTGTCTGCTCCTTTAACTGCTCTTCTAAAGTTTTTATTCGTTTGTTTAAATTATCAATTTCAAGCTGAACGGGGTCGGGTATGTGTATTTGGTCAAGCGGATTTGCCTCTACCTTTTTGCCGTTTTTGCGCACTATATGCGCGGGCACCCCTACAACTGTAGAATTAGGCGGAACATCTTTAAGCACAACAGCGCCTGCCGCAACGCGTGAATCATCGCCTATTTTAATAGGACCTAACACCTTTGAACCTGCGCTTATCATAACGCGGTTGCCGATGGTCGGGTGTCTTTTGCCTACATCTTTGCCCGTTCCGCCGAGCGTTACGCCCTGATAGATAAGAACATCATCACCTATTTCGGTTGTTTCGCCTATTACAATGCCTGTGCCGTGGTCAATTACAAGGCGGCGGCCTATTGTGGCGCCGGGATGAATTTCTATGCCGGTTTTACGCGCCGCTTTTTGCGAAATATATCTTGCGCGAAAACTGTGCCCCTTCAGATAATGCTTATGGGCGCGTCTATACATTCTAACGGCTTTAAGACCGGGATAAAGCAACAAAATTTCAAGCGATGATTTTGCTGCCGGGTCTCGGTCTTTTATAGCCTGTATATCTTCCTTTAACAAATCAAACAATTACAACAACTCCAAAGATTATTATTAATTTGCTTATTTTGATGAATTTATATAATCTTTACACTCGTTAAGATAAATAAGTCCCGATATAACACAAAGAACTGCAGATATCCAGAACAATGTCATTATTATTATATCACACACGGTTTGAATTTGTGATAAACCGAAGTCTTTTATAAGTGTATAAAAAAGCAACGCTGTAACCAAGCCTACCATTTGGCTGACGGTTTTGAGTTTGCCCCATATATTAGCCGCAACAACAAGTCCCGACTTTGCGGTAACAAGGCGAAGCGAAGATACCATAAATTCGCGGAACAAAACAATAAACAAAATAGCGGTCATTTGTATGCCGTAACTTTTGCCCATAGACGCATACAAAAACATAAAACCGAGATATGCCGCAGTTGTGAGCATTTTATCAGCAAGCGGGTCTAAAAATTTGCCGAAATCGGTAACCAAATTATACTTTCTTGCCATTTTACCGTCAATCATATCGGTAAGAGACGCCGCCGCAAAAATAATAAGCGATACAAGATAGTGATAAGGAAAATCTATAAGCATAGTCGCCATAAATACGGGGGTTGCTATCATTCTTCCGAGCGTTAATTTATTGGGTGTGTTCATAACTGTTCTCCTAACAAGTCATATTCTATAACATCATTTATCTGCACATCGACAAAGTCGCCTATAACAAGCGGCTCTTTTGCCATAAAGAAAACCTTGCCGTCAATTTCGGGCGCGTCGGCGGGACTGCGTCCGTAATAGCATTTTATGTAATCGTCCCAACCCTCGATAAGCACCCTTTGCACTGTGCCGATTTTTTCCTCATTCTTTTTAGAGGCTATATCAAGTTGAGTTTCCATTATGTGCTCGGCGCGGTCCTGCTTAACCTGCTCGTCGATTTGGTCGGGGTATTCAGCCGCGATTGTTCCCTCTTCGGCAGAATATGTAAAGCAACCGAGCCTGTCAAACTGCGCTTCGCGAACAAAGGCGTGAAGCTCGGCAAACTGTTCTTCGGTTTCACCGGGGAAACCCGTAATCAGCGTAGTGCGAAGCGTAATACCGGGCACCGATTCTCTGATTTTTTTAACAAGCGCTTTAAGTGACTCGGCATTACCGCGGCGGTTCATACGCTTAAGTATTTCACCGTTTACATGCTGAATGGGTATATCAAGATATTTTACAAGTTTAGGCTCGCTTGCAAGTAGGTTTAAAAGTTCATCTGTTATGCGTTCGGGATATGTATAAAGCGTGCGTATCCACTCAATGCCGTCAATTTTGCAAAGTTCCGACAGCAGTTCGCAAAGTCGGCTTTCACCGTAAATATCGGTGCCGTAAGCGGTGGTGTCCTGCGCTACTACCACAAGTTCGCGAACACCCTGTTTTGCAAGTTCGCGTGCCTCGGCTACGCAGTCTTCGATAGTGCGACTGCGCATACGTCCGCGAATTTTGGGTATTGCGCAATATGTGCAACAGTTATCGCAACCGTCGCCTATTTTTAAATATGCCGTAAACGGCAAGCCGCCTAAAATGCGTTTTCCGTTTAAGTCTAAATCAAATTTTTCGCCGTATGTGTTTTTGCTTGAACCCTCAATGGCATCTTTTACAATCTGCGCTATATTGCCGTTAGAACCGATACCTACGCAAACATCCGCTTCGGGTATTTCGGTTGTTACATCATCGCGGTAACGCTCTGCAAGACAACCCGTAACTATTACGGCTTTGCATTTACCGTCTTTTTTATACTGCGACGCTTCAAGTATGTTTTCGATAGCCTCGCTTTTGGCGTCTTCTATAAAACCGCAGGTGTTAACTATTATTGCGTCGGCTTCTGCCTCGGGCACGCCGATTTCAAAACCTGCCTCTTTAAGCGAATATAACATCATTTCGGCGTCTACCTGATTTTTAGGGCAACCAAGCGATACCATACTTACTTTATACATTGTTATTCCTCGTAATCTTCAATTTCTTGTGTATATTTTTTTAACTGCTCGCGCACGGCTGAATAAGAAAAACCTTTTCTTATAAGCGCGGCGTAAACCTTTTGACTTCCGCCCTCGGTTTGCAGTTTGAGTCGGTATTTTTTGTCAATCAACTCGGCAATCTGCTCGGACTCGTCAAAAGGTGTGTCGGCTAAAACCTGATTTATTATGTCTTTAGGTATGCCTTTTTGCATAAGTTTTGCATAAGCTTCGCGTTTTGAAATATTGCTTTCGCTCATACGCTCCGCCAAATGCTCGGCATAACGGTAATCGTCAAGCACACCGAGTTCTTTAAATCTTGAAATTGCCCTTGCCGCCGCAACGGGCGAAATACCGCCCTTAACAATTTTTTTGTAGAGCGATTTTTCGCTGTGGTCGGCACGGTCCAAAAACCACATAGCGCGGTTTTTAGCGCGTATATATTCAGACTCTTTTGTGTATTCGTTAAGTTTTTCCGGTGTAACAGTATCGCCCGTTCTTAAACAAATCTCGTTAAAAAAACCTGCGTCTAATTTTACACTGCTATCGTCATCAAATTCAAGTCTTACCGTGTGATTTTTATCTTTTTTTACAGCGGTTATTTTCATCAGTCGTCAACCGCTATATCAATATTTACCTTTTTGTGTTTTATTGCGGGTGCTTCTTCGGCTTCAACCGGCATTATTACGGGTTCGTCGGCTGTATCTTCGACCTTTTTGCCCTTGTTGTTCATTCTTTCGGCATAAAGTGCGCGTATCTTTTCTTCAAGTTCATCGGCGAGCTGTTTGTTTTCTTCAAGAAGCTGCTTAACATTATCTCTGCCCTGACCTATGCGGGTTTCGCCGTAATAGAACCAAGCGCCCGAACGCTTTAACACCTCAAATTCAAGGCCCATATCAATAATTTCGCCTATGCGCGAAATGCCCTTGCCGTAGATAACATCAAACTCTGCTTCACGGAACGGGGGCGCAACCTTGTTTTTAACAACCTTTGCGCGTGTTCTTGAACCGATAACCTCACTGCCGTTTTTAATGGTATCTATCTTACGAACATCAATGCGGACGCTCGCATAAAACTTAAGCGCACGGCCGCCGGTAGTTGTTTCGGGGTTGCCATACATTACGCCGATTTTTTCACGCAACTGATTTATAAAGATTGCGCTGCAATTTGATTTTGAGAGAGCGCCCGTAAGTTTGCGCATTGCCTGCGACATAAGACGCGCAAGCTGACCGACATGGCTGTCGCCCATTTCACCCTCTATTTCGGCGCGGGTTGTAAGCGCGGCTACCGAGTCGACAACTATTATATCTATAGCGCCCGAACGAACAAGCGCTTCGGCAATTTCAAGAGCCTGCTCACCGCTGTCGGGTTGCGAAACCAAAAGGCTGTCTATATCTACGCCCAAAGCGGCGGCATAAACAGGGTCGAGTGCGTGCTCAACATCTATGAACGCGGCGGTGCCGCCCTCTTTTTGAGCTTCGGCAACGCAGTGAAGCGCAAGTGTTGTTTTACCCGAAGATTCGGGACCGTAAATTTCTATAATTCTGCCTCGCGGAATACCGCCTATACCGAGCGCCATATCAAGCGCCATAGAACCGGTTTTAATATGCTCAACATTCATTGCGGCATTTTCACCCAAAAGCATTACCGCGCCCTTACCATACTGCTTTTCTATTTGAGCCATTGCGGTCTGCAATGCCTTTTCTCTGCCTTCGGCGGTCTTGTCGGTGCCTACCGTTTTTGTTGCTTTTTCTTTTGCCATTGTTATTTCCTCCAAATTGTTTATTTGGTTATATTATACTTAATTTGCTGTCCCAAAAACTACTCTGTCGATTTTGTTTAAATCGGCGCGTGTGTCTACATTTTTAAAACCTGCGTTTTTCATAATCTCACAAACCGAATTTGCCTGATTTATACCTACCTCAAACGCCATAACGCCGCAAGGCGACAGATACTTCTTATAATTATCTACTATACTGCGGTAAAAATCAAGTCCGTCTTCGCCGCCGTCAAGCGCGGTTTCGGGTTCAAATTTAACTTCGGGTTGCAAGGACTGCATATCCGACTTATTTATATAAGGCGGATTGCTGACTATTAAGTCATAAAGACCGTCAGCTCCCTCGCCCTTTAAAACATCGGCTTTAACGATTTTTACATCGGCGTTATTATGCGACGCGTTCTTTTGCGTATATGTAAGCGCCTCATCAAATTTTTCGGCAAGCGTTACATCAAAATCAGGACGTTCGCATTTAAGCGTTATGCCCACACATCCCGTGCCGGAACACAGGTCAAGCACCCTTGAAGCCGGGTTTTGATTTGCTTTTTCAAGACAGACATCAATTAAAGTTTCGGTGTCGCTTCTTGGTATAAGCACGCCGGGACCCACAAAAAAATCTCTGCCGAAAAAGTTCCAGACGCCGAGTATATACTGCAACGGATAATGAATACACCGCTGTTTAATTATAACCATCAGATTATTAAGCTGATATTCGTTAAGCGGTTGCGCATAGTTGTTTAAAATTTGGGCATTTGTATAGCCGGTTATGTGTTTAATAATCTGTTTTGACTCAAAGACATAGTCTTCTATACCCGCCGCCTCTAACTGCCGTTTGCAGTCGTTATATGCTTCAAATATCGTTTTGCTCATCTGAACCGTCCTCTTGGGGTTTGTCCTCGATTTCATCGCAAGCCTTAATTGCCGCAATGGCAACCTCTATCATATCGTCATCGGGCTCTTTGGTTGTTATGTGCTGTAACCACATACCCGGAGCAGATATAATTCTTGTAAGTATATTATCATATTTACCGCAAAGTTTAAGCACCTCGTAACCGAGTCCGCAAATTATAGGGATAAGCAAAATTTTTATTGCAACCCAAAGCGGCGCTATATCATAAACCGACGGAAATATCATTTGCACTACGGTAGAAACTATAACGCTTACAAGTATCATAAGTATTAAAAACGACGTTCCGCACCGTGGGTGAAAGCGTTTTTGTTTTTTTACATTTTCTACCGTAAGGGGTAAGCCTTTTTCGTAGCAAAAAATAGTTTTGTGCTCGGCGCCGTGATAGGCGAATACCCTGCGGATATCCGACATAAAGGAAACGCCCCACATATATAACACAAGCACCGCTATTTTTATAAGCTGTTCTATGCTTGAACGAATTATTTTAGGAAACGGCGAGCCGATTAACCACTCAAGACCCGCTACGGCATAACGCGGAATTGCCAAAAACAGCACCACCGCCAACGCCACGCCCAAAACGGTAGCAACTACCATTATTGCGTTTGTAATTGCCGACTGTTTTTTGGGGTCTTTTTTTGCCTGCTTTTCTTTTTCATCTTCAATATCGGTAAAACCCGATATGTCGGCAGACATCATCATAGCCTTATAACCCTGGACCATACTTTCGATATAAGACACCACTCCGCGTATTATCGGCAACCGCAAAACAGCGTGACGGTCTTTTATACTTTTTTCTTTTATATAGGTTATATTTATGCTTTTGTCGGGGCAACGAACAGCCAATGCCGTCTTTTTTTGAGGATTGCGCATCATAATGCCCTCGATTAACGCCTGTCCGCCTATAGATGTATATTTTGCCAAAACAAAATCTCCCTTTTAATTTATATTTTCTTCACTTTCGGTAATAGGAAGTTCCTCTTGCACGGTTTCTAACGGTTCGATAACCTCTTCTGCCGGGGTAGCAACTTCTTCGGGTTCTTCATAAAGCGGAAGCACTATTGTAGCGGTAGTTCCGACGCCCTCGGTAGATTCGATAAACAGCAAACCTTGATGCTGTTTTATTATCTCATCGGCAACGGCAAGTCCTATACCGCTGCCGCGAACCGTTTTATTTGATTTAAAGAATTTTTCTTTTACATGGTCTAAATCTTCGGCAGGAATACCGACGCCCGTATCTTTAACGGTTATTCGCACGCAACCGTCCTCACGCGTTTGGGTAACAAGCACAAGACCGCCCTTTTCGGTATATTTTACCGCATTGTCAATAATGTTTATAAATACCTGCTTAAGTCGGTCAGGGTCGCCTAAAACAATAGAGTTCTGCATAGGCGGTGTGTATGAAAGTTCAATACCCTGCTTTACCGCAAGCTCGGTATACATATCGGTAGCGGCGCGCAGAAGCTCTGAAACATCCATAGGCATAATGTTTACGGAAATTCTGCCCGACTGCATTCTTGAAAAATCAAGCAGTTCTTCAACAAGACCTGAAAGTCGGTCAGCTTCGCTTAACACAACATCAAGTCCGCGAGCCACAAGCTCTTCATCTGTGCCTATTGACATCTTTGCCGTCTCGCCCCAACCGCGAATAGCGGTAAGCGGTGTGCGGAGTTCGTGCGATACCGAAGATATAAAATCGTTTTTCATAGTTTCGGCATTTTCAAGCTCGCTTGCCATATAGTTAATCGTTTCGGAAAGCTCGCCGATTTCATCGTGCTCTATAACCTCAATACGTGCCTTAAAGTCGCCGCCTGCGATTTTACGCGCGGTGTTGCCCATTTCACGCAGGTGATTAACTATAGATTTCATAAAGAAAAATCCGGACACGGCGCAAAGGCCAAGCACCGACAAATATAGTAAAACAATTATAATAACGGTAATATTTATTTTTCGGTAGGCAGATTTAAGCGAACTTATCCACCTGTATGCTCCTAAAACCTCACCGTGACTGCCGTAGATAAGCTTTGTGCCTGCCATAACGCGCTCGCCGCCCGAATTTTTGCCCCTGAACACATAACTGCCAGAACCGGAACCTACCGCGCGGTTAAAATCGGCAGTTACATTATCGGGGGACTGAAATCCCGTAGTAGACACTATAACCTTACCGCCCGAATTTATAACCTGAACCTCGATTTTATCTTTATGTTCAAAGCCTTCGGACGCTTCTATTGCAAGGTCGTAAAAATTTTCGCGGTTTGCCGAAGACAGACTGTCAAAATCTTGCGCATAATCGGCGGCTTGTGACTGCACACTGCTGAAAATCAGAGAAGCAAACAACATTGAAACAATTACGGCTATTGCCGTAACCGCCGCAACTATAATCAAATATACATTTAAAAGCCATCGTGTTGTTATGCTTTTAAATCTGAATTTAATATCCACAGTGCGCACCTGCCTTTCGTTTAAACTTTAAAAATTTACCTTGTTAACAACTTTCCCAACGGTAACCCTTGCCCCAAACGGTTGTAATATGTTTAGGTGCAGAGGGGTCCTCTTCGATTTTCATACGCAGACGGCGTATGTTAACATCGACTATCTTTTCTTCGCCGCAATAGCCGTCACCCCAAACCTTGACAAGTATTTCGTGTCGGTCTATGGGTGTATCGGGGTTTTGAAAGAATAATTGCATTATCTGAAATTCAACCTGTGTAAGTTCTATTTCGCGTCCGCCTTTTGAAAGCGAACAACGGCGCAAATCAAGCACAAATTCACCTGAAGCCAATTCGCTTGTCGGTTTCGGAGTTGCCGATACGGCACCGACTCTGCGGTAGAGCGCGTCAACGCGCGCAAGCAACTCGGTGGGGCTGAACGGTTTTGTTATATAATCGTCAGCGCCTATCATAAGACCGCTGATTTTATCCATCTCCTGCGATTTTGCGGTAAGCATAATTATACCAAGCGAATTTGAACGGTTGCGAAGTTCTTTGCAAAGCGCAAAACCGTCCATACCGGGCATCATAACATCAAGCAGCGCAATATCAAAGCCTTCGGGGTCGCTGTCATAAATCTCAAGCGCTTCTTCACCGCTGCCTGCTTCTACCGTTTCATAGCCTACGCGTTTTAAATTTATTGCCTCAAACTCTCTTATGGCAACCTCGTCTTCAACTATAAGAATTTTTTTCATTGCTCTACCCCTATAATACTGAACATTTCTTTTACTATGTCTGTTGTAATACCCAAGCCTTGCGCCGCAGCTGTCACTTCGGCAGTAAAAACCGTGTCTTCGGTTCTGTAAATTTCGGTAATATTTTTGCCGTCAGGTTTATAACTTTCCCAATCGTCAGTGTCAAACGCCGTAATTTCAAAAAGCATTTCGCCCGCCGCTTCTTCACCGCCAGACAAATACACGCTTCGTTTATGGTTTTCAATATCTTTAGATACCGCGATAGAACCGACAAGACTGTTAGGTATTGATAAATAATATCCGTCAACGGTGTTTACTACGGTAATAAGCTTTACCGAAAGCTTTTCTCCGTTAAATGAACACCAGTTGGTATAATAAAGTTTTTCATCGCCGTTTGCGTTAGGCAGGTCGGAAGCCACGGGAATTTCAATTATTCCGTCTTGGTTTATGTCGTTCATTTCAAGGCTTGCCGCGCGCAAGGTAAGGGTGTTTTCGTTTGAATTTTCTTTGTCAAGCAATGGGTTTGCCAACTCACCGCGCGAAAGAAACAACACTTCGGTTACCGAACCTACGCCCTTGATTTCATCAATATAAATCGCCTTTTGACCCGAAGACAGCACCGAAAGCACGGGCGAAGAAGCGGTTTTTACATTTCTGTCAAGCATACAGCCGGCAGTTTGCGCCATACCGTTTTCATCATAATTGTAAATAATTGCCTTGTTGGTTTTTTCGGATGTGTTAAGCAGATGAACAAATATTTCATTTACACCGTTGCCGTCAAGGTCACAGCATAAAAAGCCGGTATAGGGTTGCAACATTTTTTGCACAAGCACACCGGTTTCAAAACTGAAAACACTTAACTGCTTTTCGCTTATTCCGTTAACGCACCAACCGACAAGAATTTCTTTTACGCCGTTGCCGTTAAGGTCGCAAAATGCGACGCTTTCTACCCCTGTTGCCACTATTGTCTGGTCCGAAACCGAAACCCAGCCGTCATCGCTTTGACGGATAGCATTTATGTGCATATTTGTCATTTCATCATCGCTTGTGCTGTAAAAAGCAAAGGCTTCGACAGACGAATCACCGTCAACATCTTCAAGTATAATTGCCGAGCGATAATCGCCTGATGTGGGGTATATAAGATTATAATTACCGCCCGCACTCTTGCTTAAAGCCTGACTTATAGGGTAAAGCTGACCGGTAAGTTCGGGCGGAGATACGAGTTCTTCGGTTGTGTTTACAAAAGCGCAACCGCAAAATGACATACAAATGCCCACAATAAGCAAAACACAAAGTAATTTTTTTATACTCATAATTCTTCGCCCCCTTTTGTGCAGATAATTATACATAATGCATTATATCACAACACTTATTAAATTAAAAGACATTTTTATTTAATTTTCTATTTAATTTTTAAATAAAATCATTGCAAGGCGGCAAGATTTATTGTATCATTTAATTATTACAAAACAGAAATTCGGTGACAGTATGAACGAAAAAAGATTTGAACAGTTAATTATGACGGTGCAAAAGCCGGGCAGATATTCGGGCGGAGAGGTAAATCAGGTTGTAAAAGACAAATCGGCAGTGGATGTGCGGTTTGCGTTTTGCTTTCCCGACACTTACGAAATAGGTATGAGCCATTTGGGTATGAAAATACTCTATTCGCTTTTTAATGAACGCGATGACATTTGGTGCGAGCGTGTTTTTGCGCCGTGGATAGACTTTGAAAAGGTTATGCGTGAAAACGATATTCCGCTTTATGCGCTTGAAAGCCGTGACAGCATACGCGATTTTGATTTTGTCGGTTTTACGCTTCAGTATGAATTATCATACACCAACATTTTGTCTATGCTTGACCTCGGCGGTATTCCGCTTAAAGCCTCCGAGCGTGATGACAGCTACCCGATAATCGTTGCGGGCGGTCCGTGCACCTGCAACCCCGAACCGCTTTGTGATTTTTTTGATATATTCTTTTTAGGCGAAGGCGAAAAGGTTGACCTTGAAGTAATCGACCTTTACAAGCAAAACAAAGCAAACGGCGGAACAAAGCTTGATTTTTTGCGCGCCGCCTCTAAAATTAAGGGCGTGTATGTGCCTGCGCTTTACGATGTTTCTTATAATGCAGACGGCACAATATCCGCAGTGACGCCAAAAGACGATGCGCCCAAAACAATAGAAAAGCGAATTGAGGGCGACCTTGATAGTTCTTACTACCCCGAAAAGTTTGTTGTGCCTTATATTGAGGCGGTGCACGACCGCGCCGTGCAGGAGGTTTTTCGCGGATGTATTCGCGGTTGCCGTTTTTGCCAAGCGGGTTACATTTACCGCCCCGTGCGTGAAAAAAGCGCCGATACCGTAAACCGACAGGCGCGCGCCCTTTGTAAAAATACGGGTTATGATGAAATGTCGCTTGCAAGTCTTTCTACAAGTGATTACACCCACCTTGAAGAAATGCTTGACGACATGTTAAACTGGACCGAGTGCGACAAGATAAGTCTGTCTTTACCGTCATTGCGCATAGATAATTTTTCGGAAGAACTTATGCAAAAAATTAACCGTCTTAAAAAAAGCGGTCTTACATTTGCGCCCGAAGCCGGCACACAGAGACTTAGAGATGTTATAAATAAAAATATAACCGAAGATGATATTTTAGGCACCTGCGCCACGGCGTTCAGGGGCGGTTACACCGCGGTTAAACTTTATTTTATGATGGGTCTGCCTACAGAAACCGATGAAGATATTATAGGTATTGCCGACCTTGCGCAAAAAATAGTCGACCTTTACTATTCTTTGCCCGAAAAACCGAAAGGCAAAGCCGTTAATGTTTCTATAAGCGTTGCAAATTTTGTGCCTAAACCGCATACGCCGTTTCAGTTTGAGCCGCAAATCACCCGTGAAGAAATGCTGCGCCGTCAAGCTTTGCTTAAAGAACATATTAAAAGCAAAAAAATCACATTCAATTATCACGAAAACCGCGCAAGCTTTTTAGAGGGTGTTTTTGCGCGCGGTGACCGCCGACTCGGCAAGGTAATTGAATCCGCTTACAAAAAAGGTTGCCGTTTTGACGG
>JAXJVR010000112.1:0-17378 GCA_036308405.1 Acutalibacteraceae bacterium
CCATCCAGTCCATGGTAGCGCCGCCGTCATGAGTTTCACCCATTTTACGGTTTACACCTGTGTAAAAGAGTATACGCTCTGTAGTGGTTGTTTTACCGGCGTCGATATGAGCCATGATACCAATATTTCTTGTCATTTCAAGAGATACTTTTCTTGGCATTTTAACCTCCATCCGCGCGTCTACGCGGTTCTTAACAAATTACCATCTGTAATGAGCAAAAGCTTTGTTTGCTTCTGCTGTTCTGTGCATTTCTTCGCGTCTTTTAACAGCATTACCCATACCGTTTGTAGCATCGATAATTTCAGCTGCGAGACGCTCTTTCATTGTGCGCTCCGAACGCTGACGGCTGAACATTGTAAGCCAGCGCAGCGCCAAAGTCTGCTTTCTTTCGGGGCGAACCTCAAACGGAACCTGATAGGTTGCACCGCCCTTACGAACCGCTTTACATTCGAGTTGAGGCATAATGTTTTCCATAGCTGCATCAAATACTTCAAGCGGGTCTTTTCCTGTTTTTTCGCTGATGATGTCAAACGCACCGTAAACTATTTTTTGAGCTACACCTTTTTTACCGTCAAGCATAATGTTGTTGATAAGGCGTGTAACCTTCTTTGAATTGTAAATAGGATCGGGCAAAACATCGCGTTTTGCAATAAAGCCTCTTCTTGGCATTTTACTTCCCTCCTTCATAGGAATGATATCATAGGTACTCGAGTTGACAAATTCCCGTTACACCAAGCAAGACTTTATATAGTATATATATTAAGTCTGCCGGTTTATCAGCAGAGATTGTCTGTTCTCTAAAAATTATTTTGCACCTGCTTTGGGGCGCTTTGCGCCGTATTTAGAACGGCTCTGCATTCTGTTAGCAACACCCTGTGTATCAAGAGTTCCTCTGATGATGTGATAACGAACACCAGGTAAGTCTTTTACACGACCACCACGGATAAGAACAACAGAGTGTTCCTGAAGATTGTGGCCGATACCGGGAATGTATGCCGAAACTTCAATACCGTTAGAAAGACGAACTCTGGCAATTTTACGAAGAGCCGAGTTAGGCTTTTTAGGTGTAGAAGTCTTAACAGCTGTGCATACGCCACGCTTTTGGGGTGAATCGTTGTCGGTAAGGTTGCGCTTCATTGAGTTGTAACCCTTAAGAAGAGCAGGAGCCTTTGCCTTTTTTTCAACGGTTTCACGTCCGCTGCGAACTAATTGGTTAAAGGTAGGCACTATTCACTATCTCCTTTCTGAAAAAATTTTGACATAACGAAACTACGCACAGTTTCGCACGCTATCATATATTAACATTACCGTCCGCATTTGTCAATAAAAATTTTAAATATTTTGTTCGCGTTCTTTTTTTGAAAACACACATCCGCAATAGTCTTGTCTATACATACCGTATTGGCGCGATATTTCAACCGAGCGTTTGTATCCGTCCTTCTTTTTAAAGTCAGATACCAAATATTTTACACCGTATTCTTTTTCAAGCGACAGACCTATTTGATTTAACTTTTCGGCATTTTTAAGCGGACTTATTGACAGTGTTGTGGTAAAGTAATCAAAATTACCCTTTAAGGCATATTCCGCCGATTCACGAAGCCGCAGTTCATAACACGCAAAACAGCGCTCGCCGCCTTCGCGGATGTTTTCTTTGCCCTTTGCCATAGCATAAAAACGGTCTTTATCAAAATTCCCTTCAACAAAATCAATTTTATTTTTTGCCGGAAAACGCTCAATAAATTCTTTTTGCTCTTTTACTCGCTTAAAATATTCTTCATCGGGATATATGTTGGGATTATAATAAAACACCGTAATTTTAAAATATTGCGATAAATATTCAAGCACATAACTGCTGCACGGCGCGCAACAGCTATGCAAAAACAGCGTCGGTATAACGCCATCGCTCTGATTTTTTGCAATAATTTTTTCAAGCTCTGCCTGATAGTTTATTTTCATAAAATCACCTTAATATATATTATAGCATAAATTATTCAGTTTTTCTATATAAAACGCAACTGCGTAAGATAAATGCTTCAGCAGTATTGATTTTTACCGCACACCGACACCGTTTCAGAGATTCCTCGTGACACAGTCACTCGGAATGACATTTGTTTTTCGGGTTGCTTTAATATGTCATTGCGATACACCTCATCCACCGCAAATGCGGTCCCCCCTGCTTCTCAAGGAGAAGGCTACACCAAGGCAACCTCTTTGATACACGAAACAAACCCGAATGCTACAAAAATTGCAACATTCGGGTTGTTATTTTAAAGCTCATTTGTAATATTTATATTCTTTTTAGCCTCCGAAAGCATAAGTTTTATTCGGTTGAGCTGATTTACCTCACTGGCGCCGGGGTCATAGTCTACCGCGGCAATATTGCTGTAAGGATATGATTTTTTAAGCGCCTTTATAACGCCCTTGCCCACAACATGATTAGGCAGGCATGCAAACGGCTGAATACAAATTACATTCGGTGTGCCGTGTGTAATAAGCTCTGCCATTTCACCTGCAAGGAACCATCCTTCGCCGTATTGATTACCGAGCGACAAAAGCGGTTTTGCAAGTTCTGTTACCTCATAAATAGATATGGGCGCATCAAAGCGTTTGCTTTGTTTTAGGGCATCTATTGCAGGCTTGCGCAAAGATTCAATCATCTTTATAGCCGCCACAGATATTACGGCGCCTGATTTTTTACCGCCCAAAAATTCCGCCTTATACTGTGAGCCGTAAACGCTGTAGTTGAAAAAGTCCATAAGGTCGGGCACTACCGCCTCGGCACCCTCGCGCTCAAGCAGGTCGACTATATGATTATTTGCAAGCGGCATATACTTTACAAGTATTTCACCAACAACACCAACACGCGGTTTTTTGATATTTTCATCTATCGGGAAATCGTCAAACGCCTGCACAATACCCTTACACACATCTTTATAACGGTATTTAGTTTTTGGGTTTATCAAAGAGTCAATACAAATATCCTGCCATTTTTTATGCAGTTCGTTTGCCGAACCCTTAACCTTTTCATAAGGCCGCACATGGTATAGACAGCGCATAAACAAATCGCCGTATATTATGGCGTGAACCGCGTCCATTATAAGACCGGGTGTAAAAGAAAATCCCGAATTCTTTTCCATACCGTTGGCGTTAAGCGAAATAACCGGTATATGCGAAAGGCCCGCTTTGTCAAGCGCCCTGCGTATAAAGCCTATATAGTTGCTTGCTCTGCAACAACCGCCGGTTTGCGTCATAACTATGGCAAGCTTATCGGTGTCATATTTGCCCGACAGAATTGCATCCATAAACTGACCTACCACGGTAATCGACGGATAGCACGCATCGTTGTTAACAAACTTAAGACCGGTATCAATAGCGGCGCGGTTATCGTTATCCAGAACAACAACATTGTAACCGTGTTTTTTAAATACCGGCTCTAAAATATCAAAGTGAATGGGACTCATCTGCGGCGCTAAAATTGTGTAACCCTGCTGACGCATTTCTTTTGTAAATTCCGCTTTTTCATACCTATGCGAAACATCAACAGCTTTGATATTTTGTTCTTTTCGCATATTCATGGCAGAAAGCAAACTGCGTATACGAATACGCACAGCCCCCAAATTGCCTACCTCGTCAATTTTGAGCAAAGTATAAAGCTTGCCCGATTTTTCCATAATTTCGCCGACTTGGTCGGATGTTACCGCATCAAGACCGCAACCGAAAGAATTAAGCTGTATAAGCTCAAGATTATCATGCTTACAAACATATTCTGCCGCAGAATACAGTCTTGAGTGATAAACCCACTGGTCAACAACGCGAAGCGGTCTTTCGGGCGTAAAATCTAACGGCAGACTGTCTTCGGTCAAAACGGCTATGCCGTAAGATGCGATAAGTTCGGGTATACCGTGATTTATTTCTGGGTCAATATGATACGGACGGCCTGCAAGGACTATGCCGCGTCCGCCGCTTTGCTCTAACTGACTTATTATGCGTTTGCCCTCGGCGGCAATATCCGCCTTTGCGTTTAACTGTTCTGCCCAAGCCAAACGCACAGCCGAGCGCACCTGTTTTTCCGGTATGTTCCACTGCTCTTTGCAAAGTCTGACAAGACGGTCTGCGGCGGTTTTTTCATCGGTAAATGCAATAAACGGACGTATGTAATCTATCTTTCCGTCGGTAATATCCTCAACATTGTTTTTCAAATTTTCGGCATAAGATATAACCATAGGACAGTTAAAATGATTTTGTGCGTCCTTTGTTTCCTGATGCTCGTAAAAAACACAAGGATGAAATACGGTTTTTATTCCGTTGTTTATAAGCCACTGCACATGACCGTGAGCCAATTTTGCAGGATAACACTCCGATTCCGAAGGTATGCTTTCCATACCTAATTCATATATTTTACGGCTTGAAAATGGTGACAAAACAACCGAAAAGCCGAGTTGCTTAAAAAATGTTGCCCAAAACGGATAATTTTCATACATATTGAGCACCCGCGGAATACCGATTACTCCGCGCGGGGCGTCTTTTTCGGCAAGGGGTTCGTAGTCAAAAATTCGTTTGCGTTTATATTCCATCATATTAGGAACATTTTTAACACCCGAATTTCCGCCTGCGCCCTTTTCGCAACGGTTACCGGTAATGTGCCTTCTGCCGCCCGAAAATGTATTGACGGTAAGCATACATTTGTTTGAGCATCCGCCGCAACGGGTGCTTTTAGATGTATACTCAAGCTTTTGTATTTCTTCAAGCGGCAACATTGTTGTATTTTCACCGTTATAGTGATTTTTAGCTATAAGCGCCGCGCCGAAAGCGCCCATTATTCCCGATATATCGGGGCAAGTAACATCTACGCCTGCAATTTTTTCAAAAGCGCGAAGCACGGCTTTGTTATAAAAAGTTCCGCCCTGAACAACAATATGTTCGCCAAGGTCTTTGGCGTTTGCAAGCTTGATTACTTTAAACAAAGCGTTTTTAATAACAGAATAAGCAAGACCTGCGGAAATATCCGAAACCGACGCTCCCTCTTTTTGAGCCTGCTTAACATTTGAATTCATAAATACGGTGCAACGGGTGCCAAGGTCAACCGGATTTTTAGCAAACAAAGCTTCATTTGCAAATTCTTCGGCAGTAAAGCCCAAAGAGGAAGCAAAATTTTCGATAAAAGAACCGCAACCCGAAGAACAAGCCTCGTTTAACAAAACATTGTCTACCGCGCCGTTTTTAAGCCTTATGCACTTCATATCCTGACCGCCTATGTCAAGAACACAGTTAACTTTAGGGTCAAAGAATGCCGCCGCTGTGCAATGCGCCACCGTTTCGACCTCGCCCTCATCAAGCGAAAAGGCAGATTTTAAAAGTGATTCGCCGTAACCGGTAGAACACGAACGCGCTATTCTTGCGCCGGCGGGCAGCTTTTGTGAAAGTTGGGCAATCATACTCTTTGCGGTTTCAACGGGGTTTCCGTGGTTGCCCGAATACAGCGAATAAAGCAGACTGCCGTCATCGCCTATAAGCGCAATTTTAGTTGTGGTAGAACCCGCGTCTATACCTAAAAAGCAATCTCCGCGGTATGTAGAAATATCGCCTTTTTTAACAACGGCTTTATTATGTCTTTCGCAAAAAGCGTTAAAATCGGACTCATTTTCAAAAAGCGCCGGAAGACGAGGCATTTCAAAAGATACGGCAACGCCGTTTTTTAGTTTTTGTGCTAAATCATCTATCAAAACAGGTTTTGCGTCATCGCTTTCAAGCGCCGCACCCATAGCCGCAAACAGATGCGAATTTTCGGGGTCTACGGTTGTTTCGGGTGTAAGACCCAGCGTTCTTATAAAAGCCTTTTTAAGTTCGGGCAAAAAGTGTAGCGGACCACCCAAAAAAGCAACACAACCGCGAATAGGCTTGCCGCAGGCAAGCCCCGAAATTGTTTGATTAACAACCGCTTGAAATATAGATGCCGCAAGGTCGGACTTTGTTGCACCTTCGTTTATAAGAGGCTGAATATCGGTTTTGGCAAACACACCGCAACGCGCCGCTATAGGATAAATATGCTTATAGCTTTCAGCCGCTTCGTTAAGTCCCGAAGCATCGGTTTGCAAAAGCGCTGCCATTTGGTCTATAAAAGAACCTGTTCCGCCCGCGCAAACACCGTTCATACGCTCGTCAAGTCCGCCGGTAAAATATATTATTTTTGCATCTTCACCGCCAAGCTCTATCGCAACATCGGTTTGCGGAGCCTCTTTCTTAAGCGCGGTAGCAACAGCAACAACCTCTTGAACAAAATCTATATTAAGGGCTTTACCGAGGTTTATTGAACCCGAACCCGTAATTTTGATTTGCAACTCGCATTCACCCACGGTTTGTCTTGCCTCGTCTAAAAGTTCGGCAAGGGTCTCTTGTGTGTGCGCCTGATGCCTTCTGTATTTTCCGAATATTATGCTGTCGTTTTCGTCAATCAACACAAGTTTTACGGTGGTAGAGCCTATGTCAATTCCCGCGCGGTATTTTTTCATATTTTCCTCCTGCGAGTATCCGCCGATATAATATATTTTTAAAACTTAATTACGCATGATTTTTGGTAAATAATTTTATATAAAATCTTGTATACAGTCCCAATGATACCAACATCATTACAGCGCACATCACAATAAGTGAGTTTGCAAGCCATATCGGAATACCGGGAATAAGTATAAGCAACATCATTACAGCATATAAAAGAACGGTGTTAACTTTGCCATACCATTTTGCGCTGTTTACCGAATCTTTCTTGGTGATAGCAAAATAACCGAACAACGCCATAACTATTTCTTTTACAGCAAACAAGGCAATGAGCGCATACATAAGTTTATATTTAACCGTAAGACAAATAATAACCGCACCCTGCGTCAGTTTGTCAGCTACCGGGTCTAAAATTTTTCCGAAATCGGACACCATATTAAAATGACGCGCTATAAAGCCGTCAACAATATCTGTTGCTCCCGAAATCAGAATGACAATAACCGCCAAGGTATAGTCTTTTTTTACGCAGTAAAGCCATATTATAAGCGGAATTAAGCAAAGCCTTACAATACTTAACAGATTGGGAATTGTTAAAATTTGGTCTTTTCGTAATACTCTGTGCATTTTTGAAAAAATCTCCTCTTAAATTTAATAAAAACTGTATTAAAAGGCTACCCCGTTGATGCTAAAAACATCTATCCGATAATTAAATGAGCAATAATAATGCAAACTATCGGTATAATACTGCCGATTACAAGTTGTGACGGAGTGTGCCGTTTTGTCTTTATGCTTGAAACAAATACAGCTGCAACAAAAAGCGCGCCTATAACCGCAGGTATATACAACTTATAATAAACAAGCAAGACTATCGGACCTACTATACCGCAGGCGTGACCGCTTGCCTTTATCTTTAAAACCTTATTAAATATTATCATCAATAAGCCTGAAAAAAGATATAAAAGATATATAATTTTAAGCTCGGCGGGCGCGTTAAAAATAAAAGCCGTTAAGGTTCCGAGCAAATACCCTATACCCGAAAACAACATTGCCAAACTGCGCTGACCTTCGCGACCTTTGTCTTTAAAGTGCGGAATATATTTTTGCAACGGATATGCAAGTGACGGTAAAACCGCCAAAAAGCAGATACCCAACAACAGACTCCATACATTGCCGTAATAATCGGGTCGAGCAGCATAGGTAACAATAAGCAACAGTGCCGCAAAAATCGGCGGCACCGTAAGTTTTCTGACAAGAAGTGACACTTTATTCATATAGGCTCACCTCTTTTTCGGCAAATTCACTTTTAAAAACATAAATTTCTACAAATACCATTTTAAACTCCCAAAAAATTTTTTTCAAGTATTATTATGTTAATTTTTTGAAAACACAATAGATATTAACGCGCTTTTAAACAGAATTTTGATTCCGTGCCGTTTTTAAGCCGCTTAAAATTTTCTTTATGGCGAATTGCAACAAAAATTACGGTAAGGGTTGTTATTTCAACCACTGGTAAAGCGGTATCAAACAAAATCATTATTACAGGGCTTGCAAGCAACGCCGTAACCGTAGAAAGCGACATATATTTTGTTGTAAGCAACAGCACCACCATAATAAGCGTTGCAATAAGTCCCACGCGCCAGTCGATAACAAATATAACCGAAAGCGAAACCAAAAAGCCTTTTCCGCCCTTAAAGCCATACCATATAGGATACGCGTGGCCGAGCACGGCAAAAACGCCCGTAAATGCGGCGGCAAACTGATGGTCTACCCCATATTTTGAAAGCAAAAACGCAAAAACCGCTACAACCGCAGCCGCTTTAAACAAATCTAAAACAAAAACATACCACGCAAATTTATCGCCGAAACATCTGCGAAAATTGGTAAAACCGGGGTTCTTACTGCCGCAGGTGCGTATATCTTTTTTATAAATTAACTTTGAAAAAGTTATCGATGGGTTCCACCCCGACACAAGATAGGCGCTTAATGCGGCAAGCGTAAAAATTAGTCCTTTCATAAACTTTACTCCAAAATCAAAATATAATCATAAACCGACTGCATACCACCGTATGTATAAATTTCTTTGTAGGGATACAACGATTTGAGCTGCTTTTCAGCAAAAAACGCCTCGTCTTCGGATACATCTTTGCCGTATATCAAAATGCAAATGTCATAGTTTGAAAACTCAAGCTCTACTATCGACTGCATTAAAGCCGCCATTCTGTTGCCGTTTACCGCAAGCAACTGCTTACCTTTAAAGCCTATATAATCGCCCGTATGCATCTGTGCGCCGTCTATTTCTGCATCGCGGACACAATGAGAGATTTCGGCGGTTATGACACCTTTCATAGCTTCATTAAGACATTCGGTAATTGTATCAACATCGCCTGAACTTTCGTCAAACATAGAAAGCGCCGCATAGCCGTCACCTATTGTTTTGCTTTCTATTACCCTGACTTCAGATTTTTTATACAAGTCGGCGGCTTGTTTTGCGGCAAGTATTATATTGCTGTTATTAGGCAAAACAAAAATTGTTTCGGCATTTGCTTTTTCAAACGCCTTTAAAAAATCTTCTGTAGACGGGTTCATACTTTGTCCGCCGTCTATAACAACATCTGCTCCGCGCTCGGCAAAAAACTGTTTTAAACCTTCACCCGAAAGCACGGTAACTATTCCAAACTTCTTTTTCTCTTTTTTAGGCTGTTCGCTGTAAAACGCCGTATTATTATGCTGAAGCGACATATTTTCAATTTTCACCTTTAAAAATTCACCGTATACTCTGCAAAATTGCAACACTTTTTCAGGTGTCATTGTATGCACATGAATTTTTATAATACTTCCGTTTCTGACCGTAACGATAGAGTCACCGACTGTTTTTAAATAATCGGTAATAACTTTCAGGTCAAACGATGCAATATCGCACTTCGCGTTTTGCAAACGGACAAGCAGTTCGGTGCAGTAACCGAATTCTAAAACACTGTCCTCGTCAAAAGCGTCAAAATCAAGTTCACCCGAATTTTCGGTAACATAGCTTTGGTCTAACTGAACTTTACCGTTTATACCCTTTAACATACCGTCTAAGATGTATATAAGTCCGGCGGCGCCCGAATCTACAACACCGGCTTTTTTAAGCACGGGCAACAGCTCCGGTGTTCTTGCAAGCGACATCTTCGCTTCGCTAATAAATGCGTTTAAAAATTCTTCGGGCGTTTTTGTGTTGCAACCGCAAGCGTATTCGGTGGCCTCGCGCACTACCGTAAGAATTGTTCCCTCGGTGGGGGTCATAACCGCTTTATAAGCCTGCTCAACGCCCTGTTTAAAAGCTTTTTCAATTTCGGTTACCTGCGCCGAATCAAGACCTTCAAAGCCGTTTTTTATACCCTCAAAAAACTGTGAAAGAATTACACCCGAATTTCCCCTTGCGGCAAGCAACATACCGCCCGAAACGCGTTTTGCAACATCCGACAGTTTTTCACAAGCATTTTCATCGCTGTAAACACCGCCCATCATTGTAAGCAACATATTATCGCCGGTGTCGCCGTCGGGTATGGGAAAAACATTCAGATTGTTAATTTCTTCAGCATGCTTTTTAAGATTTTCAGCGCCCGAATTTATCATTCTGGCAAAAACTATGCCGTCAAGTGTTTGTTCTGTTTTCATATTTTCACCGTTAATTTGCTTCCGAAACAAAGGTCACTTCTTTGCCGAAAGCCCAAACACCTATTGCGTCAGGACCAACCGACGCGCCTATAATAGGACCTATGTAGCCTATGTTGACATCTTTGCAGGGTATTTCCTGCCTTACAAGTTTTTCAACCTGCTCTACCTCTGCAAGCGGACAGTCTGCGTGACCTATATATATTGTCTGTTCTTCGGGGTTTACTATATTTTCTTTAAGCAAAGCCACAATTTCGGCTATTGAGGTTTGTCTGCCCTTTACCTTTTTATATGCCGACTGATTTCCTTTTGCATCGGCTGTTAAAATCGGCTTTACACCCATAAGATTGCCGAAAAATGCCGATGTTGCCGAAACGCGACCGGCTTTTTTTAAGTGGTCAAGCGTATGCACGGTGGCAAATTCCTGCACTGTTTTGCGAATTTTTAAAATGTGACTGTTAATTTCTTGAGCAGACTTACCGTTTTGCGCTTCTTTAGAAGCCTCAATAGCCAAAATGCCCTCGCCGTATGAAGCGTTAAGCGAATCTATACAAAATATTTTAGAATTAGTATATTTTTCACATAATTTATTTGCTATTACATTTGCGGTGTTAACCGAGCCTGACTGCTTTGACGAACAGCCGATATACACAATATCATATCCCGCATCTAAATATTTTGTAAAAACCGAGGTAAACTCTTCTACCGAAACCTGCGCTGTGGTAATGCGTTTTCCGCCGCGAATTGTTTCGTAAAGTCTGTGTGCGTCCTCACTGCTCCATGTAAGCAACGCGGGTGACTCTTTACCGTCTTCTACGGTAGACATTTTAGCATAATCAATGTCATACTTTTTAAGCAGTTCACCCGAAAGGTCTGCGCAAGAATCTGTTATAATTTTTACTTTATTCATAGGTTTTTCTCCTTTTTATTCGACAATTTTCGCGGTATACCGTAAAAAAACAAACGGTATACCGCGAATACCGTTATATGTTTGCAATAATGCACTTTATTCCGCAAACAATAAGCACAACCGATGACATACCGTGTCCGAGCATATCAGGATTGAACATATCGGCTCTTATTCCGCCGTTTTTCTCCTGTTTTTTCATACCGACAGTTCCCAAAACAAAAGAAACAATAAGCAAAATTGCAGACATTATCCCCATTACGACACTGTGATTTGCATAATGAATTATCGTAAACACAATACCTGCCAACGCCGACAAAAGTGATAACATTTAAAATCCCCCCTTTTTAATACATTTTATACTGCTATTATAATTTTAAATCTAAACAAAAAAGAAACAAATCGCACTGAAAATTATTATATTTAAACGCAAAAATAAAAGGTGTTGAAATTTAATCAACACCTTTTATACAAAATTACTCGTGAATTTTCTTTTTTATATTTTCAAAATATTCTTTTAAATGTTCCGCAATGGGTTGCTCTGTTCTGAACGGTTTAAAGAAATGATATTTTTGCTTGTTTTGCTCGTGTTTTTTGCGTATGTCCGCCTTAATGGCTTCATATTTTACAACAACATCATATTCTTCGGCAAACTGTTTAAACTTGGCTACAAGCTGTGCAGAGTGCGCCACATCAATGATAAACACGCCGAAAAACAACCCTATAACAAACGAAAACGCCAAATTGTGCGATAACCACTCAAGCGCGTTTAATATGTAAGGATGAATTAAAAAGTAATACCCTGCTCCGAGCATTGCCCAAATAAGTGAAAATTTAGGGCAGATAACACCCTCAATATTTCCCCATTCGTTTGTATAGTCCCATAAGCGCACCTTTGCAACTTTTAAGCTCAACATACCCGCGATAAACTCAATAGCCGTCATACACAACGCCATAAATAAAAACAGCGCTATTTTATTCAGAACGGAATTTTCAATATAATTATATTTTTTATTTTTAATATAATAACACATTATAAACAAAAAATAAACTATGTTATTTATATTGACATAGTTTAATTATGTAAATAAAACAAATCATAGTATTAGTTTATTTTTTGTTTATAGTGTTAATTTAAAATTCAATTAAAGATTAAAGGAGGAAAATTTTATGTTTCATATACTTGTAGTCGATGATGACAAGCACACCAGAATGTTACTGCGCGCCATTTTGCAAAATGAAAACTATACCGTTTCAACCGCAGAAAACGGCGAAGAGGCGCTTAAAGTGCTTGATAATGAGCATATAGACCTTGTAGTTCTTGATGTAATGATGCCTAAAATGGACGGTTATACCTTTACAAAAACAATTCGCGAAACCGACAGCGCCATGCCTATTCTTATGGTTACGGCAAAAACTTTACCATCTGACGAAAAGCAAGGCTTTTTGGTAGGCACCGATGATTACATAACCAAACCCATTGATAAAGATAAATTATTGTTGCGTATAAAAGCCTTACTTCGCAGAGCGCAAATTGTTAACGAACAGCGAATAGTTATAGGCAATGTTGTTTTAGACTACCCTTCAAGAACCGTTACCCGAAACGGCGAGTCACAAACATTGCCGCAAAAAGAATTTTTGCTTCTTTATAAACTGCTGTCATATCCGGGACAAATTTTTACCCGTATTCAGCTAATGGATGAAATTTGGGGTATGGAAAGCGACGCCGGTTGGGAGACGGTTACCGTTCACATCGGCAGACTGCGCAAACGCTTTGCCGGTTGGGACGAATTTGAAATAGAGTCGGTTCACGGACTCGGATATAAGGCGGTAAAAAAAGTATGAACAAAGAACAGCACAAACAACGGTTTTCACTTACGCTTCTTGTGTCATTTTGCGTGTTTATAATAATCACAGCCGCAGTAGGTCTTGCCGAAGTTATACTTTATGTATTTATGAAAACCGACCTGTTGCACGCTATTGAAGGCATGCTTAAAATAAGCGATATACTCATTTTTATATTGCCGATAAGCGTTATTATAGGTTTTGTAATTACAATGCTTACAAGCCGTATTACATTAGCGCCGTTTAACCGTATGGTAACACAGCTTAACCGTTTGGCAAGCGGTGATTTTAAAGCACGAATAAAATTCGGCAAACCGCTATGCAATAACCCCACTTTTAAAGAGATGGAAAACAGCTTTAACCGAGCCGCAGAAGAGCTTGAAAACACCGAAATGTTCAGGAATGATTTTATCAACAATTTTTCTCACGAGTTCAAAACGCCGATTGTGTCTATCGCGGGATTTGCAAATCTTTTACGCTATGGCAATTTATCACCCGAAGAAACCAACGAATACCTGCAAATTATAGAAGAAGAGTCAATGCGCCTATCGTATATGGCTACCAATATTCTTAATCTAACCAAGGTAGAAAATCAAACTATTTTGACCGACACATCAAAATTTAATCTGTCAGAGCAAATACGCAGTGCGGCGCTTTTGCTTGCTGATAAATGGTCGCAAAAGAATTTAAAATTCGATATGAATTTTGATGAAGAATTTATTGTTGCAAATGAAGAATTGCTTAAACAGGTTTGGATAAATCTAATTGATAATGCGGTAAAATTTTCGGCAAAAGACGGCACCGTTTCAATAAAAATCACAGATTACAAGGATAACATTTCGGTTGATGTTATAAATCAAGGCAAAGATATTCCAAAAGAAAGCATTTCGCGAATTTTTAACAAGTTTTATCAGGCTGATGAATCGCACTCTTCCGACGGCAACGGCATAGGACTTGCCATAGTTAAAAAAATTGTAGATTTACATAACGGCAACGTAACCGTAGACAGCCAAAACGGAACAACACGCTTTACGGTTACACTGCCTAAAAATCAGTAAGCACAAAATTATACAAGTAATTAAGATAAAAAAAGCAGTCGCAATTATGCGACTGCTTTTACATCTGCTTTAAAATTATTTAACCATGCTTGCAACTTCAGCAGCAAAGTCATCAACGCGCTTTTCAATGCCTTCGCCTTTTTCCATACGAACAAATGCAGAAAGCTTAATGTCAGCGCCGAGTTCTTTTGCGGTATCAGCTACATACTTGCCTACGGTTATATCACCGTTCATAACAAACTGCTGTTCAACAAGGCAGTTTTCTTTATAGTATTTAGCAATTTTACCTTCAACAATTTTACCGAGAACAGCGTCAGGCTTGTTAGCCATTTTGGGGTCTTCTTTCATTTGAGCGATAAGAATTTCCTTTTCTTTCTCGATAACTTCTGCAGGAACAGAATCACGGTCAAGGTATGCAGGGTTCATAGCGGCAATCTGCATTGCAACATTTTTGCCCATTGTAATAAAGTCAGCGTTATTTGCGTCAACTTCACCGTCAAACTTAACCAACACACCGATTTTGCCGCCTGCGTGAACATAGTTAACTACATTGCCTTCATAGCGAACAAAACGACGGATTTTAATATTTTCACGAATCTTAAGGAAGAGTTCCTGAACCATCTCTTCAACGGTTTGACCGTTTTCTGTGCACTTAAGAAGTGCGTCAACATCGGCAGGGTTTTGAGCAATGATAATCTTTGCTACTTTAAGTGCCAATGCCTTAAAATCGTCACCGTTAGCAACGAAGTCGGTTTCTGCGTTAAGTTCTACAACTACGCCTACACCGTTTTCGCACACAGCGCAAACTGTGCCTTCGGCAGCAACTCTGCTTGCCTTTTTAGCTTGTGATGCAAGTCCCTTTTCACGAAGAAAATCAACAGCCGCATCCATATCACCGTTAGTTTCGGTAAGTGCTTTTTTGCAATCCATCATACCGCAACCGGTTTTTTCTCTTAAAGCCTGAACATCTTTAGCAGTAAAAGCCATGATATAAAATCTCCTTTAGAGTAGTATTAAATTAAAAATTATTCTGCGTCTTCAGCAGCGGTTTCAGCCGCGTCATCTGTTTCTTCTTCAGCGGCAGTGCCCATCTCTTCGCCCTGTCTGCCTTCGATAACAGCAGCAGCGATAGTTTCAGCTATAAGCTTAACAGCGCGGATAGCGTCATCGTTACCGGGGATAACTGCGTCAATCTCATCAGGGTCGCAGTTGGTGTCTACGATAGCAATAATCGGAATACCCAATTTTTTAGCTTCTGCAACTGCAATTCTTTCTTTGCGGGGGTCAACAATGAAAAGTGCGCTCGGAATTTTGTTCATATTCTCGATACCGCCGATAAACTTTTCAAGTTTTTCAATTTCAAGTGTAAGCTGTGCTACTTCTTTTTTAGGAAGAAGGTCAAATGTGCCGTCATCACGCATAGCACGGAGCTGTTGCAAACGAGCAATACGAGTGCGAATTGTGCTGAAGTTTGTAAGCATACCGCCGAGCCAACGAGCGTTAACATAAGGCATACCGCAATGCTCTGCTTCTTCTTTAACAGAATCCTGAGCCTGCTTTTTGGTGCCTACAAAAAGGATGTCGCCGCCTTCTGCTGCGATGTCACGGGCAAACATATATGCCTCGTTAAGTTTTTTAACGGTTTTCTGAAGGTCGATAATGTAGATACCGTTACGCTCGGTAAAGATATACTGAGCCATTTTAGGATTCCAACGTCTTGTCTGGTGACCAAAGTGAACACCTGCTTCAAGAAGTTGTTTCATTGATACAACTGCCATAATTTTTTCCTCCTGAGGTTTTTCCTCCATCCCGTAAGCATCAGGTATTGACCTTGTATCAGCGGTCACACCTCTACCTGCATAAAACGGAATGTGTGTAATGTTTTTTGCCACCTATACAGTAGCTGATAGATTATAACACAACCATTCCCGAAAATCAAGGTTTTTTTATAAAAATATCTAATTATAAAAGGTCCTATGTCAAATGTTGAGGTTACGGTTGTCTAATACGCCCTATTGCTGTGCTAAAATTTAATTATATATCACAGTAGGGTGAGGGCTTGTCTCTCACCGCAAAACAGCACAAATTTTCGGTAGGAGCAAGCCCCTGCCCTACAATAGCAAACTTTAAAGTTTCATCTTAAAAACCGATAATCGTTACCTATTTTCTCTGCTTTGTTAAATTTTGATACATCTTCATAAGCTCTGCTACGCATGTGCTTTCGGTTGTTGTTTTGACATCAAAGCCGTATGCCTGCATAACAGCGCGGTCATTGGCTTGATGCGCCTTGCGAAGTTCCGGTGGCATTGTAAGTTCGTCATACAAATCAGCAAGGGAGCAATCAGGATATAGAGCGCGTGCATCTAAAATTCCTTGCGCCGTTTGTTCAATGGCTGATTTCTGCTCGTCGGTAGGCGTCGGCCATGGAAAGTTATTGTAAACGATATTTACCGAATATCTATAACGCATTTCCAATCTGCCACAAACCGCATGAATCCAAGCATTATGAATATTAGAGGTCAAAACGCCAAAATGATAAAGAGATGCATCAGGCATCAATAGATTGGCATTACTACATATAATATCTTTGCTTAAAAAACCAATAGGGATATATTTTCTTTTTTCTGATGAGTGAGCTGGAATGATAATATAATCTGTAGACGGTTGCCGAATCTCGCCAAAGAGCGTTGGAGTGTCGGCTAATTTCTTTGTGGCTTCTCGTGTGCTTTTTTCTCGCATTTCCTTGACGGATTGAACGGCTTTGCTAATAGGCGGTATTTTTCTGATTATATTGGGAGACACGCCTTTCAACCACAGACACCAACGGATTTTATTATTTATAAATTCCGTTGCCCCCATAAATTTCTTAAAAACCGTTTCGGCTTCGGGATATTCTTTGACAATGGCATCTCTTTCTTCCTGCGAATAGTCACTCAATAATCCATTATCGTTCGGCATACTGCCGAACACCAAATTGGGAACATCGCATATAGGAACATTTCTGCTTTCAATAAAAACATTATCTGCATCCACCAAATAAGCGTTGATATTATCTACTATCAATAGTCTTTCTGCCGAATAAATAACTTTCGCCCTTGAATTAGGAGCAATGCTAAAGCCGATAATAACACAATGCACATGAGCCTTAATACTTGCTTCGCTATCCCAGCGGAATGTTCTGTGAGCAAAATCAATATGAACTCCATCTTCAAAAAGAGGTTTCCATAAAATTGCAACACTTTCGCCTTGAGAAACAGAGTTTGTTGATACCAAAGCAGCACGGATATGTGTGCCTTTCATTAAATCGGCTGTTTTTTTAAACCAGCAGGAAACATAGTCAAGATTACCTGCGTTTTTCCATTCAGAACCAAATACAAAAAGCAAATCATCTTTTTGTCCTTTGCTCATCAATCGAGCG
>JAXJVR010000113.1:0-32953 GCA_036308405.1 Acutalibacteraceae bacterium
ATTTCAGCCTCTGTTAACTTACCGCTTTCCGTTAAGGATTTAAAGACAAGTTCGTCAATCTTGCGATACAATTCGGGTGCTTTGTCTTTCATCCAATGAGTTAGTTCGTGAGAAAGTGTAGGTATAATAGCATCGGTTAAAGCATCTGCATCAATTCTGCCGGCATAAATATCAATATAAATCGTGTTGGTATCAGGGTCATATCTACCGTTCTCATCTATATGTTTTCCGTTTTTAACATTAGATTTGAACAACTCAATATTTACACCCGTAACCTTTGAAAAACTTTTCATAAAGTTAATTGCTTCTTGTTGCGCGCTTGTAAGATTATCCCAATTCACTTTACCTTCAACAGATGTTTTACTATAGTTTATAACAGAGTCATTAAATGTGCCCTGCACGGTTATATTCTTGCCGTATTTAGCAACAAGTTCATCAAGGCTTTGTTGTGCTTGTGCTTTTGCTTGGCTTTCGGCAATAACCATACTGTCATTATAAAACTTTTGTTGTTCTCCGAACAACTGCGAACCGTCCGCAGCTACTTCAACATCTTTTGAATTATTTACCTTAGTAAGTATTTCGTTGCCGTCAACACTTTCATATATCTTACCTTCAGAATTGCTGAGTCCATCGTCAAATTGTGCTTTAACAAGCACCTTTGCGGCTTTGTCAACATTCTCAACACCTTTTGCCTCAAGCTCGGCTTTTACTGCTTCGGTAAATGCTTGTCTTTTTGAGTTACTCAAATTATCTACTTGAGCATTTTGCACTCCCTCGTGCAGTTTGCCTACTTTATACGCAGAAAAACGGTTTATTGTATCACTGTCTACACCTGCAACCTTGTCCGCAAGAGCTTTAAGCTTTAAATTTGCTTTACTGTCATCAAGTGAATATGCCTGTTCGGTAAGATTTGATAAATTACCGTTTTTCACAATTCCTCTGCCGACATTCTTTGTTTGATTATTATAATAAAGCTTATTTATACCTGATTGTATTCCGCCCAAAGCACTGCCGGATATAAATCCACCTATACCTGCGTTAATAACATTGGGTGCTACATCTTTAAACAAGGCTCTTACAGTTGCTTGTGCTTCGGTATATCCCTCTTTTAAATACTTGTCACGGTATCCCTGCCAATCCGACTGCGAACCCATAACTATTGCATTAGTTATAGTATTAGCAAGTTCTGTTGCAATTTCTTCAGAGGTTTCAACACCGCCGTGTGCTAACCTTTGTTTTAGTGCTTGTCCCAGAGTCTTTGTATCCTTAATTTTCAAAAAATGTTCAAGTGAATATTTTTCAAAAAGCATTTCTGCCGTTCCCGCAAGAAGTCCGCCCGCTGCTATTTGTCCTGCGGTTGCGCCTTGTTCATACAAATCTCTTGCTTCCATAGATGCGGAACCCATACCCATAACAGCCGAATATCCTTTTCCGAATATTTTGCCGCCTACAATACTGTCGACACCCGACATAATCGCTTGATAAGCATCACCAAACGAAAAGCCTATACCGGGTATTTTCATATTGCCTGTAAACTCGTTAATATCTTTTGCAGTATCTGACCTGATTATATTAGATGTTGTTTGAAATCTATGTGCCGCACTGTAAGGGTCAATTTCACCCTCAGTAATCAAATTATATGCATCATCTACAAAAGCCGTTATAGAGCCAAGCGCGGTCATAGGAATAGAAGCAATATTTAATGCAATTTTTTCAGGAGCACTTGCACCTTCAACCGCTTCGGTGGTATTGACTTCTTCTCGTCTGCCGAGTTCGCTTGCCATATCATCAAGGAATTTATATGCCGCTTCCTGACCGTTGTTTTTAAGAAGAGTATAGTATATACCTATTTCGTTGTCTTCAAGAAATTCCCAACGATGAGTTTCGCCCTCTTGCATAAGAGTTGCCCAGGTTTGTGTTGTATTGCCCTGTGAGGCTGAAAGCATCTTATAAGCTTTTGCGACATCTTCAGGTGTTGCGGATAAATACATTCCGAGCTTATCCTCAATTACTGGAGCAGAGGGCATTTCGGTCTGTATTATATTTCCTTTGACATCTCTTGCATTTCCTTCATCATCATAATATGCAGGAGTATGTTCTCCGGAAGAATACCAATCATCACTCAATCTATCGTAATCCCAAAGTTCTTGTCGGGTAGGATTATTATAATCGCGATATTGAGAGTCTTGTTCAAAGTTTTCTTGCTCAGTTATATCATAATAACTGTCAACATTACTTTGAGTTCTTTTATAGTTTCTATTGTCAGCTTCAATGCTTTTCTTTTTTGCTATAAGTTCTCTAATTTCTTTATTTTTGTCGCTTATAGCGTTTCTTTTATCGGTCTCCCAAAACCAAGTTGCACCTATCGAAGATATTTCTTTCTGTTTAGCTTTTATTTGCTCATCAATATCCGCAATTTTAGTCTTGTTTGAATTATAATAATCTTTTCGAGCCTTGACGGTTTCAGAGTTTGTCTCGGCTTTATCCTGAAGCCAACCGATTTTATACCTATTATAATCGTCCTCGGTTTCAAATTGTGAGAAAAAGTCAGCATTTTTGCTATAGAAGTTTAATGCCTTTGAAGAATTGTCATCAAAACTATCAAGATATGAAATCATATCACTGTATGCTTGTTGATTGAGTTTTCTTTTATTGGCATTAAGATATGCACGAATAGTATCTGCTTTATCACAGAGAGTTGCCCACGATAATTGTTTGTAGGAATATGATTTTGCGTTGTTATAATTTACATTTTCAGAGTCTTTAGAAACATTTTCCAAATAACTTTTTGAGCTTTCCAAAAAAGATTTAATATAATCCTCGTCGACACCGAAATCATAGTCAGATGCTTTTATTTCGTCATACCTTTTCTTTTTTATAGCACCGGTTTTGCTATCTATGTTTGGATTTTTCCAACCTGCTTTGATCGAATTGTATGATTTAGCCATACTGTTCACTCCTTAATCATCTATGCCGTAATAACCTTTAAGGTATGCCACCTCTTCTATTGTTAGTTTATTGTCGTCTCTCCATTTTTCCATAACTGCATCAACATACTGCGTATAGTTATCAAATCTCATTGACTCGCCGTTTATGGTTGCTTTTTTACCTCTTCTTGCAAATTCGCGATTAGTTAATATGCTTGCTTGAAAAGTCTTTGTTTGTTCGCTGCTTGCCGCTTTTTGCATTTTAGAACTTTTCCAATCTTCATATTCGGCTAATTGTTCTTTTAGCGCAGCGATTTCTGCCGACTGATTAGCTTGCTCCCTTTCCCATGCAAGTTGTTCTCTTTGCAATTTTGCATTCTCATCAATCTGGTATCTCTGATTTTCCGCCTCTATATCCGCGTTACGCATATTAGTGGCAGTTTGCAAATTAAGTTGGTCATAATTTTGATTTACCGACAACTTATTTGCCTCAAGTTCTTTATTTATACTGCTTATTGCCGAAGCTAAATTCAAATTAAGTTCATCAAGCGCATTGCGTCTTGCAATATCAATTTTGCCTTTTTGATTTGCATACGAAAGTTGTGCCGCTGTCTGTTGTGTTCGGTTCAGTCCGCTGTCCGTAAGTCCTAAACTTGCGTTTTTTTCGGCTATTTTTTGCTGATTTATTATTTTTTGAACCGCATTTTTTTGATAATCGCTCTCATATCCCACTTTTGCATTATCAATGGCTTTATTATAAAAATCGTTTGTTATTTTGATATTTTCATTTGCGCTGTCTTCAATTTGTTTTATATCAGAGGTTCTTCGCGCATCGGTCTGTTTTGCCGCTTCAGCTATATACTCATCAAGCGTTTTTACCGTGCTCATTCTTTAGCATCTCCTAACAATCTGTATTTTACTGATATCCCGTCAATTGCAAGCAAACCTTCACATTCAAGTTCTATTCCGAATTTTAATATTGCGCGCATACACGGATATATCCTTTTAGGTTTAAAATAATTCGGTGCATTAACAGCAGTAAATTCACGGTTTGATGACACAACCGTCACTTCTTCGCCCTGCTCTGTTATAAATTTAATTTTTATATCATCGCCGTTATTGGCCCCTAAATTCACCGTAATTCCTTCAACATTTATTGTGTATACACCGTTACCGAATTCAAAAAGTTTTGTTGCCGCCTTACATTTTATTTTACTTTCGCAAAGTTTCAAACTTTTTTCTTTAAAGTCATTAAAAAACATATAATCTGCTGTGCAGTCTGTTTTATCTCCGGAAGTAAAACCGACAAAAGCCGTTTTACCGTTTACCGAAGCATTAAAATACGCCCTCATCAAAAGCGAATTACCCAGCATACATATACTCGCATTTTGATATACATCGCTGTTATTGCCGACATCTATAAAATCAAACTTCCAATAATACCAAGGTATCATTGAGTTAGCATCTTCGGTTTTTGAATATGAATATATATACTGATAACCGTAACAGCAATAATCTGCAACAAATGCACAGTCTCCCAAGAATAAAATATAATGTCCGTCAAAATCCGCACTTGTGGCATTTTTCAAAAGATTTCTATACTCTTTAAGTTTGGGAGCAATCATTTCCGACATATCATAAACATTATGCTCGTTATATTGATTTATCGTATAAAGCGTATAAACCTTTCCTATACTGTTAGCCCATACCAAACGGTTTCGGCACATCTGCACTGTATCCGGACAGTCACAGCCTATAAAACCGTTAAGCTGTATCATAGGAAAATATACACTGTTAGCGCCGTAATCAATAACCGACTGATTTATTAAATCATCTGCGGTTATGTCATTGTTTTCTGCATAATAGGTGTAATAGATTTTATTTTCCTTAAATAATATAAGCTTTTCACCCTGTTTGCCGAAAGCCGTAACCGCCTGCGATTTTCTGCCGACATACGAATAACAATTCTCACCGAAATACAGCGGCTCATTAAGTCCCGACCACACAACCAAAGACTTTTCTTTCTTATCGGTATTACCGCATAAGAAAAGACGCGAACCACCGTTAATTCCGTCAGCATATCCGCCGAACCAGGTGCATCGCGTCATACAAAAAACCTTTTTCAAATTTTCTTCCGAAACGGCAACCGGCGCCGTTATCGTTATATTATCTTCATTGCAACCGTATTTTTTTACTTTTTCATCAGTTTCAAGTGTAAAAACAGAACTATCCGCATTAGCATTTGACAAAAAACCGACATAATTATATTTTACAAATAAATAGAGATTATCTTCCGGTGTTTTTCCATCACTGAATTTTTCAATCAAAATTTTCCCGTTTTTAAAATTTTCATAATCTTCTTTGCCGTAAACAATACTGTGTTCTGTTGTCAACACATCTTCACCGTCTGCTTTATATGTTGCAATTTCAACTTTGATTTCGCCTTCCGGCGGCAAGTCTTGTCCCAACGCATATCTCATAGGATGCGATTTATCACTGTCATTTTCGTTATAGGCAGAATATATCATTTTGTAACTGTTACCGATAATGTTATATCCTTCAAAAAATGTTCCGTTAAAATCATCCCATCCCGTCCTTTGACAATGCAAATATACGGTAGGCACATACCTATTTTTAATATCAACTTTTTCCCAAATCGGCTTTTCTTCTTCGGTTTTGTATTCTTTGGCATAAAACAATCTCCAAATACTTAAATCTGAAATATAACAATATAACACACCGTCCATCTCACATAAAAAATAAGACACTTCATTTTCCGCACTGATATTCTCAATACTCGGCATAGCAAAAATCTTATTTTCAGATTGAAATTCAAACTCAATGTTACACTTAAGAGTATTATCATCGGTGTTTTTTATAATTCGCTTATTTGTCGCGCAAATACACATAGCGCCGTTATATTCAATCTTTATCTCATTATGAAATCTCGTATTCACTTTTTCATCGGTATTGCTCCTTACCGAATTTTTAATCATAGCATTGCTTGTCACAAAACTCGGTCTCGTTCGCAAAACACCGTTTTTATACCACATATTAACGCATTCCGTAAGTTGATTGTCTCTTACTCCGGTTAGACTGTCGCGCAAATTAAGTCCGCCCGAAAGGTTTGGAATATTAACCTCCCTCACCGGTTGCTTGTTCATCATAGGGTATCTCATAAATCACCACCGCGCGGGACTGCATTTTTTACCTTTTCGTATTTTGTAAGTCCTGCCCTTTTAGAATTGTAAAGCATAGCAAACATTTGCTGTTGGTCGCCGTCGTTTTCGCTGCGGGCTATATGCATTGCAAGACCGTAAACAAATGCTTCATCGGTAGCTTTTCCGGGTAATTTTATCTCGTCAAACAATGATTTTATCGGCACAAACTCACCGTCGTTACATATATGCCACAAATCACTGTATACAAGATTTACGGTAACTGTAGCACAGTTACGCAATCGCGCAGTCAATTCGGTATTGCCGTCGCTGTCACTGTAACCGAGCATTTTCAATGCATTATTTAAAAGTGTGTTTGCTGTCATTCTTTCTCCACCTCTTGTTCGGTATTATATGGTTCGTTTTGAGTGCCGTTTCGCATCATATTAAGAGCGCGAATTCTGTTTTCGGGCGACAACCTCATCAACTGCTCAAAAATTTTCGGGTTGTTTTGTCTCAAATAATCAATAACTTCTCGGTCACTTATATCGTCGGGTGATACTTCGCTTTCCTGTAATTTCTGTTCATTTATTGCCTGCTGTTGCATTTGCATTTTTTGTTGCTTCCGTGTATTTATAAGACCGTTAACATTCGGTATAAGTCCTTTGGGTATGCGTTCAAGATATTCAATAAAATCTATCTGTTGCGCCGTAAGCAGATTTCCGAGGTTTGCAATCGATACCGCCTCACTCCAAAGGGTCGATGCGCCTACATCTATTCTTGCAGTTATAACAAGGTCTTTATAACGCTCCGCATCAAACACCATATATTCTGTGTTTCCGTTATTATTAATCTTTATAGAGCGCTTTCCGTAAAGACTTATCCAAAAATCAGCCCATATTCGTGCCACATCCTCATTAGCGCTGTAAAATCTGTTTTGATACATCTGCATAGGCGCTATTGCCGCCTCTCGCGCTTGCACAATAGCTGTAGCATTATCAGGTCGCAAATTTCCTAGCGCCGCATCGTTAGCTCCGTTATCCGCCAACACATTTTGCGCAAAAGCATCGGTAAAATTGATAAACGCCGCACCGTAATTAGGAGGTGTTACATACCTGATTGCGCTTGCCATATCCTCTGCCGAACCGTAAATTTTAACAATTTCCGCAGGGTCATTAGATATTCCGTCGGGTATAAGGTCGCCGTTTATAATAGTTTTAGGCATACCGGTGTTTTGCATTGCCCAAACAGAAATTGAGTGTGCTTGATTAAGCGCAATTTGATTTGGTATCTGATAAGTAATTTCACTGTCTCCGTAAGCACAGCTTTTTCTTCGCTCCCAAACAAATTTTGCTATTGGATATCTGTGTATAAGCAAATTCCATTCGGGTCTTATTACTGCATTTTGAGTAACCGTTTTTCCCCAAACCGTGCATTCACCGTTTTCGTTATATTTTTTGTAAAGTTTTGTAACAACTGTAATTCGTCTCGAATTCGCAGGCTCGTCTTGCCCACGGTCACCGGCGTTATTGTAATAACCGTTAACTCCGTCCGGTTTTATTTCATCAATCGGTTGACCGTATTTTTCCGCCTCGCGCCTAACCGCGTCAACATCTTTTCGTTGCGCAATTATAATATACGGCTGGCTTTCCACTTCTTCATTATTCGGGTCGCCGAACACAACATTTTCAATATCCAAAACTTCGCAAGCAATATCCCCTTTAATAGGCATCTGCCTGTTTTCGTCAGCATAAAGTCCAGTCCTGATATCGCTGTCCCAATATGTATATAAAATTCCCGTTCCCGAAATATATGCGTTTCTTAACATTTGGTCTTTTTTATCGTCATACTTAAGTCGTTCTGCGGTAATTTTAAAGTAGTCTGTAAGAGCCGACATAACAACGGAAATTTCAGTATTTGTAGTGTTGCCCTGCGGTATAATTCCATTTGCCATCTGCTGTTTTAAGACTGCGTTTGCATATATGTCTGTAGTGTCCGGCACGCCCTCCGCGCTGTAATTAACCGAAATCGGCGCACTGCCTATAATAGACATTTTATATTCGCCTATTCTTTTAATAATGTTTCTGCGCGTCAGCGGTTTCTCGTTTGCGGCATTTACACCGTGCCATTGGTCGCCTACAAAAAAGCGTTCGTTAATTCTTGACTGGTCATGTATGCCTTTATCACCTATACCGTTTTTAAACTGCTGTCCGGCCTCATATTCTGCCCATATCGTCTTTGATTTTAATTTAATTATTTCTTCCATTTATCATCCTGCTTTCAATAAAAGACGACAACCTGCATATAGGTTGCCGTCTTTTGCTAAACTTAAAATATTAAATTATTCACCGCTTACCGCAAAAATAAGTCCCTTCTTGTTTTCTGTAACAAAACAATCGTAATACAGGCGGAAGTTGATTTTATAAGCATCCATATCCTGCACAATATCCGGTGTAAAGATATCCACCTTGTCAACCTTTTTAACAAGCGATGCCGCCGATTTCGGCATAACAATCGCCTTTATAGATTCTGCGTCGCTCGCTGCAGCAAAACCTGCGTCATTAAACACATATTTTGTTCTCATACGGTCTGCCGCCACCGGAATAATCGCACATCCGTTAAGATTTTTAACCTTTAAATCTGCATTTCCCTGCTCAAAATCACTCACCGTAATAGAACGCTGAAGTTCATTAGATGTCATCAGCGCCGCATACATAACAGGGTCTACAAATGCTACCATCTGCTCATTTGTATAACCGCTTGCGGCTTCGGCTTTGTTAATGCAGTCAAGCATTACGCTTGCGGCCTTTTCACTGTTAAATGCAGTTACATTACCCTTTTCCTTTGCCACACCGTAAAGTTTTGACAAAACATACGCATCAATTTCAGGGTTAACCTTTGTGCGTGTATATTCACCCACAACCTTACCCGTAAGCGAAGACATACCGCTTTCATCCGCATCCTGCGCGTCAATTACAAGCTGTTTACTGCGCTCCTGCTCAAGCGTATAAGCCGTGTAATTAAAGTTAGTTCCGCCCTTCGAGTAACCTGTCTCACGGTCATAATCACCAAGACCGTCAAAATCAATTTGAGGCATATTAACGGTTCTTGCTCCCGTAAATCTCGCCTTAAATTTACCGTCGGCCAAAAAGCCGGTTTTAGATTCCTGAACAATCATTCTGTCAAGTTCATTTGCATATTTATTTGCATGTTCAAATACATTTGCCATTATTATTTACCTTCCTTTTTTATTTTCCCCACAGTCCCGACAAAAAGCCTCTTTCGCTTGATGATATATTATCACCTACATCGCTTTTCATCGTTCCCGCGCTCGCATCTTTCGCCGTTTTCTGTCTTTTTATTTCGGCGTCTGTTTTTATTTTTTCTTTATGTAAATAGCACAGATAAGCAGAATATAAATCTCTTTTCCCTCCGGCAGCTTCAATAATTACCGAATCTGGCAGTTTGCTGTATTCGGGTGCATCGGGCATTTGGTTTTTAAGCATCATATATTCATCGGCAAGACGCGAATTAACACTCTTAATTTCAGTTTCTCTGTTTTTTTCTTCAATATTGCTTTCGCGCTCTTTGATTATTTTCTTATATTCTTCAGATTGCTTCTCCCTATATATTTTCATACCGATTTCAACTTCTTCACTGCCTTTGCCATACATATTTTCAAGGTATCTGCGGTGATTGTTTTCCGGTGCGTAAACAATTTCGTCTACAAGCGCGTTAATGTCAACACCGCTAAGCGTTGCCGCATATTCAAGTTTATTTCTCAAGTTTTCGGTATGCATTCCCTTTTGAATAAAATTTACCGCTTCTTCTTTTGTAAAATCTCGGTTTTTATGATTATACTGCACCGAAATAAAAGGTTCCTGCTTTTCTTCTTTTTCAGATACAGAATTCTGTGCTGTAATTTTTTCTGCATCCGTTGCAATATTTTCCTGCTTACCGTCTCCGGCGTTTGGTGTAACGCCATCATCGCAAAGCCCGTCAATATCTATTGTTTGTTCCAAACTTTCATCAGGTATGGTGTCCTGTAAGTCGGTGTCCTGAACGGTATTAGTATCGTCCATATTATTTTCTCCCTTTTTATATCCTATGGTGAAGGATATTCTATTTTAAAACTTTTTGTTTTCACATCACTCTCTGCTGTCCGCGGCACTGCCGTCATACTTCAAAAAGTTTTTCCAATCTCTTTTTATTTTCTTTTCTTCTTCACTTTCAAAAAATTTATCTTCCTCACTTTTATTAAGCTGTTTTTTAGTTATACGCTTTTCTTCAAAACTGTATCCTATAAAAAAACCTACAGCAAAAAGTGAAAACAAAAGTAGCAAAAGTGCAAAAAAAGCACATAAAATTGTGCATATAATAGCTGTGTTGTTCATAATCGACCTCTCTTTATAATCTGCATACCCGTGGCAAATTTTTAATATCTTTTTTGCGTTGTTATAATGTCTTCTAAATTAAGACCGTGATTTTTTCGATAAAATTCTTCACTTTTAATTTTTCTCTTGGGTGTATTCGGGTTTATCGGCTTAAAATATTTAACATCATAAAACGCATATCTAAGTGCATCGCAAAGGTGATTATTGCAGTCCTGTGGCTCGTTTATTCCGTTTTCGTCAGTATCCTTTTTCCAACAGTAACTTGATAATTCTTTTAACATATTTACACATTTAGGATGAACAAAAATTTTATACTCTTGAATTTTAGCAATACCGTTTAAAATCGAATCTTTACCTTTTACCGAAGGCATTATTCTCGCAATTCCGAGTCTTCGCAAATCGTCATTAGATTTAGGTTCTGCGCAATCGGTACGTATACGTTCTTTTGCATACCCCTTTTTCTTAATCATTTCGGCAATATCGCAGTTAAGCATCCTCGTCTTGTAATATTCGTCATATATATAAATCTCTTTTAAAATTGGATTAACCGCAAATGCCACAAAAGCGGTAGGGTCGTTTGTATAACCGTAATCAAGACCGAAAAAATGCTTGTATTGCCACTCTGTATTGTCAGAAGAACCAAGTTTATCTTTATCAAATTCAAGCGACTCAAAGTTCTCATATATAAGTCCGTCGGCTACTCCCCACTCGCCCAAGCCTGCTACGCTGTATCGCCTGTAATTAGTCTGCTTCATTCTTTCAAACACTTCGCGGTCGGTATCATCTAAAAACTCGTTGCACAAATAATTTGTCGAGTAACAACCCACATTTTCATCTTCGGTATCAAAAAACCGTTTTTTAAGCCAATGGTTTTCACTCCAAGGATTAAATGTAAGAGTTGTCTGTTTAAACAGTTCGTGCGGAACATTACCCCTCGGGACCGAAAGGTCTAACTTTTCAAAATCTTTTTCATTTCCTATTTCAAAAGCTTCCTCTATCCATACCCAACATAAGTATCCGTAAGACACGGTTGTCGACGCCAATTTTAAAACATCGTCAAATCCTCTGAAAAGTATTCGCTGACCCGTCGGTTTATAAAGCATTTCCATAGGCGATACCGTATTCTGCCAAAGATGCGATACACCAAGCCTTTCCTGCGCCCATTTTAATTGAGCAAAAGTGCTGTCTCTGTGGGTGTTAAATACCGCGCGCACCACAAGCAGATTGCTTTTTGGATATTTCATAATTCTGTATATAAAATTAAGTGCCGTCGTAGCGCTTTTTTTACTTCCCTTTCCGCCTTTAAGCACTCGGTAACGCCTCTTATCCCGCCAAAAAGAACCATAACCCCTGCCCACAATATTCGGCAGATAATAGACATCACTCTTCAATTTTTTCTTCACCCGATATAATAACTACTCCGCCGTTATTTGCCGCGCCCTTATTTTGCAAATTTTTCAAGTCAAAGAAAAGTTTAAGCGCCTGCGGACTTCCCTTTTTAGCGGTTTCAATTATGGCTTTCCAAATATTAAAGAGTTCCGTTTCGGTATACCTGTCAATAAGAAATTTTATATATTCTCTGAATTCCGCCTTGTCATACCACCGGTAAAAAGTCGAACGGGCAATGCCTAATTCTTCACACAGTTTGCTTATATTACCGTCAAATTGTGTGCTTATAAGCATTTCTGCGCACTTTTTCATTTTTCCGCTTATACCGGCGGTTTTTTGGGTTTCTTCTTGCATTAAACGCACCTCCTTATGATTTTTTAGTTTTTAAAGTAAGCTTATACACAAAAGGCACACAGCAAAACTGTGCGCCCTTTAACTGTATTTATAGGTTTGATAACTTTAAAAACCGATATGCACTTTTTGCCACGCTGATATATTATCACACCTTTTACTGACATTCACTGACACATCAAACTATATCAGGTAAATTCATAAGCGCCTTTTTATATATCCGGTAAATTTGTCTCTCGCTGTAATTAAGCATTTCCGAAATTTCATAAAATGAATAACGATTACGGTCACCGTATTCGTCAATCTCGCCCAAATATAAAAGCCTTAATAATCTTTGCTGTATGTTATCATCAAGCGAATTTATTGCGTGTTCGATTTTTATTCTCAAATCATAAAGCCTTTCAAGTTCTTCTTTTATAAGTCTGTCAAAATCTTCAGCTCTGTTTTCAACAGTAATCTCAACCACCGTTCCGCTTTTTTTACTGCTCCTGATTTCATCATCAAAATCTAAACTTTGATATGTATCACAAATTCTGCTGCGCTCTTTATCCCTGCGCAGTTGTTCTATGCGGTCATCGATTTTTCCGTAATCTTTTAATATCCTCTTTTTTTCTTCTATCGTCAAAGTTCTTTTTCCTCCTCGCAATCATATCAATCATCGCCGTAAACTGTCCGTATGATTTATAAATTCCGTGCAATTTGTTATAGTCTTCTCTGAATTTTTCAACTATAGCTATATTTTTACTTCGCTTTGCCCTAAGCAAAGTTCTGCACTCTTTACAAATTCCGTCACTTTCAGCGTCTGCACCGCAAATACATTTTATATTCTTTTTCATAACTCACCTTTTAAATACAATAAAACCCTTTCAATATCGTTTTGACTTCGTAGATTTAAAATTTCACGCGATTTCTGCACAGTAATAAAATCAAACATTTCGTCTATATATTCCGTAAGCAAACCAAGACCCTCGTTAAAATCACTGTTTTCAAAAGAACTGCCGAATATATCTTTTATGTCATCACCGAATTTATTTAAAAAAGCAATCGAATTCAAAACCCTCTCGGCAACATCAATTTTATAAACCGCTGTGTCAAACTCACTGAAATCTGACGAATAACAATACGGACAAACCGCAATTCTTTCATAAGGCGGTGTATCAAGTCCGTGCTTTTCTTCATAAAATTTCGGCGCATCAAAATGTTTTTTACAAGCGTTACAATTAAATGTTTTCTTTATCATCGATATTAAGTTCACCGCACTTCAATTTAAGTCCTAAATTTACTCTTGATAAAAGTTTATTCTTATAAGTTTCCTTATCAAGCAACTCCTTCAGTATGTAATTTCGTCTGTCTGCCAAAACCGCAATCAGTATGCAACTCAAACTTATCATCACAAGCAGAAGCACCAAAATTAAAAATAAATATAAGCTAAACCCTTCTAAAACAATATAATTCATTTTTACCTCCTATTCTTTTTGTATCTTTTTTAGATACTTGATGTTAAAAAAATAAAAAATTATGAATATTTAATGCCAAAATCACCTCTTAATCAATTTTGTATCTTTTTGAGATACCAAAATATTATCACTTATTTTTCGTTTTGTCAAGAGTTTTTGTATCTTATTTTTAGATTTTTAAAAAATATGTTGACTTTTAGATAAAAATAAGATACAATAGTTGCGGAAAGGGTTGATTATATGAATATAGGTGATTATATAAAAAAGCTTCGCACCGAAAAGGGCTATTCTCAAGAAGAGTTAGGCGCGCTTTTAGGCGTTCAACGCGCCGCAGTTCAAAAGTGGGAGTGCGGAACTGTCAAAAACCTCAAGCGTGAAACAATCAAAAAACTGTCCGAAATTTTCAGTGTTGACCCATCTTCTTTTATTGACAATGATTATATGTCTTTAGATAATATTATATCATTACCAAAAATGAACCGTATCCCTATTCTCGGCACTATCGCTTGCGGAACTCCCATTCTTGCTAACGAAAATCTTGAGGGTGAAACAATTATTCCCGAAGATATTAAGGCTGATTTTGCTTTAAGGTGCAAGGGTGACAGTATGATTGACGCCCGAATTATGAACGGTGACATAGTATATATCCGTCAACAGCCAACCGTTGAAAACGGTGAAATTGCCGCCGTGCTCATTGATGATGAAGCAACTCTTAAACGGGTTTATTTATCCGATAACACACTCACCCTTGTTGCTTGCAATTCAAAATATCAACCTTTCGTATACACGGGTGAACAACTAAACCAAATAAGAATACTCGGCAAAGCTGTCGGCTTTACAAGCACCGTTATTTGAATATAAAAAGGAACTGTAAACTTCAAAATTTACAGTTCCTTTTTATTCTTTTTCGGCTTTTTAATAAATGACCAAAGAATAATAGTTATTTGTCCGGCAACACCCAAAAGGTATATAAGCGCAACATTTATTTTAAAATAAAAAAAAGTTATCTGTATAGCTATCAGTATTGACCACATCAAAATTGAAATTATAAGATAGTTATATCGCGGATTAAACCATATCGTGTTAAACACAAGCCTTACAATCAAAGCAATCGGTAACGAGTATAAAAAATACAACCACTGAAAAGTAATATGCCGTGTTATCAAAGTTGTAATAACAAAGGCAAATATCGCAACAAACCACACAATATTTTCAGATATATATGTAATTGCCTTGCGATTGTATTTTGCATTGCCGACATTACTGTCCGCAGGTCCTACTTCGGCATTATCTCCGCTTACCAAATAATCAAGCGTTACTCCGAAAAGCTTCGCAATTTCAACCAATACCGTCACATCCGGAATTGATTCCGCGCGCTCCCATTTTGAAACGGCTTTATCCGAATAATTAAGCCTTTCCCCAAGTTCAACCTGAGTCATATTATTAGCCAATCTTAAATTTGTAATATTTTTAGCAATAGTATTTTTCACATTATCCAAATAACCGCCTCCTTACAAAACCGTAGATTATTATACAACAAGAGTTTTAATTTTTCAAGAAAATATATCATTTATCATCTTCAAACAACTGAAATTCGCTATAAATATTTTTTCTTTTAACGGCATCATTTATAGTAGATACTCCGTCAATATCGCGTCTTCCGTTAATCACCATTCCAAAATACTTTACCGTTGTTATAACCCAACCTATAGGCAAAAGCAATTTTGATTTATTAACAAAAGCAACCTCGGATTTTGTTTTAGAATTTATCGAGTAAAACAGTTCTAAAACAGGATTTCTTTTGCTAACCGAACCCTCATCGCGATTTGATATATACTTAATTTGACTGTATCGTTTAAAATCTTTCTGACCAAAATTACCGCCGTTTAAAATATCGGCAATCATACTGTCGATTAACTCGTCGCTTGCTTCCCCTGCCCAATATTTAGGCTCGCAGCCTAAATATTTAACACAGCATAGAGTTAACAGTTGCGCAAAACGCCAAAGTCCCGCTTCTTTAAGCGGTTTTTCAAACAGCGATGTAAATTCATCATCATCTATTCCGTTTACAAATACCGCCCAATCGCACAAGTGTCGCAATCCAACACCTTCGTGTGTCAAATGTTCCGCCGTGTGCAACAATAAAATTAAACCGTGATGAAATTTATCCGGCACCCTGCAAACACCGCCCGAAGCCGCATATTCCACCGAAGTTTCTATAATATCACTTAAATATTTTTCGATAATTTCGGTTTTTTGATTGTTGGGTATTCCGCAAACAGTTCTGTGCATCTCGCATATCAAGATGCAATTACCGTTTTTCTTTTTATAACCGATATGCATTCTGTCCGAATTTATATCATCATCTGTAACATACCCTGCCGAGCGCAAAAGCCTGTCGGCGCGCCCTATATCCGCCTCATTAACCAAAAAGTCAATGTCGCCCATTGTTCTGATTAAGGGCTCTTTATAATAAGATGCCGAACTGACACCCTTTAAAATAACATACGGCACATTGTTTTCGCTCAATAATTTATGTATTTCAAAATGCGCGTATTCAACACGAATATTTTTTGCAATAGCATTTTTAAAAAAATTATCGTCACCGGAATCGTCGATTGCCAATTTTTTAAAAGCGGAGTAAACCGTCGGAAAAACCGTTTGTTTTTTTGCTTCTTCTGCTGTTTTGCTGACATCAAATTCACAAGACTTATCAAAATCTTTGCCAAAAAGTCCGTATGCGCATAATGACATCAAAGATTTTTGTGTATTATTAAAATTATAGTGCATTAAAATCTCCTTTTTATTAAAGTTGTTTCTCAATCTCATATAATAACAATAAGAAAGCGAGCCAACCGCCGCGCCTAAAGTGTTAGCAATTACATCATCTGTTTCGCAAAGTCCCAGCAAAAATTTATATTGCAAAAACTCGACAGTAATAGAAAATATAAAAGCGGAACATATTGTTATAATTATATTTCTTTTTTTTGGAGTCCTTGAAAGAACATAAGGCATAAACACACCAATCGGCACAAAAAGCAATATATTCATAAAAAATGTCCTGTAATATTCGCTTTCCGCTTTAGCCCGAATAAATGTTTTAAATGGTATTAAAATCGGCTCGTATGCAGAATATTCTCTTAAAATTATTGTTTCATATATTATTACGGCAACCGAAACCGAAAGCAAAACTGCATTTGCAATTTTTACTGTTAAGTTTTTGTTTAATACGGCAAGTTTTGCCCACAAAAGTATAAAAGCCACGCAAACTATCGCCAAAATCCAAAGATTTTGTCTATAAATAAACCCAAAAATTTCTTTCATCACATTTTCCCTTAATGTGTAAAAATACAACTTAATTATGCATTATTAGTTATTTAATACTGCGGGTTGTCCTCGGTATCTTCCCATGTATAAAAGAAAATCACATGTTGTTTTTCACCTTTTGAATCTATATATTCGGTTTCTACCGAATCATAAATTTCAGGTGAATAGTTGTTTATTTCCGGCGAATCATAAGGAATAATTTCAAATTTGATTTTGTGAAATGCAGTAGAATAAGTATCTGTGCTTTTTTCTTCAAACTCTTGCGCCTTTCGAGTTCCCCATTCTTGAAGTTTAAATAAATCATTTTCTTTTCTCATTATGATATATTCTACAAATTCATCATCTTTTTCTATTGAATCGCAAGAATAGCCCAAATACAGTGTTTTTCTTTCACCCATAGGCAGTTCTACAATTTTACGCATTGGTATATGTTTTCTGTTTGGCATATCATAACTATAATCCAAATCACTAAACGAGCGAGAAAAAAAGCACTCATCCGTCGTTGAATATTTACTGCCACCCGTCAATGCGCTCATTATTACCGAAAAAATCAAAATACAAATTGTTGCCCCAACAGATAACGAGATTACAAAAATATGTTTTTTATTCAACTAAATCACTTTCTTTCAAAGTTTTATCCAAAAAAGCAAAACCGCATCTGCAATTTTTATTGTAAAAATATACCTTAATTATACATTATCAAAAAATTAAAATCAATAATTTTATGTCAATGTCAAAACTCTGCAAAATCACTTTATAAAAGCAACTTGCATACAACACCAAAATATGTTATGCTTACAATGATATATGCAGAGTGACAAACCGCACATTTGGGGAGATAAAAATGTTTAAGGATATTAAATTACAATCAAAAACAAATGTTTTAAAAAACTATAAAAATATTTTTTTGCCGGTTTTGCTGTATGAAATATTTTTATCATTAGCAATTAGTATTTTTGATATTGGTTTTTTTAATGGCAATTCTTTTTTGAAATCATTATTACTTTTCATTTTATTAATAAGTATTGATTTTGTTGTTTTGCCGATTATAGTTATCATTTATTATAAAATAAGTATTTGTATTTTAGATAATAAAAAAGTTAATATAAACGAGGTTACTCCATTTTTAAAATTCAATAATATACTAAAAATTACAGCAGTAAGTTTTGTGCCGAATCTCATTAATTTTTCTTATTCGTTAGTCAAGTATTTCAAAGCTGAATTTAATAGTGTTTTGTTTTATTATTTACTTGTTTTTATTCTGTTAACGGTTCGATATTATGTCGAATACAAATTTTTTATCTGTAATTATTCTTTGGTTTTGATGAATTCTTCATCAAAAGAAATTTTAAATTTTTCTTTTAAAACTATGAAACACAAAATGTTAAATTATATAAAATATGATATTTCTTTTATTCTATGGTATCTTGTAATTACAATAATCGGAATTATTGGAGTATTCATATTAAAATTAGTCAATATAGAAGCAACGCAGTTCCGTTTTGCTATCTCATCTGTGTTTGGTGTAATGCTTTTTTATCGTCCGTATAGATTTTTTTCGGATTTACTATATGCTAAAAAACTATCACAAACAAAAAACAATAGCACTGCAATATAGTGCAGTAGGTTTAATAATATTATAAAAAGGTATATCTTATGAAAAAAATCAAATTAAATTATTTATCAGTAGTCAGTATCGTTGCTGTAATCATCTGTTTATTATGTGCTGTTATGTTTTTAAACTTCATCACAGCAAGCAAATATGATAAAATAAATCATTTTGATAATATTGATGTGTGCAAAACCTTTGATGAATATATAGTCGAAGAACAAATTTTTGATAAATATATAACCGATATTGCTTTTATTGACTCTTATGTTCATTTGCTGAATTACAAAGGAAAGCAATTCTCACTTTATGCATATCAATTTGAAAGCGTTGATGTGGCAAAAAAATATTATTCTGCAATTAAAGGCAAGACAGTTGACGGTGATATTGATTATCAAAGTAATTCAAGTTTGTTTTCATCTAATCTAATAGCAAGGTACAAAACTAATGTTTATCGAATTGAAACAGGCGGAACACAAGACTATGTTGAAATTATGAAATTTATAAATTCTGTCTTTACCGTTAATATTCGATAACTAAAATTAAACTTTTTTATGTCATACCTGCTGCTGATTTACAATTTCAGTTTTTTATCTTATGTAAAATTAGAATAATAATTAAAAAATAAATCCAAACCCCTCCAACAAGAGAAAAGTTTGGATTTATATTTTTTGTGAAAGAACTACGGAAAAGATATTTTTGAAAAATTGTGTATGACTTTGAACTCTCGTTAATTTTTTTAATATACGATTCAATACATAATTCAACGCTTTGCGAAGCAAAGCACCTTTTCGAAACTTGTCAAGAATTTCGGACAGATAAAAGAGTGAAAAATACAAAAAGAAAAAGCCGCTTACGCGACTTTCTTTTTGGTGCGGGTGACAGGACTTGAACCTGCACATCGGTGACACTAGCTCCTAAGGCTAGCGCGTCTGCCAATTCCGCCACACCCGCATATTTAAAGTAAACTTTTAAAAACAAATTACATTCAAAGCAGCCGCGCTCCGCGTGACTCTTGCGGTGCCCGACGACTCGATACTGCCGTATCTCGCTTGTCGACCGCTGCGCCTTTTTGCTGCTCGCTTCATCATCCACCGGATGCGCTCGCGCAAAAACTGCCAATTCCGCCACACCCGCATATTTAAAGTAAAAAGTAATAAGTAAAATTTAATAAGTTACCAAATTATTTTACTTTAAACAAACTCAAAAGTCAAGTTTTTTAATAAAAAAGCAAAATCAAGTTGTTTACTTTTTTTAATATGTATGTTACACCATAAAAGTAACAACATTATTTTATTAAAAGGAGTGTTAATATGAAAAAGATAATATGCTTAATTTTGTCTTTTGCAATTATCGCTTGTTTTTGCTCATGCAAAAGCAATACCGAAGATGATTACTCATCATCTGTCGTTATTTATCAAGAAGAAATTATAGGCGGTGACGATGTGTCAAACGAAAACTCACAAACTCAAAACAACGATGTGACCACTCAAACCGGCTCATCAAAACAACCTGCTTCTCCAAACTCTAACCCAACAAATTCAAACGGCTCTGCTCAATCATCTACATCCGCTTCGGAAGATGAAGGCATTTTTGAATTTAACAACGCGCAAGTTTTAAGTCAGATTAAAACCAACGGCAGATGCAGTGCCGTATCAAACGGTATTGAACTCGATTTTGTCGGCAGCGCAATAGAATTTAATGCAGATTGCACTGCGGTAGATGTTCATATTGATGCGGTTTCAGATGTGTATTTCTCAATTTATGTTGACGGAAAATTAACTCAAGAAAGAGTTGTAATATCATCAGGTTCTAACGCTCTGACACTTGCAAGAAATTTAAGCGCAGGTGTGCATAATTTTAAACTTGTAAGAGAAACCGAAGCCGGAACAGGTCGCAAAGTTGTTGTAACAAAAATTCAGCTCGGCGGTGGCAATTCAAGTCTTTCTTCCAAGCCTCAAAACAAATCTATTCTTATTGAATTTTTGGGTGACTCACTTTCAAGCGGTTACGGCAATCTCACTACCGGTAACAACAACGCAGGCGATGCTAAATATCAAAACGGTCTTAAAGCATACCCTTATCTTGTTGCCGATAAACTCGGTGCTGATTACCGCATAGTTTCAAGAAGCGGTATAGGCTTAAAATACGGCCACGAAAGTTTGCCCACATTCCCCGAGTTTTATGCGGCTGAAAATTATTTTGAAAGCAGCAGTATCAAATACAGTTCTTCTAACTCCGCCGATGTTAATGTTGTCATTGTTAACCTTGGCACAAACGATTATGATAAAGGTTATGAAGCAAGCGCCTATGAACAATATTATGCCGACTTAATAAACAATATCGGCTATAGCAAAAATGCAAAAATTGTATTGATGGCAGGCGGCGGTTGGGAAAAACGATACAACGCTTCCTTTGAAGGTGCTAAAGCAAAACTTAACGCGTTGGGCTATTCAAATGTATATACATATACTTCCGAATGTTATACTTCCGGCGGCGCAAGTCACCCCTCTGCCGATGAGCACACAAAAATAGCTGACTCTTTAGTGAATTTCTTAAAACAAAATTCAATCGCATAACAATAATAAATCGATTAACATTTCAAAACCCTTATCAAGATGTTTAAATCTTGATAAGGGTTTTGACTTATACATATTTTATTTTAAAACTATTTAAGCATTATATTTTTAAATGAATCTATCTGTGACTTCGGAACTCCTACATAATTTACAAGATAATGCTCTATCGACTGTGGCAGTGTCGAGCAGCCGTTTTTAGCGCCGTATTCCATCATTCTTTTATAAAGCTTACCCCAAGCAACATAGTTGCTGTTATCTTCCTGCATTATCAAATCATTATCCGCAAATGTTCCGCCCGTGCCTGCGCCGCGCCAGCGCTTTCCGCTTGATGAAAAAGATGTAAGCTCAAAATCACGGGTCAAATCTTCATAAGATACGCCGAGCAGTCCGTTTGTCAAAAACGCAAATGTTCCCGTGCGGTCTGCGCCTGCCGAACAATGTGTATAAAAAGGATAATTACTTTCGTCTGATAACAATTCAAATATCTTCTTATAGTTGGTTTTAACCTCGTCTGCATAATAATCATCAAATATTCTATCATACTGTGCCTCTGTCTTAAGGAACAAATAATTCATACCTGTTCCCTGCTTTTGATTTTTTTGACTCTCATACCGCAAATCCAACTCGGTTTTAAGCCCTAACTGCTTTATTGTTTTAATTCCGTCGTCACTTATGTTATCTATATTTTGTCCGCGGTAAAGCATACCGTATTTTACTGTTTTGCCGTTAGAAGTCTTCCAACCGCCCATATCGCGCACATTTTTAGCACCGTCTATAGTTACCCAGCGCACAGGCGCATCTTTGGTATGTATTTTTCCGCCTCCCAATGGCTTATCCGAAACAGTTCCCATAACCTTCCAATAATATGTCTTTCCCGGCACCAACATAGTGTTGTCAATGCTTAAAAAAGCGGTTTCTATAACATAAGCGTTGCTAAAATCTGCATTTTCCGATATGTAAGCCGTATATTTAGAACTGCCGTCAAAATTCCAATCAAGAGGCAAACTTTGATAATCATAACCCGAACCGCTGTAATTGCTTAACCAATAATACTGTTTATCCGCTGTTGTTGCGTTTAAATAACTGCGAACAACATCACTGCATAAATCAACCTCAACGACTGTATTATAGTCAATACCGGTGTCAGCCGTATTATTTGCAGAGTCAAAAGCAGAAGAATCGGTCTTTTGTAAATTATCTTTACTGTTGCTGTTTACCGCCCCACCGGACTGGGTTGTCTTGTTGTTTGTGTCATCAACGGTTTCATCACCGCCCACAACAATTTCTTGATATTCAACATCAAAATAACCCGAAGATGTATCATCATTTGAACTTTTGCAACCGCAAACACATAGCATAATCGCCACTGCTAAAGCCATAGCAATAATTTTTTTCATTTATATGCCCTCCGTAAATTATAAGTAAATTATATCCATATTATATATTAACGAATATATATTGTCAATATAAATCAACGCATATAAAACGGTATTTAAAGCACGAATTATGAACAATTTGTAAAAGGTCAAAGAAAGTCAAAGATTTTTTCTAAAAACTATTGACATTTAGAAAATCGGGGATATAATATAATCGTTAGCACTTGAGAGTGCAGAGTGCTAAATCAAAATTACAGCAAGGCGGTGAGTGTGTGAACCTTTCAAAAAGAAAACTTGATGTTCTTTCGGCGATAGTCAAAAGTTATATTAAAACCGGCGAGCCGATAGGTTCAAAAAACCTTACATCACTTATTGAAAATTCACCCTCCTCGGCAACCTTGCGTAATGAAATGAATGCCCTTTGCGGTTTGGGTTTTTTATCACAGCCTCATACTTCGGCAGGCAGAACGCCTACAAGTTCGGCTTACAAACTTTATGTAACCGACCTTATGAAGCCTCAAGACCTAAAAGACCAAACCAAAGATTACATCAACAACCGAATGGCAGAAGCAGGTTACGACACCGAAAACATTCCTAAAACCGCGGCAGAAACCTTGTATAAACTTACCGGTTATCCGGTGATAACCTACAACTATGTCGATGATAATGTTTTTGTTAAACAAGTAAAACTTTTGCCCATAAGCCGAAAAACAGCCGTTGTCTTGCTTATACTTTCGGACGGCAGAACAAAAAACAGTATATGCCAGTTACCTGCGGGTTTCAGCGCCGACATTACAGCCGAGTTTGCCCGGATAATTACAAAATCGGTAAAAGGCAAAAACCTGCACGATTTAACCCGAGCATATCTGCAAAGCATTATAGCCTCCGTCGGTATAAACGCTTTAAATTTGACACCGCTGTTTACAACGCTTTTCGGTATGGCGCAAACCGCGTCACAGTCTGCGGTTGATTTACACGGCGCTTCATCACTTTATAATTTTTGCAGTGATGAGCAGGCAAGACAAATAATAATGCTTGCAAACGCCCAAACCGCTTTAGACAAGGTTTTAAGTTCGACAGATAAAAAATCTGATATGATTTTCGGCAACGATACATGCCACCCCGAACTTAAAGACACGGTTATGATAACTTCCGAATATTACTGCAAAGATAAGTTTTGCGGTAAGATAGGAATAATCGGTCCGCACAGAATAGATTACGAACAGATTATTCCGGATATAGATTACATTGCAAAAAAAATTACCGTGCTTATGACAAACGCGGTAAACGATATGGAGGATTAAAAGTGAGCGAAGAAACCAACACTCAACAAGAACCCAACAAGCAGCAGGAAGCTCCGCCCGAGCAACCTAATGAACCCGAAAAGAAAGAAAAGAAAAAATCAAAAAAAGATATCGAACTTGAAAGTCTGAAAGCCGAGCTTGAAAAGAAAAACGACCAGCTTATGCGCACAGCGGCAGAGTTTGATAACTTCAAAAAAAGAACCGAGCGTGAAAAGGCATCCGTTGCCGAGTTTGCAAAAGCAGGTTTAATAAAACAGCTTTTACCTATACTTGACAACATAGACCGCGCTTCAACCGCAGATTCGGGCAGTGACGATTATATCAAAGGAATTGAAATGATTGTCAAACAGTTCCAAGCGGTTGTAGGTAATTTGAACATACAGGAAATCGCCAAAGCAGGCGACAAATTCGACCCGACTCTTCACGAAGCTGTTATGCACATTGAAGATGAAAACTTTGACGAAAATGTAATCGTCGAAGTTTTACAAAAGGGTTACAAAATCGGTGACACTGTAATCAGAGCCGCAATGGTAAAGGTTGCAAACTAATAAATTTATAAAAACACAAACAATTTTCAGGAGGAATTAACAATGGGAAAAATTATAGGTATTGACTTAGGAACAACAAACTCATGCGTAGCAGTTATGGAAGGCGGCGAACCCGTAGTTATCGCAAATGCAGAAGGTGCTCGCACAACACCGTCTGTTGTAGCTTTTTCAAAAACAGGTGAAAGAATGGTCGGTCAGGTAGCAAAACGTCAGGCTATCACCAACCCCGACAGAACAATAAGCTCTATCAAGCGTGAAATGGGCACAAACTACACCGTAGAAATTGACGGCAAAAAATACACACCTCAAGAGGTTTCGGCAATTATATTACAAAAACTTAAAGCAGATGCCGAAAGCTATTTAGGTCAACCCGTTACCGAGGCAGTTATCACAGTTCCTGCTTACTTTACCGACGCACAGCGTCAGGCTACAAAAGACGCAGGTAAAATTGCCGGCCTTGACGTTAAGCGTATTATAAACGAGCCTACCGCTGCGGCTTTGGCTTACAGCATTGATAAAGAAGACGACCAGAAAGTTATGGTTTATGACCTCGGCGGCGGCACATTCGATGTATCTATTATCGAAATGGGCGACGGTGTTCAAGAAGTTCTTGCAACCGCAGGTAACAACAAACTCGGTGGTGATGACTTTGATAAGCGCATTATGGACTACATCGTAAACACATTCAAAGCAGAGCAAGGCATTGATTTGTCAGGCGATAAAATGGCAATGCAGCGTGTTAAAGAGGCTGCCGAAAAAGCAAAAATTGACTTGTCAGGTATGACCACCGCAGATATCAATCTTCCGTTTATAACAGCCGACTCTACCGGTCCTAAACATTTTGAAACAACCCTTACTCGTGCTAAATTCAATGAGCTTACCGCAGATTTGGTTGAAGCTACTATGGGACCTGTTCGTCAGGCACTTTCAGACTCAGGTCTTGACAAATCCGAAATCAATAAGGTTCTTATGGTGGGCGGTTCTTCAAGAATTCCTGCCGTTCAGGAAGCTGTTAAAAACTTTATGGGCAAAGAACCCTTTAAGGGCATCAACCCCGATGAATGTGTTGCCATAGGCGCTTCGCTTCAGGCAGGTGTTTTAGGCGGCGATGTTAAAGGCTTGCTTTTGCTTGATGTTACTCCCCTTTCACTCGGTATTGAAACTATGGGTGGCGTATCAACAAAGGTTATCGAACGCAACACCACCATTCCTACCAAAAAGAGCCAAATCTTCTCTACTGCGGCTGACGGTCAGACTTCGGTTGAAGTTCATGTATTACAGGGTGAACGCGAATTTGCAAAAGACAACAAGACCCTCGGTGTATTCCACCTCGACGGCATTGCTCCGGCACCCCGCGGTATTCCCCAAATTGAAGTTACTTTCGATATAGATGCAAACGGTATCGTTCATGTATCTGCAAAAGATTTAGGCACCGGCAAAGAAAATCAAATCACCATTACTTCTAACACCAATATGTCTAAAGAAGACATCGACAAGGCCGTTAAAGAAGCAGAGGCTTATGCCGCAGAAGATAAAAAGCGCCGTGAAGCCGTTGATGTTCGCAACAATGCAGACCAGATGATTTACCAGACCGAAAAGACCGTCACCGAACTCGGCGACAAACTTTCGGCTGATGAAAAATCAAAGATTGAAACCGCTAAAGATGCTCTTAAAGAAGCTCTTAAGGGTGAAGATATTGACGCCATAAAGGCTCGTCAGGAAGATTTGCAAAAAGAACTTTACGCTGTAAGCGAAAAGGTATATCAGGCAGCTTCCGAAGCTCAGGCAGCAGCCGACGGTAACGCTCAACAACCGCAAGGCGATGACAGCAATGTCTATGAAGCAGACTTTACCGATGTTGATGACAACAATAAATAATTTATAATGCTATGGTGCGGCTTAATGCCGCACCATACATAAGATTTTATTAGGAGAATATCTGTGGCAGAAGATAAAAGAGATTATTATGAAGTTTTAGGTGTCGACAAATCTGCGTCGGATGACGAATTGAAAAAAGCATACCGAAAACTTGCAAAAAAATATCACCCCGACTTAAACCCCGGTGATGCCGTAGCCGAAAAGAATTTCAAAGAAGTAAATGAAGCTTACGAAGTTCTTTCAAATAAAGAAAAACGCGCCCGTTATGACCAATTCGGTCACGCAGGCGTTGACCCCAACTTCGGCGCGGGCGGTTCAGGCGCTTACGGCGGTGGATTTACCGGTGACTTCGGCGATTTGGGCGACATATTTAATTCATTTTTCGGCGGAGGATTCGGCGGCGGTTCAAGCCGTTCCAATCCAAATGCTCCACGTCGCGGTAACGATGCATCAGCTTCGGTAAACATTTCGTTTGAAGAAGCGGCAAAAGGTTGCAAAAAAACGGTTAAGGTCACTAAAATTGACAACTGCACCGATTGCGGCGGTTCCGGTTGCGAAAAAGGCAGCAGCGCAAAAACCTGCCCCGTTTGTCACGGCAGCGGTCAGGTAAGTTCTGTTCAGCGCACGCCTTTCGGTCAAATGCAAACGCAGTCTGTTTGTAACAACTGTCACGGTTCAGGCAAAATCATTGACAAACCGTGCCACACTTGTGCAGGCAAAGGCCGCATAAGACATACCGTTGAAAAAACTGTAGAAATTCCCGCAGGCATTGATGACGGTCAGGTTATATCCGTGCGCGGCGGCGGTGACACAGGCGCAAACGGTGGTCCTTCCGGCAATCTGCGCATAAGCGTAAATGTCAGACCGCACCCGATTTTCGAACGTGACGGCTATGATGTTTATTGTGAAATACCCATAACCTTTGCACAGGCGGCGTTAGGTGACGAAATCACCGTTCCTACCCTTGACGGTAAGGTTAAGTTTACTATTCACGAAGGCACACAACCCGGTGATGAATTCAAACTTAAAGGCAAAGGTATACAGCGCCTAAACTACGCAGGTAAGGGCGACCAATATGTAAAAATTATAGTTGAAGTTCCCCGTGATTTGTCAAAAGCCCAAAAAGAAAAACTTAAAGAGTTTGACAATGCAACCGACTCAAAGAACTATAAAAAACAAAAAACTTTTTTTGATAAAATCAAAGATTTTTTTGATTAAATCAATAACAGTAAAGCAGTTTATCAAATTGATAAACTGCTTTTTGCGTTCTTTTACTTTATTTATCGTTGTCTTCCCAAAACTTTTTAACGGCTTCCTCATAGCCCTCTTTATCAAGCATATAACTCATACCGTGTTCAGCACCCGGAACCACAAACAAACGCTTTTTAGAGCGACATGCTTTATAATTTTCATAGGTCATCTCTATAGGCACAAATCGGTCATCGGTTCCGTGAATAAACATAACCGGCACATCGCAATTTTGCAAAGCGTCCGCCGTTGAATAATCTGCATCTTCCTGAATTTTCTTTTTGCACAGCTCATTAGCGGCAGAACTGTATATACCGTAAGGCAAATGCAAATTGCTTTCAACCACGTGTTTCCAAATAGCGCGCGGCGATGTAAATGCGCAATCTGCAACTATACCCCGAACATTTTCAGGTAGTTCAAGTCCGCCTGTCATTAAAACCGTTGTAGCTCCCATAGAAATTCCGCCGAGATATACGGGCAGTTCACCGCCCGTGCGCTCGTTTACCCAATTTATCCATTCAAGGCAATCATAACGCTCAAGCAGGCCAAAACCCATATAATCACCGCCGCTTGCTCCCTGACCGCGTTGCTCGGCATACAAAACAGCGCAGTCATTATCCTGCCAAAACGGCGCTATAATACCAAAATCTTGCGACCATGACGAGCGCCATCCGTGCATTGCAACAATAACTCTTTTGGCGTTTTCATTATAAAACCAGTGTCCTGTAAGCGTCACTCCGTCTCTGCCGGATATTTCTACCGTTTCAAGCGGACTGTTTTCAAGCTTTTGGGCGGCTTCTAAAACAGCAGTCACCGTGTCTGAAGTTTTTGTTGAAGAGCTAATTTTTTTCTTCTCTTTTTCAGCTTTTTTAGGTTCATCTCGGTCAAAAGCCAAATTCATAAAATATTTTGATGTTTTGCGATGAACTGTGCTCAAAACCGTAATGCCTGCGGCAGCTATACCCGAAGTTATAAGTATATTCTTTGTGCGTTTTTTCATACAGATTTTCTCCTTTGACTTATAAAAATATAAACCGTGTTAATTTTGACTCTCCCCTGCTTAAATAATATATGCCGTATTTTGCCGCTTACTCAAAAAACAAAATCCGCCCGTAAAATATAATACGGGCGGTGTATTTTTATTGCTTTTTAGCCTTTTGCTTTTCAAGTTCTTCCTCTTCAAGCACTCGATAAGCCACCTTGCCTACCAAAGTTTTAGGCATATCATCTCTAAACTCAATATCATAAGGCATTGCATATTTTGCAATATTCTTGCGGCAGTATTCCATAAGTGCTTCCCTTGTTTCTTCGCTTGGCTCCACACCTGCCGAAAGCTTAACAAATGCCTTAACCTTTTGCATTTTATAAGCGTCAGGCACGCCTATAACACAGCTCATTTGAACAAGCGGATTTGCGTCAAGAATATTTTCAATTTGCGCCGGATAAACATTATAACCCGATGTTACAATCATACGCTTTGCCCTACCTTTAAAATAGATAAAGCCCTGCTCATCCATAATGCCCAAATCGCCCGTGTAAACCCATGTAAGACCGTCGCTGTGCTTACGCAATGTTTTAGCGGTTTCTTCGGGGTGACCCATATATTCTTTCATTACGGTGGGTCCTGCCAAAAGAATTTCACCCTCTTCACCGTAAGGCAGTTCACGGTCTGTATCGGGTTCTACAATTTTAATAAATGTATCGGGGAACGGCAATCCTATCGAACCTTCTTTTGCCATGTGGCTCGGTGTAAGGCAACAAGCCGTTACGGTTTCGGTAGTTCCGTAACCCTCACGCACCTTAACTTTTGCATTATGCTCCGCCAAAAACTTATCAAATTTTTTCTTAAGTTCTACCGAAAGCGAATCTCCGCCCAAAAAAACGCCCTTTAAACAACTTAAATCAAGCTTATCTGTTTTAGGCAAACGAAGCATAGCCTCATAAAGCGTAGGCACGCCTGCTATAAAATTACATTTATATTTAATCAAATCTTTTGTATAAGATTTAGGTGTAAACCTCGGAACCAACACACAGCGTCCGCCCTGACTTAACATTGTGTGAATACATACTCCAAGTCCGAAACCGTGGAATATCGGCATAGCCGACAGCATTTTATCGCCGGGGACAAACATCGGATTTGCGGCAATTACCTGCTGACCTAAAGCGTTAAAGTTTTTATTGGTAAGCACTATTCCCTTTGTAGTTCCCGTTGTTCCGCCCGAATAAAGAATAACCGCAGGGTCGTCTGACTTTTTTGCCACTCTGTAATCATAGAAGCAGTGCTTTGAAAGCTTCATAAATTCGTCCCACCGAATAACAGGCGCGTCGTCGGGTATTTTTGCAATTTTTCTGCCCGAAGTAAGCATATAGCCTGCCTTAATCGGTTGAGCCAACTCGTCTTTTATTGACGCTATTATAATATTTACAACCTTTGTTTTTTGGCGTATATGCTCAAATTTGTGATAAAACTGGTCAAGTGTAATCGCGGTCACAGACTCCGATTCGTTAAGATAAAATTCTATTTCCTTTTCGGCAGAAAGCGGATGAATCATATTTGCTATACCGCCTACAAGGTTTACCGCATAAAACAGATATATAGCCTGCGGACAGTTAGGCATAGCAATGGTAACCTTGTCACCCTCCCTTATGCCTATGGTTTTAAGCGCCTTTGCGCAGGTTTCAATCTGCTCTATAAGTTTTTTGTATGTAGTTGATTTACCCATAAAATCAAAGGCAATATAATCGGGGTATTTCTCGGCGGTTTTTGCCACCGCCTCAAACATAGTGCCTTCAAAATAATCAAGATGCATCGGCAAATCGCCGAGATAATCTTTCCAAGGTGTTTTTACTTCTGTTACAGCTGTAGCCATATCAATACTCCACTTCCGTTTCTAAAGGTAATTCCAATAATTCTGGATTTTCTATAAGATGTTTTAAAAGCCTTATTGTTTTTGCATAGTAATAACCGTCAGCTATTCTTTCGTCTATTGTAAGGCTTAAATTAACGCTTTGACGCATTGTAACATTGCCGTCATCGTCATAAAACGGGCGCTTTTTAATCATACCTATAACACAGAACACCGAATTTGTGCCCCAGTTTGTCATGTGATGATAACCGGCGTCCATCTTAAGCGAACCTAAATTTGTAAGAACAACCGAGCAATAATATGGGTCGGTTGCAATTATAGAAGACGGCATCCACCCGTGTCGGTCCAAAAATCTTGCAACAGCGCCGATAAAATGCTTGCCGGGTATTTTTTGAATAATATCCATGCTTGCGGTTGATTGGTCTTTACTGTCGCTTCTGCAAAAAGATACCTGACGGTAAATCTCGTTATGTATCGAGTCAATATTGTCATTATCTTTGGCATAAATGCGTGCCAAAGCCTCGCCGCCGTTATCCGAAAAAATCTTTTTAACGGTAAAAGCCGCCGTTAAATCATTGCGTTCATACATATTGCCGTTGGCAATAAAATAATTCATTTTAGGTCTTAATTTTACCGTTTTAAGCACGGCTGTAAGCACAACCTGAAATAAGTTATATTTGTATTCGGGATTATCGGCATTTTTATTTGCCAAATACTGCTCTGCTTTAGTAAGGTCAATGCGAATGTTCATACACGCCTCATTATCGCATCGGTTAGGATACATAAGCGGCATTATATAGTGCATCGAGTCTATTTTTTTAAGCAGTTTGCCGTCTTTTCGGTCTCCCCGTTTTTTTGACATTTCTTAAGTCCCCTTTTTGTTTTTCTGTAATCTTTAAATGCAATAATTTCGGCAAGTATACATACGGGAATTGCCGCAAAAATATCTACTACCGAATGTTGTTTAACAAATGATACCGATATGCACACACACGCGCAAAAAGCGGTTAAAAGCACCTTGCAAAGCGGTGAAGCGGATTTTTCTTTAAGCCAGGTCGAAGCAATACCGATTGAATATGCAACATGCAATGACGGACAGACATTTGTGCTGGTGTCAAATGTATAAATAAGACCCAATATACCGCTGAAAATATTATCACGCGGAAACTCCGCAGGTCTTAAATCCTGCCTGTTAGGAAAAATTATATATATCGCCATTGCGGCTATTTGAGTTACTATGATAAACTTCATCATATTTTTAAAATTGTCGGGATTATAAAGCGCAAAATACAAAAGCGAACCCGCTATCAAAAAATACCAACCCACATAAAAAACCACAAAGTATTCACAAAAAGGAACAACATCGTCTAAAAAGCAATGAACCGGCTTGCATTTTTCATAGGGTATCAGGTTTTCGGTTATAAAGTAAAGCGCAAAATAGCCTATCCAACCAAGCAGATATTTAAGATGTTCAAACTGCGGTTCGTTAATTTTAGATAATCGAAATGTTTTATAATCAACAACGGGTTTTCTCATCTCGGCACCTCTGTTATGTCTTTATTTGTAAGATAATATTTTTTAGGTATATTTCTGTAAGGAACAACCGTATGTTCAGGCAAAGCGCGCGCAATTTCGGTTATTGCTTCCGAAAGACTTTCGGCTATGCGGCTTCTTTCATAGGCAATGTTATTATCACTGTTATATTTGATGGGCTTTCCTACATACATTTTTTTAAGTTCTGGTGCTATATACATCGGCACAAACTCAAGCTCTGTTCCCGTTTTTTTATAATACATCTTTGCTATGTCTATAAAATTTTCCTGAAATTTATATAATATATTATTGTGCTTTTCATCTTTTTCGGGAAAAATCAAAACATTATTGCCGTCCTTTAGCATATTTACTGTTTGCCTGAAGGTAGATATAATTCTTTTATCACGGTAAACCGCGATAGTCCTTGCATTATTAAAAAGACAGCTTGCAAGCGGCGCAATTATGTATGACAGCAATCTATAAAACGGATGAGTCCATTTTGGCTTTTGCGACCAAAAATCTGTAAACGCATATTGCGGAACTTCTTTTGTCGCCATCATCTGACCTGCACACCATATATAGCAGTTATCCGGCATAAACAATTCCGCCGAAATCGGTCCGTTCATCTGCGTGTGATTTGCTACAATAATCGCATTTTTTTGCGGTATATTTTCTATACCTTCTATTTCAACCTTACCGTAAATCAGTCGCACCCAAAATCGAACAAATTTAAATACACCCCGCGAAAACCAAGATGTTTTTTTACTTTCACTTTTCATTATAACCCTCTTTTAAAAAGCGCAAAATGCTCCTTGACAATATATAATACAAAACAAATATAAACAAATTCTAAATTAAATTAAAATTTTTTAAAACAAATATTAGAAACTTCGCAAATTAAATAGAAAAAACACTTATTTATTGTATGCTACGTTATTTCTTCGGCTTTGTTATGCCTCCCTCTGACGAGGGAGGTGGATTTTGCGAAGCAAAAGACGGAGGGAGAGA
>JAXJVR010000114.1:0-8739 GCA_036308405.1 Acutalibacteraceae bacterium
CGGCGGAACATATACCGTTACGCAATACATAACCATCTGCAACAATAAAACCTTTTATTTATCCTGCTATAACGAGGGTGACGATACAAGCGCTCAAACAGAAGAAATATTTAAAAGTTTTTCGCTTAACACCGTGAGCGATGAGCCCGCTGACAATAAATTGTATATTTTTATAATTGCGGGAATTGTTGTATTTTCTCTGTTATCTTTAATAATGATTATAGGTTTAATTAAAAATTTACCACATCGAAAAGCATAAAAAAGCAGCAGTGCCGACAATGTAGGCGCTGCTGTTTAATTTTTTAAAGTCTTGATATATCAATTTAACACGCTAAAAATTTTAAAATATCTTCGGTCATTTGCTCGGCGCAGGTGTCGTTATGAATTTCGTGGCGGCAATCTTTATACAAAAACATAGTTACATTTTTATTGCCGCTTGCCTTAAATTTGTTATAAACCTGCGTAACACCTTTACCGTAATTGCCTACGGGGTCCATATCACCCGAAACAATAAGTATCGGCAAATCTTTTTTTGTGTTTTCAAAACATTTTTTACTGTTGCAAACCTTGTTTAATTTTATAAGGTCATTCATTGCCGATACGGTAAAATGAAATGTGCAAAATCTGTCTTTAGAATATTTTTCTATAACATTGCGGTCTTTTGTAAGCCACTCATAGTTGGTATCACCGTCAAACCGTTTGTTATAAGCGCCGAAAGCCATATTTTCTATAAAAGGCGATACGGCGTGTGAGCCGCGAAACGCCTTAATAATATCACAAATCAAAAGTCCCACGCTTGCAAACGGATTTGCGCCGCCTGTTCCGCAACATATATATTTGTCCGCAATATCAGGATAACGCGATATTGCCGTGCGTGTAATAAACGAGCCCATACTGTGCCCCATTAGATAATACGGTAAGTTTGGATATTCACTCTTTACCTCGTCTGCAAAGCGTTTTACATCATCAACCATATAACTCCAACCGTCTTTTTCGGCAATAAAGCCGAGGTCGCCCTCTTTTGCGGTGTTGCCGTGGCCTAAATTATCAAAACCCACACACAAATACCCTGCCGTTGCCAATGCCGAAAGCAAACGGTTATAACGGTTTATGTATTCGGTCATACCGTGAACCAAATGAAAAACAGCGCGTATTTCGCCTTCGGGTATATACATAACGCCCGAAAGGGTATTTTTACCGTCGCTTGACAATATGCTTTTTTGCTTAATTTCAAAGTTCATTTTCGTTCTCCTTTTCGGTGAATTTTATTGTGCTTTCGACTGCGCGTTTCCAACCTGAAAGGCTGTTTTTGCGCGCGGAGTCGGTCATTCGCGGTTTAAAGGTTAACGCCGATAAATTTATTTTTGATATGTCGCCGTCAATAACGCCTGCCGTTATGCCCGCAAGCAACGCCGCGCCGAGAGCCGTTGCCTCGGCATTTTCGGGGCAAACAACCTCTATGTTTGATATATCGGCTTGAAATTTCATTAAAAATTTATTTCTTGCGGCTCCGCCGTCTGCTTTAAGTGAGGTAACTTTTACATTGCAGTCTTCTTGCATAGCGGTGATTAAGTCATTGGTTTGGTATGCGATTGATTCAAGCGCGGCGCGGACTATGTGATTGCGACCTGCTCCCCTTGTAAGACCGCATATTGTGCCCTTGGCATACATATCCCAATAAGGCGCGCCGAGTCCCGCAAAGGCAGGGACTATATAAACGCCTGCGCTGTCGGGAACGGCGTTTGCGCACTCCTCGCTTTGAGCCGCATTTTCAATAAGCTTCATTTCATCACGAAGCCATTGAATAACCGCACCGCCTATAAAAACACTGCCTTCAAGCGCGTATTGGGTGGGTTGTTTTTCGGTGGTGGCGGCTATGGTTGTAAGCATACCGTTTTTGCTTTTTACGGCGGTTTTGCCGGTATTCATAAGCAAAAAGCAACCCGTGCCGTAGGTGTTTTTTATATCGCCTGCGTTTACGCAATGCTGACCGAACAACGCTGACTGCTGGTCGCCTGCGACACCGTATACACCTATTTTTACACCCATTATGTCTATATCACCGAAATAGCTTCCGCTTTTTTGAACCGTCGGCAACATACATTCGGGTATATCTAAAATTTCAAGCAATTTTTTATCCCAACACAAATTATGTATATCGTAAAGCATAGTTCTGCTTGCGTTTGTTTGGTCGGTTGCAAAGATTTTTCCGCCGGACAGCTTCCACATAAGCCAGGTATCTACCGTGCCGAAAAGCAGTTCGCCCCTTTGCGCAGACTCGCGAGCTCCGTCTATATTGTCAAGTATCCACTTGATTTTTGTAGCGCTGAAATATGCGTCAATTTTAAGTCCTGTTGTATCAGAAATATATTCTTCAAGTCCCTGCGACTTAAGTTCTTCGCATATTTGCGCGGTTCTGCGGCATTGCCAGACAATAGCGTTATATATAGGCTCGCCGGTAAATTTATTCCAAACCACAACGGTTTCACGCTGATTGGTAATACCCACCGAGCAAATATCCGACGCGGTAAGTCCCGATTTTATAATACATTCGCACACAGCGGAATACTGCGCAGATAAAATCTCTATCGGGTCGTGTTCAACAAAACTCGGTTTAGGATAAATCTGTTTAAATTCATTTTGTGCAAGCGATACAACATTGCCAAAATTGTCAAAAATAATCGCTCTTGCGCTTGTTGTGCCTTCATCTAAAGTAAGAATATATTTTTTCATAAAAACTCCCGATAAATTTATAAAAAAGGCAATAACACCCCTTGGTGCTATTGCCCGTTTTTTGCTATTCTTTTAACACGGCTTGAAACCGCGCAAACAAGTTCATAATTTATAGTGCCGATTATTTCGGCAGGAATTTCAACCGGCAAATCTTTGCCGAAAAGCAAAACCTCGTCATCGCGTTTAACGCCGTCAATACCGCTTACATCAACGCACAGTTGGTCCATACAAACCCTGCCGACTATGTTTGCACGTTTGCCGTTTATAAGCACATATCCGCGGTTTGAAAGCAAGCGTGAATAGCCGTCGGCATAACCGGCGCTTACGGTTGCAATCTGCATATCTTTTTCGGCTTTAAAAGTTCTGCCGTAACTTACGGTATCGCCCTTGTGTATTGTTTTAACCTGTGATACCACCGACTTAAAACTCATAACGGGTATAAAATCTTGCTCTAACTCAAGCTCGGATGACGGTGTAAGCCCGTAAAGAATTATACCGGCTCTACACATATTAAGGTGCTTGTCATCGTCTTTACAAATTGCCGCCGAGTTGCAACAATGCTTGTATTCCGCATTAAGACCGTTTGCAGACAAAGTATCAACCGCTTCGCAAAAACGGTTATACTGTTCATTTGTAAAACCGTCTTCCTGCGCTTCGTTGCGGTCGGACACCGCAAAATGTGTAAATACACCTTCAAGAATAAAACCGTCAAGCTTTGCCGCTTTAATCGCGTCATCAATACCGCAAAGGTTGTTGTTGCGGCAGTCAAAGCCAAGCCTTGACATACCGGTGTCAAGCTTAAGGTGAATTTTTATTTTAAAATTGTTCTTTTGCGCTTCAAGCGACAGAGCAGACGCATATTCAAGCGAAAAAACGCACTGCGAAATATCGTTTTTATAAAGCTCTTCGGCGCACTCGCACGGCGTATAACCCAAAATTAAGATAGGCTTTGTAATGCCTATATCACGCAGTTCTATCGCCTCTTCAAGATTTGACACCGCAAAAAAATCAGCGCCGGCTTTTTGCAAAACGGGAGCCACGATTTTTACGCCGTGACCGTAAGCATTAGCCTTTACAACGGCGCAAACGCGTGTTTTTGCGGTAGATTTAACGATGTTAAAGTTATGTATAAGGGCATTTTCGTCAATTTCTGCCCAAGTTCTGTGTAAAAATTTTTCCACAGCGTATTACCTCAATTTCTTTTTTAGCCTATCGGCTAACGGAATAAACACAAGACTTAATAAAAACCAAAAAAATGTGTAAAGGGCGCACACCTGACCGCCTATATTAAGCGGAAGGTTGCTGTAATCCCAAACCTTGCGTTTTAAGATTACATTAAAAATTATACCGTAAATATATTCGACAGCGGTTATAAGCGCGCTGCCTACAAGCGCTTTTTTGACAATGCCTGCTTTTTTAAAAACAGAGGATATTTTTGAAAGTCCCAAAAAAGAAGTTCCGCCTGCAAACAACATTGACCAATGTGTGTAACCGCGCCATATAACTTCTAAAAGGCAATAGCCGACAGCTCCTATAGAAAAAACGGTAAAATCACATTTTTTGCTTTTCAAAATAATCACCCAAAGATATTTTTGGGCACTATTTATTTATTATACATTAAATCTGAAAAGAACAATATCTCCGTCTTTCATAACATAGTCTTTGCCTTCACTGCGCACAAGACCTTTTTCTTTTGCGGTTACCATATTGCCGCCGCAAGCCATAAAATCATCATAAGCAATAACTTCGGCGCGTATAAATCCGCGTTCAAAATCGCTGTGAATTTTGCCTGCCGCCTGCGGTGCTTTTGTGCCTTTTTCAATGGTCCATGCGCGAACTTCGGGTTTGCCCGCGGTAAGATATGAAATGAGTCCCAAAAGGCTGTAGCATTTTTGTATCATACGGTCAAGACCCGAACGCTCAAGACCCAAATCTTCTAAAAACATTACCTTTTCTTCATCATCAAGGCTTGCAAGCTCGGCTTCAAGCGCGGCGCAAATAGGCAAAATTTCGGCGTGTTCTTTTTCTGCAAGCTCTTTTACCGCGTTATAATTGGCGTTTTGCTCAATACCGTTTCTGAAATCGTCTTCACTCATATTGCAAGCGTAAATTACCGGCTTTGCCGAAAGCAGTGATGTAGTAGCCAAAACCTCGCTGTCGGTATCGCTTGTAATTTCAACCGAACGGGCGGGCTTTCCGCTTTCGAGATGCTCGATAAGCCGTTTTAAAAAGTCAACCTCCGCCTGCATTGACTTGTCACCTTTAAGTGCCTTGGTTGCTTTATCAAGACGGCGTTGCGCAATTTCTATATCAGATAATATAAGCTCTAAATTTATTGTTTCAATATCACGGATAGGGTCTATTGAACCTTCGACATGAATAATATCGGTGCTTTCAAAACAACGCACAACATGAACTATTGCGTCCACCTCGCGAATATTGCTTAAAAACTTGTTACCGAGTCCTTCACCCTTTGACGCGCCCTTAACAAGACCTGCAATATCGACAAATTCAATCACCGCGGGGGTGAATTTGTCGGGTTTATAAATTTCAGCCAATTTTTCAAGACGCTCATCAGGCACGCTTACCATACCTACATTAGGCTCTATCGTGCAAAAAGGATAGTTTGCCGATTGCGCGCCCGCATTTGTTATTGCATTAAAAAGTGTTGATTTGCCGACATTAGGCAAACCCACCATACCGAGTTTCATATACAAAAATCTCCTTAAACTTATTTACTAACAAATTATTATACCTTAAATGCAATATTTTTTCAATAGAAATCGCTCATTTGACAAAGCAAATAAATTATATTTTACAAAAACACATAATATTATTGCATTTTCTTAAACTCGTAAAATTCACCTTTTTTTGCCATAAGTTCGTCGTATGTTCCGTATTCAACACAAGCGCCGTCTTTTACAACAGCGATTTTATCGGCATTTCTTATGGTAGAGAGACGGTGCGCTACTATGAAAGTTGTGCGATTTTCGGTAAGGTTTTCTATTGCGGTTTGAATTTCGCGTTCCGTTACAGAGTCAAGCGCGCTTGTGGCTTCGTCAAATATTATTACTTTAGGGTCTCTTATAATTGCTCTTGCGATTGAAATTCTTTGCCTTTGACCGCCCGAAAGCTTTGCGCCGTGCTCACCGACTACGGTATCAATTCCGTCGGGAAGTTTTTTTATAACGGTATCAAGTCTTGCCGCCTTGATAGCGTAATTTAACATTTCATCGGTTACATACCGTCTGCCGTAGGTTATATTTTCTCTTATAGTTCCCGAAAATAAAATTGAGTTTTGCGGCACTACCGAAATAAAACGCCTGTATGAACGCATATCTATTTGGTTGGCTTCTATGCCGTCAATTTTAAAACTGCCCGAATCTATGTTGTTAAACCCGATAACAAGGTTAAGCAAGGTTGATTTTCCCGAACCCGATTCACCCACAAGAGCAATGGTTTCGCCCTTTTTTACAGTAAGTGAAAAATTATTTAAGACGGGTGTGCGGTCATCGTATTTAAAGCAGACATTTTTAAATTCATAGTTGCCTTCCAAATTTTGCAGTTGCGTTTTGCCCGCATTGTTTTCTATATCATTTGAAGTTAAAATTTCACCTATTGAGTTTATCGACTCTGCGCCTTTTGCGATTATCGGCAAAAGACCCATAATGCTTGATACTTGTCCTATGAGTGAGGTAAAGTAACTTTGATAAAGTGTTACATCGCCGACGGTTATACTGCCTTTATATGCTAAATATCCCGTAAAAAACAAGCAAAGCATTTGAAACATAGAAAATACAACCCAGTTGCTCGAACCGAATAAAGCATATATTCTATCCATTTTATATCCGCTTTCGGCTATTCGTGTTACGCTGTCGGTCATCTTTTCAATTTCCTCATTTTCGAGAGCATGCGCGCGTGTTACGGGTATTAACTCCTCCATATTTAATACATCGGAGGATGTGTTTTCAATTTCTTTTCTGAAATTGTGACTGTGCATACTCATCTTCTTTTGAAAAAACGATTTAAGTATAACCGCAACCGGTATGCACATCAAAAACATAAAGAACACGGGCAGACTTTTGGTAATTACTATTACCAAAGAAATCGCCATATTTGCAACCACGGTTAACGCAGTAGTAAAAATCTGGTTTGTAAAATTTTCGATAGCCTCAACGTCGCGCATTACTTTTGACTGTATTTTACCCGACTCGTTTTCTTTATGAAAAGTTACCGAAAGCTGCTGTAATTTTCTTATCATAGCGCCGCGCAGACCTGCCTCAACACTGCGTTGCGCGCGGCTTAAATATTTTATATGAAGAGTGTGAACAGGTATATTTTGTATAAGTATAATAAAGGCAAATATTCCTAAATATATAAATTGATTTAAGGCATTATCGGGTTTTTGAATTGCAATATCTATAACCTGTGCGGTTATAAGCGGAATTATCCACAACGGCGATGATTTTATAAAGAATAACAAGGCAGATAACAACAAATTTTTATAATTTCCTTTATAAAACCGAAACAATGTTGCTATAAATCCGCGCTTTTCGCCCGAAAAGCAGTCGAGCAATGTCTGCTCCTCTTTAAGTATCTTTTTTCTGTCGAATTGCGGTCTTGAATCAGCCATAATTAACACCCCTTAATATATACAAATAAAAAGCTTTTGTCCTCTACTCGTATATTATCATAAAAGACCGAAATGTCAATAAAAATTTGGGTTTATAACTTTATTAAATCAATATCTTAAAACTTTTTACATCATTTTCTTATAATATAGAATAATTTTGCGAAAAAAATATTCTATGAAATTACTTTTTATAGGATAAGAAAATGAAAAAAGTTGCATTTATAATGTTTTGTATAATAACGGCGTTAAGTTTTACGGCGTCAATAACCGCGTTCAGCGAAACTGCAGACGGCAGAGCGCTTGTTTGTGATGAAAACGGTGATTTCACTATTCTTATAGTATCCGACCCGCAATGTGATAATGAAAATCAGTGGCGGCAGGCAGGCGCCGAGCTTGAAACGCTGGTGCAAAGGGCAAACCCAGATTTTGTGCTTATAAACGGCGATATGAACTCAAACAATATAATACCCGATGATATGTGGAGTATTTTTATCTCTCCGCTTGAAAAGCGAAAAATCTATTGGTCGGTAACAAACGGAAACCACGACCCTTTTAAATATGAATATTACAGAATGTATGAAAATTATAAGCATTGTCTTAATTCTACAGTCGGCGCAGCAGACGCCGATTATGATTTTACACGACCCATGAATTATGTTTTGCCTGTTTTTTCAAACGATGGCAAAAAAATTGTTTTTGCCGTTTACGGTATGGACAGCGGTCAGTCCGGCGCAGACGGTTATGAGGGTGTCACCCAAAAACAGATAAATTGGTATATCAGGCAGTCAAACAAGCTTAAAGAAAAAAACAACGGCATAAAGGTGACTTCGCTTGTATGTATGCACATACCTTTGCCTCAAACACTGGATATGTATTACAGCGCAACCGACACCCCAAAAATAAGCGGTAAAAATTCAGGCGGACTTTATACCGTTTACGGCGTAGCAAATGAACCTAAGGTTAATAAAAACGGTTATGTTTGCGAAAACGGCACCGAAGTTTCAAAAATTAAAATTCATACAACGGCAAAAAAATATGACAGAGGTTTTTTTGACGCAGTATTAAATCAGGGCGATGTTAAGGCAATCATTTTCGGTCATGACCACTGCACCAATATTATAGGCAGTTACAAGGGTGTTTTATTGGGGTTTGCCGGCAAACTTTCTACCGGATGTTACAGCGATACTTTATGCCGCGGCGGCAGGGTTATAAAATTTAATCAATCAAGCCCCGAAAATTTTACTGCCGAGTGGTTGGGCGCGCTTAAAACATCAAAAGACCAACCGCCTATATATTCAAACGGAAAAATTGCATATTAAGAAATAAAACATTATATAATCAAAGCTTTCGGCAGGAGTAAACCCCTGCCCTGC
>JAXJVR010000115.1:0-3061 GCA_036308405.1 Acutalibacteraceae bacterium
ACATTGTTCCAGATTTCCATATATCTGTCACATTCACAGCCGGGTTTGCAATCGGGCGAACCGCAACCGTATTTTTCACCGCGATCAAAATAAATTTCACTGCAAGGACCGCACGGACCCGTGCCATGCTCCCAGAAGTTGTCCTCTTTACCAAGGCGGACAATGCGCTCTTCGGGCACACCGATAACATCACGCCAAATAGCGTATGCCTCGTCATCCTCTTCATAAACCGAAGGCCAAAGCAAATTTTCGGGGATTTCAAGTTCTTTTGTTAAAAACTCCCAAGCCCACGGAATTGCCTCTTTCTTAAAATAATCGCCGAAAGAAAAATTGCCGAGCATTTCAAAATATGTGCCGTGACGCGCGGTAATTCCTACGCGTTCAAGGTCGGGTGTGCGTATGCACTTTTGGCAGGTTGTAACGCGGTTGCACGGAGGGGTAACCTCGCCCGTAAAATATTTTTTCATAGGCGCCATACCCGAATTTATAAGCAATAACGATTTATCGTTATTAGGCACCAGCGAAAAACTGCCGAGTCTTAAGTGACCCTTTGATTCGAAAAAAGACAAATATCTTTCTCGAAGTTCGTTAAGTGACATCCATTTCATAGTAAAACATCCTTATTTTTCAAAATAACATACTAAAATATTATATACCCTTGTAAAAAAATTGTCAATAAATTGAAAGGGTTAAAATGCCGTTTTGTTATAATATGTTAATCTGGCAACTGCGCATAGTATCAAGCGCGGCTTTGTGCGAAGCAGGCGTTACACCTGCGCAACACGCAGAATCAACATAAATTTCGGTTTCGGTCAAAGCCGCTTTTATAAGCAGGGCATTTGATACCACACAAATGTCGGTGCATAAGCCTATAAGCGTTATTTCGGCTGTTTCTTCGCCTATAGACTCTTTTAAAATTTGAGGCAACTCAGCCGAACCGAACGTATGCTTTTCGATACTTTTATATTTTTTACCCTCAAGCGATTTTGCAATATCGGGGTTTAAATTCCAACCGGTTGTGCCCTTTATGCAATGCGCAACCGGCAATTTTTTGCCTTCAAGGGTATTGGAATAATTTTCAAAATGCGTGTCGTATGTAACAAAAATTTCACCGTCAAAATCTTTTATTTTTCGGGCGGCATTAGGTATTATTTTAACCGCTTCTTCACTGCCGAGCGCTCCGTCGACAAAATCATTTTGAATATCTACAACTATTAAAAATTTTTTCATAAAATCACACCGCTTATTTAATTATTTTTTTAACAATTTTTACAAGTATGGGGCGGATTTTTACTTTCCATAAATATCTTACGGGATATAAAAATCTGTTCACCTTAATATACACTTTATACAGCTTTGAGGTTTTGCAGTCGATGTATTTTCCGCCGCGGTAAAGTGCTGTCATTACACCGATAATATCACACTGCGGTATATACTCTTTTGAATAAGTGTTGTCACCGCGGATTATATAAGTGCCGTCGGGCGCTATGTCTATTATGCGGTGAAGTATCAGCTTATCGGCTCCGTCTTTCTTATAAAGCGGAACATCGCCCTCTTTAAGCGGCTTTTGCACCCTGCTTATCACCACTATATCTTTATGTGCCCTAATCAGAGGTCTCATACTTGTGCCGTTTGTCAAAAAAGCGGCGCTCTCGCTTGTTTTAAGCTGTTCCTCGGCTGTGTTTATACTTGCGGCGTTCATACCAAAAGGTCTGCCTTTTCAAGTTGAGTTATAAGTGTATCAACGCTTTCCTGCGCGTCGGCGGTTGTGGCTGCGGGATAATTTTTTAACACGGCTTTTATAAGTTCATCACGGGTTGTATCTTTCTTAAGCATTTTAAATATAAATGCGCCCGTGTCATTAAGTTTTATATAACCGTTAAATCTGCCTACCGTGTCGCCAACGGATACCGCAACCGTTTCACCTGCAACATCGTTTATTACAAAATCATATTTAAGTTTCATTGTCATCCTCCGAATTGAATAAATCTTTATTTATTTTAAATCCGCCCGAAAGTTCGCGGTTTTGCACAGGCGGCGCTTTTTCATCAAGCCGTTCCAAAACGCTTTTTGGCGGTGGGCAGCACTGTTCGGCATTATAACTTAATGCGGCTTGCATAATATCTTCATTATGCCATTGTTTAAGCAATTTTTCACCCTCGGGATATACGGTATCGGCAGGGTGCTTTTTAAGATATATTGCAGAAATTATTATATACAAAACAAAAACAACGGCAGAAATAAGCGTTATTTTAATTCCTAAATCAATACCTTTATTGCAGTAATCAAAGCGAATTTGCGACTCGCCCTCGTCTACCAGAACCGCCATAAAGCCTGAATTTACCTTTTCTATATCGACGGGCTTGCCGTTTACGATAGCGCTCCAACCTTCGTCAAAAGGAACCGAAAAGAATACAAGTGACTTTTTATCTCGCGAGACCGTAGCGGTAAAACCGTTATTATCAATCTTAAAGCTTTCGGCGGAACTTTTTTTAAGAAGCGCCGAATCGGTAGCAACAGCACGGTCACCCAATGCTAAAGACACGCTGTTTTCATCATAAGAAGAATGAGAACCGTCACTTTCAAGCGTTTCAATATTCGTCATATATTTGCCGTATTTTTCAATCTGCTCATCATCAAGCAATATTGCCTTAAGCATAAGGTTTGAACGGTTGCTTTTGCTGTAACGGTCACAAAAATCGTAACTCATATAATAATCATACGAAAAACCGTATGGTATATAGTTTTGATTTTCATAAACATAATACTTTCCGCTTGTTTTTAAATATTTGTAATCGGGCATAAGCGTTTCGCCGTTTTCATCTACAAAACTGTCACCGTCGGTGCGGTTAATTAAATACTTAACCGACAAAAGCGACCTTATTGCAGGCAGTTCTGTGCTCGGTCTGCTTGCCACCGTGCGTTCTACGCCTATATAATCGTAAAATTCCATTATAGAGGGTGACACCACCGAATGAAAAGCATTTATGCAAGGATAGCCTAAATACATACCTGTGTTGTCAATGCCGTCATAAACATCAATTCTGAACTCGCTGTCATC
>JAXJVR010000116.1:0-20070 GCA_036308405.1 Acutalibacteraceae bacterium
TCGGTATTTCGCGGCAGTCTTATGCCAAGTGGGAGCAGGGCGAAACTGCGCCCGACATTGAAAAATGCGACAAGCTGGCGCAATTTTACAAAATTACAATAGACGCACTTATTCACCAAAATGATGAACTTGACGGAGTGAAAATAGCTCCGGCGCCCACAGGCAAGCACATTTGGGGAACAGTTACCGTAGGCGGTAAGGGTCAGATTGTTATTCCAAAAGCCGCAAGAGATACCTTTAACTTAAAAGAGGGTGACCGCTTGGTAGTGCTCGGTGACGAAGCTGAAGGTATAGCGCTGGTAAAATCAGAATATTTTGAAAAGAAAATGCGCGAGGCTTTAAATTTAAGCCGACAGTCTACCGAAGAAAACCGATAATTTATTTTTTAAATTTTATAATTGCAAAGCACCAAGCCGTGCTGTAAAAAGGAGTAACCTTTATGGATGCAATTAAAACAGTTTCGCTTACAAAAAAATATAAAGATGTAACTGCGGTTAATAATTTAAATTTGACGGTAAAGCAGGGCGAGTTGTTATCTCTGCTCGGAGTAAACGGCGCAGGAAAGACCACAACCATCAAAATGTTGTCTTGTTTAACATCTGCTACAAGCGGAGACGCTTTTTTAAACGGAAATAGTATCACAAAAGATACCGCCGAGGTAAAATCTATAATTGCCGTATCTCCGCAAGAGACCGCCGTAGCACCCGGTCTTTCGGTAAAAGAAAATTTAGAGTTGATGTGCGGCGTTTACGGTATCAAAAAAGCAGACCGAACCCGAAAAATTGACGAACTTACCGAACTGTTAGGTCTTGACGCTGTTTTTAAAAAGAAAGCCTGCAAGCTGTCGGGCGGTTGGCAACGCAGACTGAGTATTGCAATGGCTTTAACAGCCGAACCGCAAATTCTATTTCTTGACGAACCGACTTTAGGACTTGATGTGCTTGCACGCAGTGATTTGTGGGGTATTATACGCTCACTTAAAGGCAAGGTAACTATTGTTTTAACGACTCACTATATGGAAGAAGCCGAAATGTTATCCGACAGTGTTGCCGTTATGAAGGACGGCAGATTGCTGATGTGCGCCACAGTCGATGAAATCAAGGCAAAAGCTGACACCGACAATTTTGAAGAAGCCTTTGTGCGTATAGTAAAGGGGGCGCAAAAATGAAAATGCTGACATTTGCAAGCAGAAACGCAAAGGAGATATTGCGCGACCCGCTTAATTTGGCTTTTGGGTTGGGTTTTCCTGCGGTGTTGATTTTGTTGCTTACCGCAATTCAGGCAAATGTTCCTGTTCCGCTGTTTGAGATTGCGCACCTGACGCCCGGTATAATTGTGTTCGGATTATCATTTATGACCTTGTTTTCGGCTACGGTTATTGCCAAAGACAGAGGCAGTTCGCTTTTGCAAAGGTTATATACCACGCCGCTTAGCGCAAAAGATTTTATTATCGGGTATACGCTTCCGATGTTGCCTATTGCTTTGGCACAGAGCGTTGTTTGTTACATAATCGCACTTATTCTCGGACTTAAATTTACCGTAAATATACTGCTTTCGGTAGTGAGTATTATTCCGACGGCGCTTTTGTTTATTTCATTAGGGTTGCTGTGCGGAAGTGTATTTACCGATAAGCAGGTCGGCGGAATTTGCGGCGCTTTGCTTACTAACCTTACGGCTTGGCTGTCTGGCACTTGGTTTGATTTAGAACTTGTGGGCGGTGTATTTAAAAAAATTGCTGACGCTCTGCCGTTTGTTCACGCGGTAGAAATGCAACGGGCTGTTCTTGCGGGCAATTTTGCAGATATATTACCGCACTTTAAGTGGGTGCTCGGTTACGCCGTAATTGCAATAACCGCCGCAGTATTACTATTTATGCGCCAGATGAAAAAACAGTAAAATTTTAAAGTTCTGAACTTTAATTCCGTTATAAACATACAAAACTACAAAAAAGGTGTGTTCCACCGGTAAGTGAAACACACCTTTTTATGCCATTTAAAATTATAAAAATTATTATTTTTTAAGCAGTTTGCACAGGCGGTTTGCGGCTTCTTTTGTATCATCGGGGTTGCCGAAGGTTGAAAAGCGGAAATATCCTTCACCGCAAGCACCGAAGCCTTCGCCCGGAGTGCCCACAACCTGAATTTCATTAAGCAGGTAATCAAAAAATTCCCAACTGCCCATATTTTCGGGACACTTTATCCATATATAAGGCGCATTTTTGCCGCCGCAATACCAAATTCCGAGGCTGTCAAACGCCTGCATAAGCACCTTGGCGTTATTTTTGTAAACCGCTATATTATCATGAATTTGTTTTTGACCTTCGGGTGTAAACACCGCGGCGCCGCCTTTTTGAATAATATATGACACGCCGTTTGTCTTGGTTGTTCGGTTGCGCACCCACATACTGTTAAGGTTCATACCGTTTCTTTCAAGTTTTTTGGGTATTACGGTATAACCGAGACGAGTGCCCGTAAAACCGGCTGTTTTTGAAAAAGAACATATTTCAATAGCGCAACTTTCGGCACCGTCAATCTCAAATATGCTGTGAGGCAGAGTTTCATCTTCTATAAAAGCCTCATAAGCGGCATCAAATAAAATTACCGAGCCGTTTTTGTTTGCATAATCTACCCAAGCCTTTAACTGCTCGCGTGAAAATACCGCGCCTGTCGGGTTGTTCGGTGAGCATATATAAAGTATATCCGCCTTTAAATTATCATCGGGCGAAGGCAAAAAGCCGTTTTCTTTGCCTGAAGAAAGGTGAACTATCTTTCTGCCTGCCATTACATTGGCATCTACATAAGCGGGATATGCAGGCTCTATAACAAGCGCTGTGCTGCTACGGTCAAAAAGGTCAAGTATATCGCCGAGTTCATCACTTGCACCGCTTGAAACAAACACCTCTTCGGGAGAAAGTTTTACATTACGGGTTGCGTAATAATCGGCTATGGCTTCACGCAAAAACGGAGCGCCGCATTCGGGCATATAACCGTGAAAGGTGTCTTTTTGAGCCTGGTCGTCAACCGCTTCGTGAAGCGCCTTTATAACCGCATCGGCAAGCGGTAACGAAACATCACCTATTCCCATACGGTAAAGTTTTTTATCGGGGTGCGCTTCAAGATAAGCCTTGGTCTTTTGCGCTATGTTATAAAAAAGATAAGAATCTTTTAAATCGGCATAATGCATATTCGGTGTAATCATAACGGTAGCTCCTTATTCATCATCTATTTTAGATATACCAAGCGTTACTTCCTCTAAAACATCAAGTAACATTCTTACCGTGTCAAGCGAAGTAAGCATTGTAACATTGTTTTCGGCAGCGCAACGGCGAATTGCAACACCGTCACCGTAATGATTGCCCGAAAGTATTGCACGTGTATTGATAACATAACTTACATAGCCTGCGCGTATAGAATCAAGCACTTGTGTGCTGCCCTCGCTCGGCTTTAGCAAAACGCGTGTGCGAATACCGTTGCTTTTCAAATATTCGGCGGTAAGGCTGGTTGCTTCAATATTAAAGCCCATATCGTAAAATCTGCGCACAAGAGGCAGGGTTTCGGCCTTGTCTTCATCGGCAACGCTTACTATTACGGTTCCGTAATTTTTGAGCGTAACACCCGATGCCATAAGTGCCTTATAAGCCGCGCGATGCAGTTTTTTATCATAGCCTATGGCTTCACCTGTAGACTTCATTTCTGGTGAAAGGTAGGCGTCCATACCGCGAAGTTTAGAAAACGAAAATGCCGGCGCTTTTACATAATAACGCTGTTTTTCTTTCGGGTATCTGACTGTAATTCCTTGGCTTTCAAGCGAAACGCCGAGGTTGCACAGCGTTGCAATATCCGCAAGACTGAATCCGGTAGCTTTTGACAAAAACGGCACTGTGCGTGATGAACGGGGATTAACCTCGATTATATAAACATCATCATTGCTGTCAACAATAAACTGAATATTAAACAGACCTATAATGCCTATGCCAAGACCTAACTTTTCGGTATAATCAATAATAGTGTCTTTTACTTTTTGAGAAATACTGTATGTGGGGTAAACGCTTATCGAGTCGCCCGAGTGAACGCCGGTGCGTTCTACAAGTTCCATAATACCGGGCACAAACACCCTTTTGCCGTCGCAAACGGCATCGACCTCGACCTCTTTACCGCGGATATATTTATCAACCAAAACGGGTTTATCCTCATCAATTTCAACCGCTGTTTTAAGATATTCGCGAAGCGCCGCTTCTTTAGCCACGATTTGCATAGCTCTGCCGCCCAAAACAAAGCTGGGGCGCACAAGCACGGGGTAACCTATATCTTCAGCTGCTTTAACGCCCGCTTCGATACTGGTTACAGCCATACCCTTTGGTTGCGGAATTTTAAGTTCTTTTAAAAGTTTTTCAAAAGCATCGCGGTTTTCGGCGCGCTCAATAGCTTCACAGTCGGTGCCGATAATTTTGACTCCGCGTTCACGAAGAGGCTCTGCAAGATTTATTGCTGTCTGTCCGCCGAGCGTTGCAATAACGCCCATAGGCTTTTCAAGCTCTATAATATTCATAACATCTTCGGCGCAAAGCGGTTCAAAGTAAAGTTTATCCGAACAGGTATAATCAGTAGAAACGGTTTCGGGGTTGTTGTTAATTATTATGGCTTCGTATCCGGCTTTTTTAATGGTCTGCACAGCGTGAACAGTAGAGTAGTCAAACTCAACGCCCTGACCTATGCGGATAGGTCCCGAACCTAAAACTATAACCTTGTCTTTGTCGGATACAATCGACTCATTTTCCTGCTCGTAGGTCGAATAAAAATACGGAATATAACTTTCAAACTCAGATGCGCAAGTGTCAATCATTTTATAAACGGGCAAAATACCGTTTTCCTTGCGCAGATTAAATATTTCGATTTCGGACATATTCCAAAATTCAGCAATAATTTTATCCGAAAAGCCCATTTGCTTTGCGGTGCGCAAAACGGCTATACTGCCACGGTTTTCTTTAATTTCGGTTTCTTCTTCTACAATATTACGCAGTTTGCGAATAAAAAATTTATCTATGGCGGTAATTTCTGAAATTGTATCAACCGAAACACCCACACGCAAAAGCTGTGCAATGGCATAAATTCGGTCATCTGTGCCTATTTTTATGTAGTCAAGCAGTTGAGCCTCATCCATAGAGTCGAATTTGCGGTTATGCAGATGGCAAAGTCCTATTTCAAGCGAGCGAACCGCTTTAAGCAGACTTTCTTCTACGGTTCTGCCTATGCTCATAACCTCACCGGTAGCCTTCATTTGAGTAGAAAGCGAATTGTTTGCATCGGCAAACTTATCAAACGGAAAACGCGGCATTTTGGTAACAACGTAGTCAAGCGTAGGCTCAAAAGAAGCCGGCGTATTGGCAATTTGTATTTCATCAAGCGTCATACCCACACCGATTTTTGCCGATACGCGCGCTATTGGGTAACCGCTGGCTTTAGACGCAAGCGCCGACGAGCGTGAAACTCTGGGATTTACCTCTATAAGATAATACTGAAAAGATTTAGGGTCAAGAGCAAACTGAACATTGCAACCGCCCTCTATGCCGAGCGCGCGAATTATTTTAAGCGCGCTGTCACGAAGCATATGATATTCTTTGTTGGTAAGGGTTTGTGACGGGCACACAACAATAGAGTCGCCCGTATGTATGCCGACAGGGTCAAGGTTTTCCATATTACAAATTGTAATGGCGGTATCGTTTGCGTCGCGCATTACCTCGTATTCAATCTCTTTATAACCCTTGATGCTCTTTTCGATAAGCACTTGATGCACAGGTGACAGCGCAAGAGCATTTTTCATAAGAGGCAAAAACTCTGCTTCATTTTCGGCAAAGCCGCCGCCCGTTCCGCCTAAAGTAAAGGCCGGGCGAAGCACAACCGGATAACCGATTTTTTCGACAACCTTAAGCCCTTCTTCTATTGAATTTGCAATATCGGAAGGAAGCACCGGTTCGCCCAATTCTTCACAAAGTTCTTTAAAAAGTTCGCGGTCTTCGGCGCGCTCTATACTGCTGCTGGGTGTGCCCAACAGTTCCACACGGCATTCGCTTAAAACGCCCTTTTTTTCAAGCTGTATAGCAAGGTTTAAACCCGTTTGTCCGCCTATGCCCGGCAAAATTGCATCGGGACGCTCAAAACGAATAATTTTTGCAATGTATTCAAGCGTCAGCGGTTCCATATAAACCTTATCCGCAATAGATGTATCGGTCATAATGGTTGCCGGATTTGAGTTACAAAGTATTACCTCGTAACCTTCTTCTTTAAGTGCCAGACAGGCTTGAGTTCCCGCATAGTCAAACTCTGCCGCCTGACCTATAACGATAGGTCCGGAGCCTATAACAAGTACCTTTTTTATGTCGGTTCTTTTAGGCATTGTTATGTTCCTCCTCCATCATTTTTATAAACTCATCAAACAGATACGCGCTGTCCTGCGGACCGGGAGCGCTTTCGGGGTGATACTGAACGCTGAAAATTTTATCTTCATCGCATTTTACACCCTCAACGGTATTGTCAAGCAGATTTATATGCGTTGCGTTAAGCCGTGTTTTATTTAAACTTTCGGCGTCTACCGCGTAAGAGTGATTTTGCGAGGTGATTTCGATTTTATTTGTAGCCAAATTTCGTATCGGGTGATTACCGCCGCGATGGCCGAATTTAAGCTTATATGTCTTTGCACCGTATGCCAGCGATATAATTTGATGACCGAGGCATATACCGAAAATAGGATATTTGCCGATAATTTCTTTAACTGTTTTAATCGTTTGGGGAACATCTGTCGGGTCTCCGGGTCCGTTAGATATAAAAACGCCGTCCGGATTAAGACCGTCTATCTGTTCGGCGGTAGTGTTCCAAGGCACTACCGTTACGGTGCAACCGCGCGCATTAAGCGAGCAAAGTATATTATTTTTCATACCGCAATCTATTGCGACTACGCGGTATTTTTCATCCTTTGCATATACCGTATGCATTTTCAAACAGCTTACTTTTGAAACCGCATCGGTAGGTATATCGGTTTTATTTAAAATTTCGAGTCCTTTTTCAAGCGGCGTATCAATATCGGTTATTAAAACCTTGCGTGAACCGCGGTCGCGTATCGAACGGGTAAGTTTCCGAGTATCAACACCGTATATGCCCGGAATTTTAAATTTTTTCATAACCTGTGACAGCGTAGCCGTGTTTCTGAAATTTGAAGGCTCGTCATTATATTCGCGGACTATCAACGCGCCTATGGTAGAAATTTCTCTTTCATAATCATCGTCTGCCGTGCCGTAGTTGCCTATAAGCGGATAAGTCATAACAACCGCCTGATATGTATAAGACGGGTCGGATAAAATTTCCTGATAGCCGACCATAGAGGTATTAAAAACAATTTCGCACACGCGGTCGCCGTCATCACCGAAAGCGTAACCCAAATACTCATCGCCGTCTTCTAAAATAATTTTTCTGTTAAAATCAGCAGTCATTACAAGCACCTCACTTTTTAACATCTGACAAACGCTGTTCAAAACGGTCTTTTCTTGTGTCTTTTGGAATTTTTGTAGGATATTCTCCGCTGAAGCAAGCAGAGCAATAATCATTATTTTTAACAAGCTGACAAAGCTTTTCTACCGGCAAATAACCGAGCGTATCGGCGCCTATAATTTTTGTAATTTCATCTATGCTGTGATTGCAGGCTATAAGATGTTCTTCGGAATCAATGTCGGTGCCGTAATAACACGGGTGTAAAAACGGCGGACTTGATATTCTTATATGAATTTCTTTTGCGCCTGCCTCACGCAAAAGATTTACAATGCGCGCCATTGTGTTACCGCGCACTATTGAATCGTCTACAAGCACAACGCGTTTATCTTTTACGGTCTCTTCTACTACGGAAAGTTTTATTTTAAGCGAATCAAGACGCGTATCCTGACCTGGTGAGATAAAGGTTCTGCCTATATATTTGTTTTTTATAAATCCCATTCCGTAAGGAATTCCGGATTCTATGCTGTAACCGAGCGCCGCGTCAAGACCCGAATCGGGCACGCCGATTACAATATCGGCGTCTACGGCGTGGGTATGCGCCAAAATTCTGCCGGCTTCTACACGCGAAGTATGAACCGAAACGCCGTCAATGACGGAATCGGGACGCGCAAAATAGATATATTCAAAAATGCAGAGTTTTTTCTGCTTTTTAGCGCAGTGCTCTCTTCTTGAGGTAACGCCGTTTTTGGTAAACACAAGTATTTCACCCGGTTCTACATCGCGAATTACCTCACCGCCTACGGCTTTTACGGCACAACTTTCCGACGCGACAATATATTTGCCGTCGGCGGTTTTTCCGTAACAAAGCGGTCTGAAACCGTAAGGGTCACGCGCGCATATAAGCTTTTGCGGTGACATAAGCACAAGCGAATATGCGCCGTCAAGAATATTCATAGCATTGCTTAAAGCATCTTCTATGGTGGGGGTTTTAAGTCTTTCTTTCGTAACTATGTAAGCTATGGTTTCGGTATCGCTTGTGGTATGAAAAATAGCGCCCGACAGTTCAAGCTCGTTCCGCAAGTCGGCGGCATTGCTTAAATTTCCGTTATGAGCGAGCGCCATTCTGCCCTTTTGGTGATTAACCTCGATAGGCTGACAGTTGTTGCGGTTTGTTCCGCCGGTGGTGCCGTATCGCGCATGACCGACAGCCATAGTGCCTTTTGGCATACGCGATAAAACTTCACCCGAAAAAACTTCACTTACAAGTCCTAAATCTTTGTGCGAAACAAAAACGCCGTCATCATTTACTACTATACCGCAACTTTCCTGACCTCTGTGCTGCAAAGCATAAAGGCCGTAATACGATATACTCGCAACATCGCACGGTTCGGGTGAGATTACGCCGAAAACTCCGCATTCTTCGTGAATACTCATTGTTTTCCCCCGTTTGCGTGCTCAAATGCCGCGCCGATAAATCCCTTAAACAGCGGATGCGGTTTGTTAGGTCTGCTCTTAAACTCGGGGTGATACTGAACGCCCACAAAAAACGGACGGTCTGTAAGTTCTACCGTTTCTACGAGCCGTCCGTCAGGCGAAGTTCCGCCTATTGTCAAGCCGTTTTCAACGAGTATTTCACGGTAATCGTTGTTAAACTCATATCTGTGTCTGTGGCGCTCACTTATGCAATCACTCTCATACAGACGCTTCATTGTTGTGTCGGGCATTATCTTGCAAGGGTATGCGCCAAGACGCAACGTGCCGCCCTTGTCGATGTCGTCGCTTTGACCCGGCATAAAGTCAATAACTTTATGTCTGCACTGCTCATCAAATTCGCCCGAATTTGCATCTTTAATATTTGCAACATTTCGCGCATATTCAATTACCGAAATCTGCATACCGAGGCATATACCAAAATATGCAACATTGTTTTCACGGGCATATTTTGCAGCTAAAATCATACCCTCTATTCCGCGGCTGCCGAAACCTCCGGGAACAAGAATACCGTCAAGGTCCGCAAGCTTTTCATCAACATTTTCGGGGGTGATTTCTTCAGAATCTATCCAATGAATTTTTATATGTGTGTTGTAATAATATCCTGCGTGACGAAGCGCCTCCGCAACAGAAAGATACGCGTCATGCAGACCGACATACTTGCCGACAAGGCCTATATCTACGGTATAGGGACGCGCTTTTATTCGGTCAACCATAGCGGTCCACTCGGTAAGGTCGGGGTCGGGGGCGTTGATGCCGAGTTCACGGCAAACAACCGAAGAAAAGTTTGCTTTTTCAAGCATAAGGGGAGCTTCATAAAGGTTTGGCAAAGTAATATTTTCGATAACACAATCGGGTTTTACATTGCAGAACAACGAAATCTTTTTAAATATCGAGTCTTCAAGAGGCTCATCGCAACGAAGCACAACAATATTCGGGTTAACGCCCATACCCTGAAGTTCTTTAACAGAGTGTTGCGTCGGCTTTGACTTATGTTCATCAGAACCGCGCAAAAAAGGCACTAATGTAACGTGAATGAACAGACTGTTCTCGCGGCCTACTTCAAGCGAAATTTGACGGACAGCCTCTATAAACGGCTGTGACTCAATATCGCCTATTGTTCCGCCGATTTCGGTAATAACCACATCGGCTTCGGTCTTTCTGCCTACGCTGTAAACAAATTCCTTTATTTCATTTGTAATATGGGGAATTACCTGCACCGTAGAACCCAAATATTCGCCGCGGCGTTCTTTGTTAAGAACATTCCAATAAACCTTACCGGTAGTAAGATTGGAATATTTGTTAAGATTTTCGTCGATAAAGCGCTCATAATGACCGAGGTCAAGGTCGGTTTCGGCACCGTCTTCGGTAACATAAACCTCACCGTGCTGATAGGGACTCATAGTTCCGGGGTCTACATTTATATACGGGTCAAGTTTTTGAGCCGCAACCTTTAACCCACGCGCCTTAAGCAATCTGCCGAGCGATGCCGCAGTAATGCCTTTGCCGAGTCCCGACACAACGCCTCCTGTAACAAATATATACTTTGTCATTTTTATGCAATCCCTTTTTTAAAAAGATATTACTCCCACTCAACCGTAGCAGGCGGTTTTGAAGTTATATCATAAACTACTCTTGTAATGCCCATAACCTCATTTGTTATTCTGTTGCTTGCCTTTTCAAGCACATCATAAGGCAAACGGGTCCACTGCGCCGTCATAAAGTCATCGGTAGTAACTGCTCTGAGCGCAACGGTATAACCGTATGTTCTTGCGTCGCCCTTAACGCCTACGCTCTTAAGGTCGGTAAGAACGGCGAAATACTGATTTGTCATAGTTTCAAGACCGGCAGCGGCAATCTCTTCACGGAAAATAGCATCGGCATCACGCAAAACATCAAGTTTTTCTTTTGTGATTTCACCGATTACTCTAACCGCAAGACCGGGACCCGGGAACGGCTGACGCCATACAAGTTCGTGAGGAATACCAAGCTGTGTTCCTGCGGCGCGAACCTCGTCTTTAAACAGCTCGCGCAAAGGCTCTACAATTTCATCAAATGAAATTACATCGGGCAGTCCGCCTACATTGTGGTGGCTCTTTATAACAGCCGAATCGCCCTTGCCGCTTTCGATTACATCGGGGTATATAGTGCCCTGCACCAAAACATTTATCTTACCGAGTTTTTTAGCCTCGTCTTCAAAAACGCGTATAAACTCTTCACCGATTATTTTGCGTTTCTTTTCGGGGTCGGTAACACCTGCAAGTTTGTCCAAAAATCTTTGTTCGGCATTTACTCTTATTAAGTTTATTCCGAACTGCTTGCCGAAGGTCTGTTCAACAAAATCGCCTTCATCCTTGCGAAGTAAGCCGTGGTCTACAAAAACGCAGGTTAAGTTACTGCCGATTGCCTTGTGCAAAAGAACAGCCGCAACCGAAGAATCAACGCCGCCCGAAAGTGCAAGAAGAACTTTTTTGCCGGCAAGTTCTTTTTTATATTTTTCAATAGATGTTTCGACAAAATTTTCCATTTTCCAATCTGCGCTGCATTTGCAGATTTCAAAAATGAAGTTATGAAGCATTTGTTTGCCGTAGTCGGTATGAGTAACCTCGGGGTGAAACTGCACGCCGTAAAGCTTGCGGCTTTCATCGCACATAGCGGCGCACGGACATTTGTCGGTGTGCGCTATTGTAGCAAATCCCTGAGGTGCGGTTTTTATATAGTCGGTGTGACTCATCCAACAGATGCTCTCAGCGGGAACATCCTTAAACAAGATGTTATCTTCGGTAAACACAGTGGTTTTGCCGTATTCGCTTGAATTTTCGGCAGAGGTAATTTCACCGCCAGCCATATATGCCATAAGCTGGTCGCCGTAGCAAATACCGAGCACGGGAATACCCAAATCAAGAATAGCCTTATCATAATGCGGAGATGAAAGGTCATAAACGCTGTTCGGTCCGCCTGTAAAAATAACGCCTTTGTAACCGATTTCTTTTATCTCATCGGGTGTGATTTTATTATACGGCTTAATTTCAGCATAAACATGCTCCGAGCGCACTCGTCGGGCAATAAGTTGGTTATACTGACCGCCGAAGTCTAAAACAAGAATTTTATCCAAAATTTATTTTCCCCTTACTTATAAAGAAATTTCTGCCGATTTACCGTCGGCTTCCGCTATAAGCGGTCTGATTTTTTCTACCAAAGCGGTAACCTGTTGCTCACATCTGCCTATATAAAGCGATGGCTCAAGCAGTTCGTTCATTTCATCAACTGTCATACCGAATTCTTTTTCGGCAGCCAATCTTTCAAGCAGGTCACATTCTTCACCGTTTTTCATTTTTGCGGTGGCTTCCATAGAACAACTGCGTATTATTTCGTGAATTTGCTGACGGTCACCGCCGCGTTTTACAGCCTCCATCATAAGATTTTCGGTTGCTATAAACGGCAGATATTCTTTAACGGCTTTTTCTATAATTTTTTCGTTAACTCTGAGTCCGTCGGTAACATTTTGTGCAAGGCGCAAAACGGCGTCTGCGCACAAAAAGCCTTCGGGAATAGAGATACGTCGGTTAGCAGAGTCGTCCAAAGTGCGCTCAAGCCACTGTGTAGAAGCGGTCATAGGTGCATTTGCGGCGTCTGCCATAAGATAACGCGACAGCGAGCAGATGCGTTCACTGCGCATAGGGTTGCGTTTATAAGCCATAGCCGAAGAGCCGATTTGATTTTTTTCAAACGGTTCTTCAATTTGGCGGTCATGCTGTAAAAGTCTTATATCGTTTGCCATACGGTAACAGCTTTGAGCTACCGATGAAAGCGCGTTTAAAATACGGCTGTCAACCTTACGCGGATAGGTTTGTCCGCATACATCAAAGCACTTGTCAAAACCGAATTCACCGGCAATCATACGGTTCATTTCATCAATTTTTTCGCTGGCACCGTCAAAAAGGTCTACAAAGCTGGCTTCGGTGCCGGTAGTGCCGCGGCAACCCAAAAATTTGATGTTGCTTATTGCAAAATCAATCTCGTCAAGGTCGCTTAATAAATCCTGCATCCAAAGGGTTGCGCGCTTACCTACCGTTACAAGTTGAGCCGGTTGATAATGAGTATATCCGAGTGTGGGCATAGCCTTGTATTTTTCGGCAAATTCCGCAAGATTTTTTATAACGGTTAAAAGTTCTTTGCGCAGATAAATCAACGCATCTCTGTAAATTATAAGGTCGGCGTTATCGGTTACATAACAGCTTGTAGCGCCGAGGTGAATAATGCCAGCGGCTGTGGGGGCTACCTTGCCGTAAGCGTAAACATGCGCCATTACATCGTGTCTTACCTCTTTTTCACGGCGGCTTACACAATCGTAGTCAATGTCATCTATGTGCGCCTCAAGTTCTTTGACCTGCGACTCGGTTACGGGCAGGCCCAATTTCATTTCGGCTCTTGCCAATGCTACCCACAGCTTACGCCATGTCTGATAGCGTGTATCCGAAGAAAAAAGTTCTTTCATATAATCAGACGCATAACGCGATGACAAGGGGGATTCATATTGATTTTTCATAAAAGTCTCCTTATTATCTTATAACTATGCTGTCTCTTTCGGGGCCTACAGATACATACTTAATCGGGCAACCGATTTGCTTTTCTATATACAGCACATAGTTCTGTGCGGCAACAGGCAGGTCTTCCCAACGCCTTACACCGCTTATGTCGCATTTCCAGCCGTCTAAATATTCGATTACCGGCTCTGCGTCATTAAGCGCAACTGGGAATGGGAATCTGTCGGTCTTTTTGCCGTCAAGCATATAGTATGAGCATACCGGAATTTTATCCATATAGCTTAAAACATCAAGCTTGGTAAGCGCAATCTCGGTAGCGGCCTGAACCTCTACACCGTATCTTGTAGCAACTATGTCGATAGGTCCTACTCTGCGCGGTCTGCCGGTTTTTGCGCCGTATTCAAAGCCTTCGCGGCGAAGTTCTTCGGCTTCGTCACCGAACATTTCGCATACAAAGGGTCCTTCGCCTACGCAGGTAGAATATGCCTTAACTACGCCTATAACGGTATCTATTTTTGCGCTCGGCAAACCGGAACCTATGGGCGCATAGGCAGCCGTTGTGTTAGAAGATGTTGTATACGGATGTATACCGTAGTCCAAATCACGCAAAGAACCGAGTTGTGCTTCAAAAAGAATTTTTTTGCCGTCTTTTTGAGCCTGTCTTAAAACAGCGCCGGTGTCGCAAACATACGGCTTTATTTTTTCACAGTAATCGTTAAGCCATTCATCAATCATATCCATAGTATACGGTTTTGCACCGTATACCTTTTCAAGCGTAAGATTTTTCCACTCCATAATATCGGCAATATGCGATTTAAGATGTTCGGGATAGAAAAGTTCGCCTGCAAGTATTGTTTTCTTTTGGTATTTGTCCGAATAGAAAGGAGCTATACCCTGTTTTGTAGAGCCGAATTTTTTATCGGCAAGGCGCTGTTCCTCAAGCTCGTCAAGAGCGCGGTGCCACGGAAGCAAAAGTGAAGCGCGGTCACTTATCTTAAGATTTTCGGGTGTAAGGTCAACACCGTTTTCCATAACCTGACACATTTCGTTCCAAAGATTTTCGGGGTCTAAAGCCACGCCGTTACCGAGTATGTTTACAACGCCGTCTCTGAATATACCCGAAGGCAAAAGATGCAATGCAAATTTACCTTTTTCGTTTATTACGGTATGTCCTGCGTTGCCGCCGCCCTGAAAGCGAACTACAACATCATAATCTTCGGTAAGAAGGTCAACCATTCTGCCCTTGCCTTCGTCACCCCAGTTAATACCTACTATTGCACAGTTTGACATAATTTCACCTTTCTTTCTCTTACGCTTAATTTATATATTCTTTGTCAGACGGTCCATGATTTCGGCATAGGCGTCTTCAACGCCGCCCATATCGCGACGGAATCTGTCTTTGTCTAACTTTTCGTTTGTTTTGCTGTCCCAAAGGCGACAGGTGTCGGGGCTTATTTCATCTGCAAGCACTATACTGCCGTCGGCAATTTTACCGAACTCTAACTTAAAGTCTACAAGTGTTACACCGCATTCTGCCCAGAAAGCCTTTAAATAATCGTTTACACCGAAAGCGTATTTTTTAATTGTTTCGATTTCTTCTTTTGTGGCAAGTTTTAATGCCAAAGCGTGATAATCATTGATAAGCGGGTCACCGAGCTCATCGTTTTTGTATGAAAATTCAATAGTCGGCTCATCAAAAACAACACCCTCTTCAACGCCGTAACGCTTTGAAAAAGAGCCTGCGGCAATGTTGCGGATAATTACTTCAAGCGGAACAATATCTACCTTTTTTACAAGTGTTTCGCGTTCGCTTAACTCCTCTACAAAATGGGTAGGAATTCCTGCCTTTTCAAGTTTTTGCATAAGCAGATTACTCATTCGGTTGTTTATAACGCCCTTACCCGATATTGTGCCTTTTTTAAGACCGTTAAATGCGGTTGCATCGTCTTTATAATCAACGATAAGCAGTTGCGGGTCATCTGTAGCAAAAACCTTTTTTGCCTTTCCTTCGTAAAGTTGTCCTTTTTTTACCATAGTGTTTTCCCCCGTTGAATTTAATTTTAAGCTAAAAAAAAGACAACGAGAGCTTTAATGTCTAAACATTAAAGACACCATTGCCTTTACTTAACTTATATCAAAAAGCGGTTGCACAAACACAACTGCGCTTTTACTCGGTTAATTATACTATTTTATTTCTGTTTTGTCAACTGTTAGGGCATAAAAAATCCCCGATTTTAATCGGGAATTTTTGTGTTTTTAGTATAAGGCGAACAATTTAAAAATTGATTATTTTCCGCTGTCACCGTAGTTTGAAAGCACGCGGGCAGACGGGTCGTTAACATTACAGCCTTCCCAGTTCTTATTGGGCATCCAAAAATTGACAACCATCTGCGCCTGACCGGGATAATACTTTTCAAATATTTCGCGGTAAAGCAAAGATTCTTTTGTAAAAGGACGGGCATAATCGTATTTTTGCGAAAGGCTTTCAAACTGCTCGTCAGTATAACGATTTTCGGCATATTCTTTCAGATAATCTACCATAGAATGACCTACCGCATCCGAAAAAGCCGCTTTTTCACGCCATAAAATATCGTGCGGAAGATAATCGCCCTCTTCAAAAGCATGGCGAAGCAGATATTTGCCTTTACCGTATTTGTTAAGTTTAAGTTCGGGGTCTACAGACATTACATACTTTACAAAATCAAGGTCGCCGAAAGGCACACGCGCCTCAAGTGAGTTTACCGAAATGCAACGGTCAGCGCGCAAAACATCATACATATGCAGTTCGCGCACACGCTTTTGCGACTCTTTTTGAAATTCTTCGGCATTGGGCGCAAAATCGGTATATTTGTAGCCGAACAGTTCGTCCGAAATTTCACCCGTGAGCAAAACTCTGACATCGGTCTGTTCATGAATTGCCTTGCATATAAGATACATACCCATACTTGCCCTTATTGTAGTTATATCATAAGTGCCGAGCAGATGTATGACATCTTCAAGAGAAGACAGCACATCATCTGGCGTCATATAAATTTCTTTATGCTCACTGCCTATGTAATCGGCAACCTGCTTTGCATATTTTAAATCAATGGCATCCTCGCTCATACCTATAGCATAGGTTTTAATCGGGGTTTTGCTCTTTTTTGCGGCGATGGCGCAAACAAGCGACGAATCAAGACCGCCCGAAAGCAAAAAGCCGACCTTGGCATCGGCTACAAGGCGTTTTTCTACACCGGCAACCAACTTGTTATGTATATTTTTGCAAACTGTTTCAAGGTCATCGTGACACACAGCGTCTACTTTTGCTATATCGTTATAGCATATAAATTCGCCTTTTTTATAGTAATGACCGGGTGGGAACGGCATTATTTTATCGCAAATGCCGACAAGGTTTTTTGCCTCGCTTGCAAAAAGAATAATACCCGATTTATCATAACCGTAATAAAGCGGACGAATTCCTATAGGGTCGCGCGCGGCGATATACTCGCCCGTTTTACCGTCAAAAATAATGCAGGCAAACTCCGCGTCTAACATAGCAAACATATCCGTGCCGTATTCGCGGTAAAGCGGTAACAGTATTTCACAGTCGGAATCACTTTTAAATTCATAACCTTTTTGCTTTAAATCTTCTTTAAGTTTTTCAAAGCCGTAAATTTCACCGTTGCATACAACATAACTGCCGTCAAGCTCAAACGGTTGCATACCGTCCGGGGTAAGTCCCATAATGGCAAGGCGGTGAAAGCCTAAAAGTCCCTTGCCCGTATCTATAATTCTGCTGTCGTCGGGTCCGCGCGACACGGTTTCTTTAAAACCGTCCGAAAATACATTCATCGGAGCGTCGGCACCGCAATATCCCATAATTGAACACATAAATTTTCAGTTCCTCTCTAATAACCGTCAGTAATCAGTGCGCTTAATGCGCACTGATTACTTTGCCCGTTATAATAATTATAGAGGGTCGAAATAGCGCGTTTAAGCACTATTTCGACACCAAATCTATGATTTGGTAACAAATTTTCAATGAAAATTTGCTCTTAACCATTGCAATGAATATCGAGCCAATTCAAATTACATATAATTTGAATTGGCAAAGCCGATTATATCGGCTTGTTGAAACGCTCTGAGCGTTTCGACATTCTATAATCATTATAATAATGCTGTCGGATAAACTTTTCTGCTTTTGCAGAATATTAAATTATTACAAAATCTGATGTTATTCAACATCCTGCAAAGCTTCAAAGCCTTCTTCGCCGGTGCGAACTTTTACAACATTTTCAACATCGTAAACAAATATCTTACCGTCGCCGATGTGACCTGTGTAAAGCACCTTTTTAGCAGTTTCAATAACAGTTCTTACGGGAACGGCACTTACAACTATGTCAACCTGAATTTTAGGTAACAGATTTGCTTCAACCTGGACACCTCGATAATATTCGGGTTTACCCTTTTGAACACCGCAACCGAGAACATGCGATACCGTCATACCGGTAATTCCGATTTCCATCATAGCGGCTTTAAGAGCCTCAAATCTTGATTCTTTGCATATAATCTCAATCTTGGTAAACTTATCGGCGCCTTCATCAAATGTAGGAACTTTCTTAACCGGAACAGCGTCTGCTACAGGAACATCGCCGTCCACCGCAACGGGAGCCTGAACGCCCTCGTCAATATATTCGGGCAACATTGCAAAGCCTGCATAAGCGCTCGGTAAACCGTGCTCGGTCTCATCAAGACCGGTGATTTCTTCTTCACGGCTGACACGCAAACCAACCAAAGCTTTGATTACAAAGAATGTAATTGTCATTGTAACCGCAGCCCAAGCGGCAACCGTTACAAAGCCTAAAAGTTGTAAGCCTAAAAGTTCAAATCCGCCACCGTAGAACAAACCGGTAAGAGTTTTACCCGAAGCGTTTGCTATAGCATAACCGGGGGCTGAATCGGTAGCAAACAAGCCTACTGCGATTGTTCCCCAAATACCGTTAAAGCAGTGAACCGCAACAGCGCCTACGGGGTCGTCAATATGAAGTTTGTGGTCAAGAAGCCATACGCCGAATACTACCAAAAGACCTGCAACAGCGCCTATAACCGAAGCGCCCAAGGCATCGGTTACATCGCAACCTGCGGTAATTGCAACCAAACCTGCAAGTGAAGCGTTAAGGCACATTGAAACATCGGGTTTTCCGTATTTAAGCCAAGTAAATATCATACAAACAACCGTTGCAACCGCAGGAGCCATTGTTGTTGTAAGGAATATAGAGCCAAGCTGTGCTACAGAGGTTGCGGCAGCGCCGTTAAATCCATACCAACCGAGCCAAAGGATAAATACACCCAAAGCGCCGAGCGCAATACTGTGACCGGGGAAGGCATTAACTTTTGTAACCTTACCGTTTTCATCTTTTTGAAATTTGCCGATACGGGGTCCGAGTATTGTAGCGCCAACCAAAGCGGCGATACCGCCTACCATGTGAATTGCGCAAGAACCGGCAAAATCGTGGAAACCGAGTTGGCTGAGCCAACCGCCGCCCCAAATCCAGTGTGCTTCAATCGGGTAGATAAGCGCCGAAATTACCGCTGAATAAATGCAGTATGATAAAAATTTTGTTCTTTCTGCCATAGCGCCCGAAACAATCGTTGCGGTAGTAGCACAGAAAACAAGGTTAAACACAAAACTTGAAAAATCAAAATCGGCATAGGCTGTAAATATATCAAAACCGGGTTTGCCGATAAATCCTAAAAGGTCTTCGCCCATAAGTAAACTAAAGCCTATAAGTATGAATACAACGGCACCGATACAGAAGTCCATAAGGTTCTTCATAATAATGTTACCGGTATTCTTTGCGCGTGTAAATCCGGCTTCAACCATTGCAAAGCCTGCCTGCATCCAGAACACAAGCGCCGCACCTATCAGAAACCAGACGGCGAATACTTCGCCCTGCGTGGCTTCTGCAACTAACTCTCTGATTGCTTCATCCATTCAAATCATCCTCTTTCTTTATTTAACACCGAACAGCAAATCGCCGTAAGTCGGATAGGGCCAATACTTTTTAGAAACAAGCGTTTCAGCCTCGTCACAAGGCATTCTGAGTTCGCTCATCTTTACAAGAACTTCATCGCGAATCATTTCTGATTCCTCACCTACATTTTCGGCATTGTCAAGTGCCAAAACGGCATTTTCGAGTTCGTCTGACTTAACCGCAATTCTGTCGGTTAAAGCCGAAAGTTTTCTTACAATATTTGTTTCATAACTGCAGGCGAGCGCTTGGTCTAAAGCTTTTTTAGCGGTAGCCGCTTTTGCGACATCCGAAGCATAGGCTTCAATAGCCGGAGCAATCTGTGTTTTTGCCATATTTACCATGGTATTTGCCTCAATAACTATTGTCTTGCAGTAGTTTTCGAGTGTAATTTCATATCTTGATTTTAACTCGTCTTCGGTAAATACGCCCTGTCTTGTAAGCATATCCACATTCTTTTTATCAAGCAAATGCGGAACACAGTCGGCTGTTGTGCGATAGTTAAGAAGACCGCGTTTTTCGGTTGCTTCTTTAATCCAA
>JAXJVR010000117.1:0-2095 GCA_036308405.1 Acutalibacteraceae bacterium
GTTTTGATATTACATTTATTTACAATAACAGAAGATTTTTAGATTTAATGTTCCGTGTTCCGCTTGAAAAACGAATTTCAGATCAGCATCATTTAGATATGAAAAAATACTTAAATTCTGAATTAGCAGATATGAATATTCGCGTTATAAATATGAAAGAAACAAACTTTAGAGCATTTGCTTTGAATGTGATTTTTACTATCAATTCAATTTTGCCATTCTAAAAAGGAAGAAGTTAATTTATGAAGGTGCTTTTAACCGCTACAGTGCAAAGTCATATATGTCAGTTTCATAAGCCGCTTATGAAGTTGCTCAAAGAGAATGGCTATGAGGTTCATGTTGCCGCAAGAGACAATTTAGTCGAAAAGAACGGTCTTGCAATGGAATATGCTGATAAAGTTTTTGATATTCCGTTTGACCGATCTCCGTTCAGCATAAGGAACATTAAGGCTTACAAAGAACTTTCAAAGGTACTGGCTCAAAACGAGTATGAAATTATACACACTAATACACCTATGGGTGGAATGGTTACTCGCTTGGCTGCTAATAAGTATCGCAAGAAAAATGGAACGAAGGTGTTTTATACAGCACACGGTTTTCATTTTTATCAAGGCGCACCTAAAAAGAATTGGCTTATTTATTACCCTATAGAAAAGTTTTCTTCAAGACTTACCGATAAACTGATTACTATTACAGAAGAAGACTACAAACTTGCCAGCAAAAAATTTCATTGTCAGGTTGAGCGTATTCACGGTGTGGGCGCAAATAGCAGTAAGTATTATGCTTTTAGTGATGAAGAAAAGAAATCAACAATAGAAGAACTCGGCATAACTGAAGATACCAAAGTGATTGTAAATGTTGGCGAATTATTGCCTAATAAAAATCAAAAGACTGCAATACTCGCAATGAAAAAGGTTGTCGAAAGGTATCCGACAGCCATACTGTTTATTGCAGGTAACGGACCTGAACTTGATAATCTTACAAATCTTGTAAAAGAAAACGGTCTTGAAAATAATGTTGAGTTTTTGGGATATACCCTCCGGCTCAATAAATATTATAATATTGCCGACTGTTTAGTTGCCTGTAGTTTCAGAGAGGGTTTGCCTCTTAATGTTATAGAAGCAATGCTGTGCGGTGATGCGGTTGTTGCATCAAATAACAGAGGTCACAGAGAGCTTGTAGAAGACGGAGTGAACGGATTTATTGTAGATGCAACCGACATTGACGGTTTTGCTGACAGAATTATCAAGGTGCTGGATAATCCGTCGTTCTATGCAAAACCGGCACTTGAGAAAGCAGAGCTTTTTACAGATAGAAATGTAGTGGACGAACTTAAAGATGTTTATTTTAAATAGTTAAGGAGATTTATATGCCGAAAGTGTCCGTTTTGATGGGAATATATAATTGCGCAGATACGCTCGAAGAAGCGGTTGACAGCATAATAAATCAGACTTTTACCGATTGGGAGCTTATTATGTGCGATGACTGTTCAACTGATAATACATTAGAGGTTGCGCAAAAAATCGCAGAAAAAGATTCAAGAATTAAAGTAATAAAAAATGAAAAGAATTTGACATTGGCTCCGACTTTAAACAGATGTATTGAGGTGGCAAGCGGTAAATATGTTGCCCGAATGGACGGCGATGATGTTTGTGACCCTACTAGGTTTGAAAAGGAAATAGCAGTTTTGGAAGAGCATCCTGAATATGCAATAGTCAGTTGTAATATGAATTTATACGATGATGGTGGTATATATAGGGTTATAAAATATAAGGAAAAACCGCAAAAGCAAGATTTTATTACAGGATCTCAATTCTGTCACGCGGGATGTATGGTAAGAACCGAAGCAATTAAATCAGTTGACGGTTACAGCGAGTCAATGGACTACAAGCGTGTTGAAGACTATGATTTATGGGTTAGAATGTACAAGGCCGGTTATATTGGATATAACATTCAAGAGCCGTTGTACTCTATGCGAGATGACAGAAATGCATTTTTTCGAAGAACATTTGAAAACCGAAAAAATGAGGCAAGGGTTATCAAAAATGTTTACAAGTGGTTTAATATGCCTAAAAAGAATATAATTTATGTGATA
>JAXJVR010000118.1:0-10308 GCA_036308405.1 Acutalibacteraceae bacterium
ATATTTTTTTATTTTTTATATTCTCTTCTTTTGCTACGCAAAATCCACCTCCCTCATCAGAGGGAGTCAAAGATTAAAATTTTATAGTTAAAAATAAAATCAGGAGAAAAAATATGGAAAAAAACGATAAATCAAAAACTTTTGTAAGTTCTGTTTCAAAAGAAACAAAAAATTATTCCGCCATAGCAGAAAAGTTGGTTGTTTACTTAAACGAAAATTCTTTAGAAAATATAGCAGAATACGCCGAAAGATTGCGTTTTATTATGTCATGCTATCAGTGCGCGGTTTATGAGATAGAAACAAAATTCCGCGTGCTTAATGAGCAGTTTTCGCTCGAATATGAACGCAATCCTATCGAAAACATAAAAACACGGATAAAGTCACCCGAAAGTATAATAGAAAAGCTTGAAAGAAGAAATCTTCCTCTTACGCTTTCTTCTATTGAAAATGAAATACACGATATTGCGGGGGTCCGGGTTATCTGCTCTTTTATAGACGATATTTATACCCTTGCCGACTGTCTTTTAAGTCAGGACGATATAACTTTGATAACAAGAAAAGACTACATAAAAAATCCTAAAGAAAACGGTTATCGCAGTCTTCATTTAGTGGTAGAAGTCCCGATTTTTCTGCAAAACGAAAAACGCATTATGAAGGTAGAGGTTCAGCTTCGCACAATAGCAATGGAATTTTGGGCAAATCTTGAGCATAAACTGCGTTACAAAAAAAATCTGCCCGAATATATTACAAATCTTACCTCAAACGAACTTTCAGAGTGCGCCCAAATGAGCGCAGAGCTTGATTTAAAAATGCAAAATGTTAAAAATATTATAGAATCAAAAGACTAATTTTTTTTACTTAAAAGATGTCAGTTAAAATTAACTGTTTTTAGTTGAAAAAGTTAATAACTTGTGCTATACTGTGTTTATATGTTTTAATATTATTATATTATATATATTTATTATATTAAGGGGGAATAAAAATGGCGCTTAATTCTAATGATGATATTTGGAACGCCGTCTGTGAAGAATGTAAAAGCGAAATTTCGGAAGTTGCTTTTGATACTTTTTTTAAATCGCTGAAACTTGAAAAAATTGCAAGCGATGAATTTGTAATTGTTGCAAACAATAAATACACTAAAGATATTATTCAAGATGTTTATAAAGATATTATAAACAACGCCGTTGAAAAGGTTATGGGAATTAAAATTCCCGCAAAGTTTGTAGTTTTTGAAGAAGAAAAACCGATAATTAAAGAAGAAGACGAAGACTGCGAAGGTCTTACCTTTGAAACATTTTTTACATTTGATAATTTTGTTGTAGGCTCAACAAACCGTTTTGCCCACGCCGCTTCTTTGGCGGTTGCCGAAAGTCCTACCATAATTTATAACCCTTTGGTTATTTACGGTCCTTCGGGCGTTGGTAAAACACACCTTATGCTTGCTATTAAAAACCACATAAAGAAAAAGTTTCCGACCAAAAAGGTTGAATTTGTCCGCGGTGAAGATTTTACAAATCAACTTATAAAATCTCTTCACGAAGGTAAACTCGGTATGGGAACAATAGACGATTTTCGCAATAAATACCGCAATTTAGATGTTTTAATGGTTGACGATATTCAGTTCATTGCCGGAAAAGAATCTACACAGGAAGAATTTTTTAATACTTTTAACGCTCTTTATCAAAATAATAAGCAAATTATCGTTACTCTTGACCGTCCGCTTAAAGATATTAAAACTTTGGACGAGCGTATTAAGTCACGCCTTTCCGCAGGTCTTGCGGCAGATATTACCCTTCCCGATTTTGAAACAAGGGTAGGTATTATAAACCGAAAAGCACAGCAATACGATTTTGAACTTGATGAAAATTTAGTTTTCTATATTGCAGAAAAAATTAAATCAAATACAAGACAGATTGAAGGCGTTATGAAAAAAATTAACGCCCTTATAAAGATAGAAAACAAAAAACCTAATATATCAATAGTTCAGGGCTTTATAAAAGATATTATAAACGATTCCGAATCGGCGCCCGTAACTGTTGAAAAAATTATAAGCGAAGTTTCAAGGTCTTATAATATTTCAGAAGCCGATATTCTTTCAAACCGCCGCGAACAAAACATTGTTTTAGCCCGAAAGGTAGCAATGTATATAACGCGTGAGATTACAAAGCTTTCTTACAAAGCTATAGGCGAGGCTTTCGGCAAAGACCACACAACCGTGCTTTACAGTGTTCAAAACATTGAAAAATTTTTGTTAGACAAGCCTTATGAAAAAGAACTTATAGATGATATTATAAAAAATCTTAAAAATTCACAGTAAAAGTTTTCCACACTTTTAAGGTTAATTAAACTTGAATTTTTAACATTATTAACATCTTAAAAAAATATTTAATTTTTTCAAACTTTTATTAAATAGGTTTTTAAACCGCAAATTTGCTTTAAGACAAGCCTTTTTAAGACTTATTAACACTTTTAACACCACCTATTATTACTGTTAAAATTTACTTTTTATTTTTACAAAAACGGAGGAAATTTTTATGAAATTCAGAGTTGCCCGCGCAGAATTTCTTGACGCTGTTTTAAAAATGCAAAAAACAGTCGGTTCAAAAAGTTCTATGCCCGTGCTTGAGGGTATTTTGCTTTCGGCAGAACAAGGTTTACTTACCCTTTCTTCTTATAATCTTGAAATGGGAATGAAAAAAGAAATATATGCTTCGTGCGAACAAGAGGGCGATATTGTTATAAACGCCCGCCTTCTTGCCGAAATTTTAAGAAAACTTCGCGGTATAGATGTTGAAATAGAATGTGATGACCGCCTTGTTTGCCATATAAAAAGCGGAGAAGCCGTTTTTGACATTATGGGTATGCAGGCAAGCGATTTTCCCGAAATGCCCTCACTTACCGACGGTGAAAATTTAATTTTAAAGGGTGAAGATTTTGTTGAAATGGTAAAGGGCACAATTTTTGCCGTTTCACAGATAGAGGGAACAAGACCTATCCTTACAGGTATCAATATTTCGGTTAAAGACGGTGTTTTGCAGTTTGTCGCAATAGACGGATACCGCCTTGCTATAAGAAGAAAAAATATAAACATAGAAAACAACACAGAATTTATAGTTTCGGGCAAAGCGCTTAACGAAGTAGTAAAGCTTATAGATGAAAACACCGAAAATATTGAAATAAAGGTAGGTAAAAGACTTATCTTATTTAAAATTGACGGTTATGTATTTATTTCGCGTTTGCTTGAGGGTGAATTTGTAAATTACGAAAAGATTATACCCACCGAATATAAACAGTGTATAGAAATCGAAAACGGTGAAATTACCGACAGTATAGAGCGCGTATCTTTGCTTATAAACGATACCTTTTCTACGCCTATAAGATGTGCTTTTTATCATGATGAACTTAACATAAGCTGCGCAACATCATTAGGCCGCGCAAAAGAAAAATTAAATATAGAGCTTGAGGGCGAAGATTTTGAAATAGGTCTTAACAGCCGTTATTTGTTAGATGCTCTTAAAGCGTGCGAGTCGGATAAAATTGTTATAAAATTCAACGGTTCAAACGCCGGCGTTACAATTACTCCGGCAGAAAATGAAGATAATAAAATGCTTTATCTTATAATGCCTATGAGGTTAAAATAAATGAAAGAAATTTTTATAAAAGAAGATTTTATAAGACTTGATTCCGCACTTAAATTTTCGGGCGCAGTAGGAACCGGCGGTCAAGCCAAAATGGTTATACAAGACGGTTTGGTTTATGTTAACGGTCAAATTTGCACCATGCGCGGAAAAAAACTTTATAACGGTGATACAGTAAAGTTTGAAAATATTGAATTTTGTGTAAAAAATGACTGTAAATAATATAAAAATAAAAAATTTCAGAAATATTTCTTCTTTATTTTTGAAATTTGATAAAGAAATAAATGTTATTTGCGGTGAAAACGCGCAGGGTAAAACAAATATAATAGAAGCGCTGTGGCTTTTTTCGGGCGCAAAAAGTTTCAGAAATACTGCCGACAGCTCTTTTATTAAATTCGGTGAAAAAAGCGCAAAAACAGAAGTACGTTATATTTTAAACGGCATTGAAAACAATGCAAAAATAGAATTTAATGAAAAAAGAAATGCTTTTTTTAACGATAAAAAACTTCAAAGCACGGCAAATCTGGCGGGCAAATTCAACGCCGTAATTTTTTCACCGAGCGACCTTAATATAATTGTTGACGGTCCCGATAAAAGACGCAGGTTTTTAGACATTTCAATAGGTCAGCTTTATCCTAATTATATTGAAATTTTACGCAGTTATAATCGCGCGGTTCAACAAAGAAATAAAATTATAAAAGATTACCGTTATGATAAAACAGTGTCTATAATGCTTGAAATTTTTGAGCAGGAAATTGTAGATAAAGGTAATAAAATTATAAAATACCGAAAAAATTATTTAAACAAACTTTCGCCCTACATAAATAATATTTATTCGGGCATTTCAGGCGGAAAAGAAGAAATTTCAAGCGAATACACTCTTAAAAACGGCGAAGAAATAAACACAAAAATGTTAGAAAATTCGCGTGAAAAGGATATGTATACAGCTTCTACTTCGGTAGGTCCGCACCGCGACGATATAAATTTTAAAATAAACGGTATTTCGGCTCGCAGTTACGGCTCGCAGGGTCAAAAACGCAGTGTTGCGCTTTCTCTTAAACTTGCAGGAGCCGAGGTTATAAAAGAAATAAGCGGTGAATATCCGATTTGTCTTCTTGACGATGTTATGAGCGAGCTTGACGAAAACCGACAGAATTACATTTTAAACCATATAAGAAACTGGCAGTCGTTTATAACCTGCTGTGATGTTTCTAATATAAAAAATTTAAAGCAAGGCAAAATTATCAAAATAAAAAAAGGCGGAATTGTGTAATGTATATACATTTAGGAAATAACATAATGTTGCCTACAAATGAAATAATCGGTATTTTTGACCTTGAAAATACATCGGTTTCAAAAAGAACGCGAGATTTTTTAAAAAAAGCCGAAAAGGCAGGCAGGGTAATAACCGTCAGTTACGATTTGCCCCGTTCTTTTGTTGTAGCCGGCAAAAATAAAGATGATATAAAGGTTTATATATCACAAATTTCATCATCTACCCTGCTTAAGCGCACGGGTTACATAGACTCATTATAAAAAGGAGATTAAAAATGAGCGACGAACTAAATTTACCTGTTACCGAAAAATATGATGAATCGTCTATACAGGTTCTTGAAGGATTGGAAGCAGTCCGCAAACGCCCCGGTATGTATATAGGCTCTACCGGCGAGCGCGGTTTGCACCACTTGGTTTATGAAATAGTGGATAACTCTATTGACGAAGCGTTGGCAGGTTATTGCACAAAGATTGAAGTAGATATTTTAGATGACGGTATTATTCGTGTTTGCGATAACGGCCGCGGCATACCTGTGGGAATAAACGCCCAAAAAGGAATACCTACGGTTACAGTTGTTTTCACAATACTTCACGCAGGCGGTAAATTCGGCGGCGGCGGATACAAGGTATCGGGCGGATTGCACGGCGTTGGTGCCTCGGTTGTTAATGCCCTTTCAAATTGGCTTGAGGTTGAGGTAAGAGACGGTAAAAATGTTTATAAACAGCGGTATGAAAAGGGTATTATTGTGTCTGACCTTGAGGTTATCGGCACAACCGATGAAACCGGCACTACCGTTACATTTAAACCCGACCCCACTATTTTTACCGACACCACAACCTATGATTACGATACACTTCTTAACCGCTTGCGCGAACAGGCATTTCTTAATGCGGGTATTCGTATAGTTCTTAACGATAAGCGCACCGATGAAAATATTTTAACAATAGGCAAAAGCGATGACCTTTGCTTTGAGGGCGGTATAAAATCTTATGTTGAATATCTGCTTGCAGGCATAAAAAAAGAAAGCATTATAGATGATGTTATTTATCTTTCGGGCTCAAAGGGCGATGAAACTGCTGAGATAGCTCTGCTTTGGTCTACGGCTTACGATAACAAGATTTTATCATTTGCAAACACATTACATACAATCGACGGAGGAACACACGAACAGGCTTTCCGCCAGACTGTTACCCGCGTTGTAAACAAATACGCGCACGATTTTAAAAAGATTAAAGAATCTTCAGACAACCTTAAAGCCGACGATATTATGGAAGGTTTGGTTGCCGTTGTTTCGGTTAAACTTGCCGACGCGCAGTTTGAAAGCCAAACAAAAGCAAAACTTGGTAACACATCTGTGGGTCAGCTTGTGCGTGATATTGTAAACGACCAGCTTTATAAATATTTTGAAGAAAATCCGAATTCTTCAAAAATAGTTATAGATAAGGCAATCGCTGCTTCAAATGCGCGCGAAGCCGCGCAAAAAGCGCGTGAAGCTTCAAGAAATAAGGCAGGCATAGGCAGTAAAACCCGTATGCCCGAAAAACTTACCGACTGTATTTCAAACGACCCGACCAAAACCGAGATATACATCGTCGAGGGTGATTCTGCGGGCGGCAGTGCGGTAGAAGGCAGAAACGCAACCTATCAGGCAATATTGCCTCTTTGGGGTAAAATGCTTAATGTTGAAAAAGCACGCGAAGATAAGGTTTACGGCAATGACAAATTGACACCGGTTATAACCGCGCTCGGCACGGGCATAGGTGAAAATTTTGATATAAACAAACTGCGTTACGACAAAATTGTAATTATGGCCGATGCCGATGTCGACGGAAGCCATATCAGAACACTGTTGCTTACATTTTTCTTCCGCTATATGCCGGAACTTATAGAAACGGGACATATTTATTTAGCGCAACCGCCCCTTTACCGCATATCAAAGGGTAAAAAGCATTTTGATGTGTTTACCGATGAAGAAAAAACCGCCAAGATGGAAGAACTCGGCGCGGGCGTTGATGTTCAGCGTTATAAAGGTCTCGGTGAAATGGACCCCTCACAGCTTTGGGAAACCACACTCGACCCCGAACGCAGAACATTTTTAAGAGTAAATATGGCAGACGCCGCAATGGCTGACGAAACCTTTACCATCCTTATGGGTGAAGAGGTAGAACCAAGACGCAAATTTATCGAAGAAAACGCAATTTATGCGACAGACCTTGATATTTAAGGAAAGGAGAGAGAAAAATGGCAAAACAAGAAAATGTTTATTGGCCCGAAAGCGAGCAAACCAATATTGTTCCGGTAGAAATTACCGATGAAGTTAAAACAAGTATGTTGCAGTATTCTATGTCGGTGCTTGTAGGCCGTGCGTTGCCCGATGTGCGCGACGGTTTAAAGCCGGTTCACCGCCGTATACTTTACACAATGTATGAAAACGGACTTACCCCCGACAGCAAATACCGCAAGTGCGCCGATACCGTCGGAACGGTTCTCGGTCGTTATCATCCGCACGGTGACGCCAGCGTTTATGAAGCAATGGTTCGTATGGCGCAAGATTTCTCACTCCGTTATCCTTTAATAGACGGACACGGAAACTTCGGTAATATAGACGGCTATCCTGCCGCTGCATACAGATATACCGAGTCAAGAATGAACCGACTCTCATATAGTATGCTTGACGACATTAAAAAAGATACCGTTAATATGGTGCCTAACTATGATGACCGTCTCGAAGAGCCCGAGGTTCTGCCGGTTCGTTTTCCGCAACTTTTGGTAAACGGTTCAAGCGGTATCGCCGTAGGTATGGCTACCGAAATTCCCCCGCATAATTTGGGCGAGGTTATCGACGCTATGTGCTGTCTTATAGACAACCCCGACGCCGACCTGCCCGAACTTTGTGAGCACATAAAGGGACCTGATTTTCCGACAGGCGGCATTATTATGGGCAGAAGCGGTATTCGCGCGGCTTATGCTACCGGACGCGGAAAAATAATTGTTCGCGGTAAAGCCGAAATTGAAGAAACTAAAAACGGCAAATTCAGAATAGTAATTACCGAAATTCCTTACAAAGTTCGTAAAAAAGACCTTGTAAAGCATATATATGACCTTGCTACCGAAAAGAAAATTGAAGGTATAGAAGATGTTGTAGACTATTCTTCAAAACGCGACGGCGGTTTAAGAATTGTAGTAGACATAAAGCGTGACGCAAATCCGCAGGTTGTTCTTAACAAACTTTACAGTTATACATCGCTTCAAAGCACATTCGGCGCAATTTTGCTTGCAATAGTAAACGGCAAACCGCAGATTCTTACTCTTAAAGAAATGCTTCAAAACAGCATTGATTTTCAGTATGAAATTGTTCGCAGAAGAACCGAGTTTGACCGTAAAAAAGCGGCTGAACGCGCGCATATTCTTGAAGCGTTGCGCACGGCGCTTGACTTTATTGATGAAGTTATCGCAATTATAAGAAACTCAAAAACAATTCCCGAAAGTAAGGAAGCCCTTACCGAAAGATTCGGTTTTGACGATGTTCAGACCACCGCCATTGTGCAGATGCAGCTCGGTAAACTTGCAGGTCTTGAAAAACAAAAAATACTTGACGAATTAGATGAAAAATTAGCATTTATTAAAGAATGTGATGAAATTCTTGCTTCGCGTCAAAGAATTCTTGATATTGTCAAGACCGAAAGTTTGAATTTGCGCGATAAATTCAGCGATGACCGCCGCACCGAAATATCCGATGTTGCGGGCGAGGTTGATATAGAAGACCTTATTCCCTGCGAAGAATGTGTTATTACAAAAACGGTTAACGGTTATATTAAGCGTTTGCCGTCCGACACATATAATGTTCAAAACCGTGGCGGACGCGGAATTACGGGTATGACCACCCGTGAAGAAGACAGCGTCGAAAATATGTTTGTCTGCTCTTCGCATGACCGCATTATGCTGTTCAGTAATTTGGGCAGAGTTTACAGAATAAAGGCGTATGAAATTCCCGAAGGCTCGCGCACGGCAAAGGGTATGAACCTTGTAAATGTTGTGCCGCTTATGTCGGGCGAAAAGATAAATGTAATAATACCCGTAACCGCAGATGACGAAGACGAGAGATACATCTGTATGATTACACGCAAAGGTATTGTAAAGCGCACAAAGCTTTCCGACTTTAAAAATACCCGAAAGAGCGGTATTATTGCAATATCCATTGACGATGATGACGAACTTGCCCATGTTCGTATGACCGACGGTGACAACAACCTGCTTGTTGCTACCAAAAAGGGTAAGGCTATTCACTTTAACGAGCATCAGGTGCGCTCAATGGGCAGAACAGCGCGCGGCGTTAAGGCAATAAATATGGCGGAAGACGATATGGTTGTCGATATGGCGCTTTGCAAAGACGACACCAGAATTTTGACCGTTACCGAAACCGGTTACGGCAGAATAAGTCCGATTTCGTGCTACCGCTTGCAGTCAAGAGGCGGTAAAGGTCTTACAAATTACCGCGTAGAAAAATACGGTGATGTTGCCGCAGTTCTTCCTATAGAGAAAAATGAGGATATAATTATGATTGCTTCTAACGGCATAGTAATTCGTATCTTCGGTGACACAATATCCGAATTTGCGCGTCCCGCAAAAGGCGTGCGCGTAATGCGCGTTGCCGAGGGCGAGCGAATACTTTCGGTTGCAAAGGCAGAACATGACGAGGCAGAGGTTAACGATACCCCCGAAGCCGCCGACGCCGATGCAGGCGCGGTAGAAGGCGAAGCCGAAACCGAAGAATAATTTTTTGGGCGGAATAAAATTCCGCCCTTGTCATAATTAAATTAAGGTTTTGAGGAAATACCTATTAAAAGGAGTATTTTCTGATGTTTGAAGAAAACAATTTTACAAATGATAACCAAACGGCAAATCAAACTCAACAACCGCCGCAAAGCGAAAATAATTTCAACAATTCCGTAGGTTATGCGCCTTACGGTTTTACGCCCGAAACATACCGACAAAAAAAGGAAATTCGCAGAACGGCTGCCGCCGTAGGCGTGCCGGCACTTTGTTTGTCGCTTGTTGTTTATGTGTGGTCGTTTGTCTATATCTTTTTTACCGTAAATGTGGCAGGTATGTCATATAACAGCGCGGTAGAGCTTTCGCAAGACGCGGCTTTTCAACAGGTTATGCAGATAATTTTGTCCTGCCTTATGTTTTTGGTGCCTTTTCCGATAGCGGCAAGATGCGCAGGCTTTAAAATAGGCGACTTATTAAAGCTTGGTAAACCGCAAAAGCAAACGGCGCTCCCCTTTATTTTAATAGGTTTGGGATTTTGCTCGTTTGCCAATATTGCAAGCAGTTATTCCTCTTCTTTCTTTGAAAGTTGCGGCATTAAATATGAGGTTGATTACGGTGATA
>JAXJVR010000119.1:0-2696 GCA_036308405.1 Acutalibacteraceae bacterium
ACCTAAATCCATATCCGACGGAACACCGCCTAAAAAATCAAAGGTGACAAATCTTCCGCCCATTTTTGAAACGTTCGGCGCGCCGCACTTTGGGCAGGCGTCACTTTCGCGACTGTAAACGGCGCCGCACATACTGCATAATATTTCGCCGTCGTTTATCTTTTCTTTTTGCGGTTGTTGTTCTTCACTTTTTTGTTCGGGTTGCGGTTTTTGATACTGCCTGTCTGTTCCGTGAAACTCTTCCAAACCGCAATGCCCTAACGAATTATAACAATCTCTGTGATGCGGCGCACCGCAAACGGGGCAGTAAACAACATCGTCCTCGTCAAACAGATACGCTTTGCAAACCGAGCATTTTTCGCCCGAAATATTCAAACTCATACGGTAACACCTCTCAAAGAATCAATTTTTGAAAACAGTGTATTAAAATACTCACTGCCGTAATTATGAAATTCGCCGTTTTTAATCATAAATTCAAGTTCTTCACGGCTTACCCATTTAGCGTCGGCTACCTCGCTTTTTTGAAGCCGTAAACCGTCTTTTGAGACATCGGTATTTATAAACCACACATCAAGAAGCGAATTACGCCTCTTTATGCGGGCAAGTTTTTTTAAACTGTCTTTATCCGACGGTATACCCAATTCCTCATAAAGTTCGCGGTTTGCCGCGGTGTATGAATCTTCACCCGATATTGCCGCACCGCCCGTAGCCGCCCACTCGCCCGGCATAAGTTTTTTTGTGTCAGAACGGCGTTGAATTAAAAAATCACCGTTTGATGATACCGGCCAGATATGCACCACCAAATGATATTCACCCGGTTTTAATTTGCATTGACCGCGCAAAGTTGTCCTGCCGGTAAACACGCCGTCAGAATTTAAAATGTCCCACTTTTCCATAATGCTTTAATACTTCTCCACTATTTCATTGCGATTTTTATAGATAGAATTTTCTGCAACATATCCCCTGACAGACGACAGCGGATAAACAACCGTATTTCTGCCTATAACTGTGCCGGGGTTTAAAACGCTGCCGCACCCTATCTCTGCAAAGTCGCCTAAAATCGCACCGAATTTTTTAAAATTTGTTTCAATTTTTTGGTTGTCAATACTTACACTGACTAATGTTTTGTCAGACTTTACATTTGAGGTTACCGCACCTGCACCGAGATGTGCTTTATAGCCCAGAATTGAATCGCCTACATAGTTGTAATGCGGAACCTGAACCCCATCGAACAAAATAACATTTTTAAGTTCGGTAGAATTACCTACGACTGCGCCCTTACCCACAACGGCATTACCGCGTATAAAAGCGCAATGTCTTATTTCGGCATTTTCATCAATTATGCAGGGACCTGCAATATATGCGCTTTGCGCTATAGTCGCGCTTTTTGCAATGTAAACACCGTCGCCCAAACAATCAAATTTTTCACGGTCTGACTTTAAACCGAGTTCTTTTATAAAATCGCTGATTTCAGGCAATACTTCAAAAGGATATTTACTGCCCTTAAAAATATCGCGCGCGATTGTTTTTTCGGTGTTTAAAAGCGCAGATGTTTCAAGTCTTAACATAACTACTACCCCTTTATACTGTATAAAATTTAACATCATATAGTATAATACGGATAATTTAAACTATTATAACAGTTTTGTGAATAATTTTCAACATTTTATGGTAATTAGCACATATACATATTATTTTAAATAATTTAAAATTTAACTGTTGCAAATTTTTGCGGTTTAAGTTATAATGTCATAAAGCCTGTGTATTTGGTCGTGCGAATGGGCGGGTCCTATACGACGGAGGGCTGCGAACCATGTCAGGCGGGGAACCGAGCAGCATTAAGCAGTTTCTTCCGTGCGAATAGTAAATCGGTTCATTCGTGCGACCAAGGATACAGGTTTTATATTTGTTTTGAGGTGAAAAAATATGGCATATCAGGCGCTTTACCGCAAATACCGTCCTACAAAATTTTCGGATGTTGTAGGTCAGGACCACATTACCAAAACGCTTAAAAACGAGCTTGACAGCGGTAAAATAGTTCACGCCTATCTTTTTACCGGCACGCGCGGCACAGGTAAAACAACCTGCGCCAAAATTCTTGCCAAAGCCATAAACTGCCTTAACTCGAAAGGCGGCGACCCATGCGGTGAATGTGAAATTTGCCGTATGATAGCAAATGATGAAATTACCGATATTGTCGAAATGGACGCCGCTTCAAACAACGGCGTTGACGATATTCGCGAACTTCGCGAGCAGGTTAATTTTGCGCCGGCTACCGCAAAATACCGTGTGTATATTATCGACGAGGTTCATATGCTTTCAGGCGCCGCGTTTAACGCACTGCTTAAAACGCTTGAAGAACCGCCCGAACATGTTGTATTTATACTTGCTACAACCGAGGTGCACAAACTTCCTGCTACAATTCTTTCACGCTGTCAGCGTTTTGATTTTCGCCGTATAGACAGCGCAGAAATTGTGGGCAGACTTAAATATGTAGCCGAAAACGAGGGGCTTAATTTAACCGATGACGCCGCGACACTTATCGCCTCTGCCGCCGACGGCGGTATGCGTGACGCGCTTTCAATACTTGATTTATGCGCGTCAACCGGCAGTGACATTACCGAAGACACGGTTTCAAATGTTTGTTCAATGGCAGGCAACGATTATTTAATAAAAATGACCGACCTTATCAAAAA
>JAXJVR010000120.1:0-5730 GCA_036308405.1 Acutalibacteraceae bacterium
ATCTTCTTCTGTAAGATCCTTAACGCGTACATCAGGATCAATGCCTGTGTCAGCAAGAATCTTTTTAGATGTTGTAAGACCGATACCATAAATGTAAGTAAGTCCGATTTCAACTCTCTTACTATTTGGAAGGTCAACACCAGCAATACGTGCCATTTATCAAAGCACCTCCATATTTCTAATTGCGACGGTCGGGGTGATTAACCCTGACGCTGCTTGTGCTTCGGGTTTTCACAGATTACCATGATTTTACCCTTGCGCTTAATGATTTTGCATTTTTCGCAAATCTTTTTTACAGAAGGTCTGACTTTCATTTGGATTTTACCTCCTTAAAATTTAGGGGTATGATTTTTGAAATCATACTATTTTTCTGTCTTATTTTGAACGCCAGGTAATGCGTCCTTTTGACAGGTCATAGGGCGACATTTCAACCGTAACCTTATCTCCGGGAAGAATACGAATGAAGTTCATACGCAACTTGCCTGAAATATGGGCTAAGATTTGATGTCCGCCTTGAATTTCTACCTTGAACATTGCGTTCGGCATTGCCTCAACAACGGTGCCTTCAAGTTCAATCATATCTGATTTTGACATTACATTTCCTCCTCATAACCGTTGCAAAACGCTTTTAACGATTTGCGTAATGCTCGGTTTGTTTCAAACAGGTTTGGCTCAAGACGGGTATTGGTAAATTGCAGATGTTTTGGATTTTTGCGCTTTGGGTGTTCCAATTTGCGCTCTTTTCCGTCGCATACCAAGATGTGTTCATCGGTCTGCGCCACAATTACCATGGGTTTTGTCTTGTCTCTGCCCGCTTTTGAAAACACTATTTTACCTACCATACAGCACCTCAAGGTTTTGTTAAAATCTGAGGACCGTCGGGTGTGATTGCCACAGTATGTTCAAAATGCGCCGATAAAGAACCGTCTTTGGTAAGCACTGTCCAACCGTCCGGCAGGACTTTTACATCATAGCCGCCCTGGTTAATCATAGGCTCTATGGCAAGTGTCATACCGGGCATTAGGCGAATTCCTCTGCCGGGAGTGCCAAAATTAGGGACTTCGGGGGCTTCGTGAAGTTGTGTTCCCACGCCGTGACCCACAAATTTGCGGACTACGGAATAACCCCTTTGCTCGACATACTGCTGTATTGCATGACCGATATCACCTAACCTACCGCCAGATACCGCCGCCGCTATGCCTTCGTAAAGGCTCTCGCGGGTGGTATCAATCAGCCGCTTCGCTTCATCGGTTATATCACCGCAAGCGAAAGTGGCGGCATTGTCGCCGTGGTATCCGTCAAACTTTGCGCCCAAATCGATTGAAACAATGTCGCCCGATTTAATAACGCGTTTTTTAGACGGTATGCCGTGAATTACCTCGTTGTTGATAGATATACACGCGGTTGCAGGATAACCCTGATAATTTTTAAAGTTAGGAACAGCGCCCTGACTTAAAATATATTTTTCGGCTATTCTGTCAATCTCGGCTGTTGTAACGCCGGGTTCAACCGCATTGCCTGCTAATCTTAATGCTTCAGCCGATATTCTGCAAGCTTCTCGCATTACTTTAAGCTCGCGGCCGGTTTTAAGGACTATCATAACTTATATCTCCGAAAGAATGTTAAGCACTAAAGCCGTGGTGTCTTCTATATTTGCCTGACCCTCGACTGTGCGTAACTTGCCTTTGTTTGCGTAATAGTCTTTAAGCGGTTCGGTTTGTTTATGATAGATATCGAGTCTGTCAAGAACAGTATCCGGCTCATCATCTTTACGGATAACGAGCTTGCCGCCGCAAGAATCGCAAACATCGTTTAATTTTGGCTTTTTAAATTCTGTGTGATAACTTGCCCCGCACTTTTCGCAAACGCGTCTGCCCGACATACGCTTTACTATTTCGCGGTCACTGACTTCGATAGAAAGCGCCGCGTCAACAGCGATGCCCATTTGGTCAAGCGCCTCTGCCTGCGGAATTGTGCGCGGAAAACCGTCAAGAATGAAACCTTTTTTGCAATCGTCTTCAGCGAGGCGTTCCTTAATGATGCCGATAACAACATCATCGGGAACTAACCTGCCGCTGTCGATATAAGCTTTAGCCTTAAGTCCCATTTCGGTGCCGTTTTTAAGTGCAGCACGAATTATGTTGCCGGTCGAAATGGTGGGAATATTATATTTTTCAGAGATTATCTCTGCCTGCGTGCCTTTGCCGGCACCAGGGGCTCCTAATAATACGAGCTTCATACTAATACTCCTTAATTCTTAATCAAGAAATCCCTTATAATGACGCATCATCATCTGAGATTCAAGATTTTGAACCGTGTCAAGCGCAACACCAACCATAATAAGAACCGATGTGCCGCCGAGCGAAATGTTAATTTTGCCGACAGAACCGATAATTATAGGAAGAATTGCGATTACGCTTAAGAAAAGCGCACCCATTAAGGTTATTCTTGACAAGATTTTTGAAATAAAATCAGATGTAGGCTTGCCCGGACGAATACCGGGGATTGCACCGCCGTTTTTACGGAGGTTGTTAGCCATTTCCACCGGATTAAACTGGATTGTTGAATAGAAATACGCAAATGCAATAATCAATATAAAATACATTACTGCATAGAAAACACCCTGTGTGCTGAAAAGCGCCAATACTTTAGAGAACGAAGTGGTTGTGTTGCTCTTAAAGCTTAATATCATTGTAGGCAACATCAAAATTGATGAAGCAAAGATTACCGGCATAACGCCCGACATATTAACCTTAATCGGAATATGTGTGTTTTGACCGCCATACATCTTATTACCCACAACGCGCTTTGCATATTGAACGGGTATGCGGCGCTCGGCATTGGTCATCCAAACGATGAACGCAATGATAAGCAAGAAACCGACAAGGATACCGATTACTGCAAAATACTGGTCATATTCTGTCCAGTAAGTCCACAAAGCAGCAAATGCCTGAGGACCGCGTGAAAGGATACCTGCAAACAACAGTATTGAAATACCGTTACCGATACCCTTAACATCAATCTGCTCACCGAGCCACATTACAAGTGCCGAACCTGCTGTAAATGTTATAACAATAACAAATCCTGCAAATACGACTGCGCCTTTGCCCGAAACGCTTAAGCAACTGCTTGCTTTAAGATAGAAGAAGTAAGCAACACCTTGAATAAGCGACAGGATAACGGTGGTGTAACGCGTTATGGTAGCAAGTTTCTTTTGACCTTCTTCGCCCTCTTTTGAAAGACGCTCAAGGTAAGGAATTGCTACACAGAGCAGTTGAATGATAATGGAAGCGTTGATATACGGTGTGATTGACATAGCAAAAATTGCACCGTATTCAAGACCGCCGCCCGTAAGAATTGACAGATAACTGAAAAAGCTGTTATCGCTTGTTGCCGTTGCTATCATATCAGGGTTGATATAAGGCACCGGAATAACTGAGCCAATGCGGAAAATTGCAATTATAAAGAAAGTAAACAAAATTTTATTGCGGATTTCCTTTACCTTCCAAGCATTTTTTAATGTTTCCAACATTCTCAGATCACCTCGGCCTTTCCGCCTGCGGCATTTATCTTTTCTGCAGCAGAAGCAGAGAAAGCGTTAAGCTTAACGGTAAGCTTTTTGGTCAACTTGCCGTTGCCGAGAACCTTTACGGGTTTATCTGCCTTTTTAATGATGTTCTTTTCTGCCAAAGCAGCAGCATCAACTGTTGCACCGTCCTCAAATACTTCGAGGGCAGCTACATTGATTGCAATCCACTCTTGTGCAAAAATATTGTTGAAGCCACGCTTAGGTATTCGTCTTTGAAGAGGCATCTGACCGCCTTCAAAGCCAATTCTCATACCGTGACCGGCACGAGCCTTTTGACCCTTGTGACCTTTACCGGCTGTTTTACCGTTGCCGGAACCATGACCTCTGCCTATACGCTTTGACTCTTTTGTTGAGCCCATAGCGGGAGATAATTCATGCAATTTCATTGTTCGCACCTCCTTGCTTAATTGACGGTAATAAATTTAATACCGTCTTGTAAAATCAATTAGTCTTCGATTATTTTTACAAGGTGTGATACCTTGTTGATTTTGCCTCTGGTCTGCGCATTGTCAGGCTGAACCTTAACATCGCCGACTTTATGAAGACCCAAAGATTCTACAGTTGCGATTTGGTCCTTTTTAGAACCTATTGTGCTCTTTATAAGCTTTACAGTAAGGCCGGCAGCCTTTTTCTTTGTTGCCATAGTGCTGCTCCTCCTTAACCTACGATTTCTTTTTCGTCTTTGCCACGAACTGCAGCAACCTGGCTGGCATCACGAAGAGCAGCAAGACCTGCAACTGTTGCACGAACTACATTGCACGGATTATTGGAACGAAGCGACTTTGTTCGAATGTCTTTAATACCAACCATTTCAACAACGGCACGAACTGCACCGCCGGCGATAACACCGGTACCGGGAGCAGCCGGTTTTAAGAGCACGCGACCTGCGCCGAATTCACCAATAATTTCGTGTGGGATAGTAGAACCCTTAAGTGAAACTTTAATAAGATTTTTCTTTGCATCCTCGAGACCTTTACGGATAGCATCGGGCACTTCGCCTGCTTTACCGAGGCCGTAACCAACGATACCGTTGCCATCGCCTACTACAACCAAAGCAGAGAACTTCATAATGCGTCCGCCCTTAACGGTCTTGGATACACGGTTTATAGAAACTACGCGTTCCTGTAAATCTAATGTTGATGCGTCAATATTTGTAGCCAAAAGTATTCCTCCTCCTTCTTAGAACTTGAGGCCGCCCTCGCGGGCACCTTCGGCAAGCTCCTTGACACGGCCGTGATAAATGTAACCACCGCGGTCAAAAACAACCTCTGTGATACCTTTAGCAGCAGCGCGTTCAGCGATTAACTGTCCAACCTTGCGTGCACCCTCACAGTTGCCGCCGCTTACACCGAAATCTTTTTCGTTTGAAGATGCGGCTGCGAGTGTAACGCCGTTTACATCATCGATAAGCTGGGCATATATGTTGCTGTTGGAGCGGAATACATCGAGGCGCGGACAAGCTGCTGTGCCGCTGATTTTTGAACGAACGCGAGCATGGCGCTTAAGTCTTGCCTGATTACTGTTAGGTTTGCTAACCATATTTCATACACTCCTTTATTACTTCTTAGAGCCCTTAGCGGCCTTACCTTCTTTGCGGCGAATGTGTTCGTCAGAGTATTTGATACCCTTGCCCTTGTAAGGTTCGGGGGGTCTCTTTTTACGAACATCGGCTGCAAACTGGCCAACCAACTGCTTATCTGCACCGCTGATAACTATCTGGTTAGCAGACGGCACATCAATCTTAATACCTTCAACTTCAGGAACAATTACCTGATGCGAATAACCCAGGTTCATAACAAGGTTATTACCCTGTTTCTGAGCACGGTAACCTACACCGTTGATTTCAAGTGTCTTTGAATAACCTTCAGATACACCGGTAATCATATTTGCAATAAGTGTGCGTGTAAGTCCGTGTAAAGAGCGATGCTCTTTATCATCACTGGGGCGGGTAACGATAACTTCGTTTCCCTCAACTGCAACGGTGATGTCTGCGTTATGGGTGTAGTTGAGTTCACCCTTTGCGCCTTTAACGGTAACATTGTTGCCGTCAATCTTTACTTCAACACCTGCAGGTATTGTGATAGGCTTCTTACCTATTCTTGACATTCCGATGCACCTCCTTACCAAACATAAGCGAGCAC
>JAXJVR010000121.1:0-3652 GCA_036308405.1 Acutalibacteraceae bacterium
CGTTCAACCTGCTTTAAGAAAAGGTCTTTTTGAATAGCATAACTGCGAAACGGCGACCATACACGCAAATCGACACCGTCGGCCTTAGCCGCCGCCACCATAGCCGTTATATACGGATAAACATCACTGTGTATTTGCGTTACATTGTTATTGTTACGGTAATTTTCGTCAATCTCTACAAGATAATTACGCACATTTGCATCATAATCGTCGGGCAGAGGGTTGTCGGCGTTTGTAAGCAAAAGCCTTTTAAAATCAGCGTCAAGCGTTACACCCGTAGGCGTAACAAAAACCGACGGCTCACTGCTTTGCGAGCTCGTTTGCGAACTTGTTTGAGAAGATGTTTCAAAAGCCTGCTGTTCGCTTGATGTGTCGGCTTTATTGCCGAAACCGTGCTTTATAACGGCGGTTACTACAACCGCAAGCGCCGTAACAGCCAATAAAACTGCAATAAGCAATGCTATAAATATTCTTCGGCGGATAATCGCCCTTCTTCTTTTTTCGCTCATTTTGAACCTTCTTTGTTATTCGTCAAGCTTAAGAACTGCCATAAACGCCTCTTTAGGCACTTCTACCGAGCCTAACTTGCGCATACGCTTTTTACCCTCTTTTTGCTTTTCGAGCAATTTTTTCTTTCGGGTAATATCACCGCCGTAGCATTTTGCAAGCACATCTTTGCGCATAGCCTTAACCGTTTCGCGCGCGATTATCTTACCGCCTACGGCAACCTGAATAGGAACTTCAAAAAGCTGTCTCGGGATAAACTCTTTTAACTTTTCGGCAATTCTGCGCGCACGGGTGTAAGCGTTTGAAGAGTGAACTATAAACGAAAGCGCGTCAACAGTGTCGCCCGCAAGCATAACATCAAGCTTTACAAGCTCCGATTTTTGATAGCCGGCAGGCTCGTAATCATAGCTTGCGTATCCTTTTGTTCGGCTTTTAAGAGCGTCAAAAAAGTCATAGACTATTTCACCCATAGGCAAAACATAATGAATATCTACTCGGTCGCCCATATATTTCATATCTTTGTAATCACCGCGGCGGTCTTCGCAAAGTTGCATAATTGTGCCTACATAATCGTTAGGCGAATAAATGTGCACATTTGCAACCGGCTCAAGCGCCTCGGCAATAGTGGCAGGGTCGGGATAGTTTGTGGGGTTATCTACAAATATTTTTTCCCCGCTTGTAAGCACAAATTCATATTGAACGCTGGGTGCTGTTGTGATTATATCAAGATTATATTCACGCTCAAGCCGTTCTTCCAAAATTTCCATATGCAAAAGACCTAAAAATCCGCATCGGAAGCCAAAACCCAAAGCCTGTGATGTTTCGGGTTCAAAAAGCAGTGAAGCGTCATTAAGTTGCAGTTTTTCAAGTGCTTCGCGAAGGTCGGGGTATTTTGCGCCGTCCGCAGGATAAATACCGCAGAACACAACCGGTTTTGCGGCGCGGTAACCGGGCAAAGCCTCTTTTGCGGGGTTTGATGCAAGCGTTACGGTGTCACCCACGCGCGCTTCGGATACGGTCTTTATAGACGCCGAAAGATAACCCACCTCGCCCGCTTCAAGCGTGTCGCAGGTCTCATAAGATGTGGCGCGTTTTCTGCCGAGTTCCACAACATCAAATTCAGCGCCGGTTGCCATCATTTTTATTTTGTCACCGGTTTTAATACTGCCCGACATAACCCTGAAATAAACTATAACACCCTTGTATGCGTCATAATAAGAGTCAAATATAAGCGCTTCAAGCGGCGCGGTGCGGTCACCCGAGGGCGCGGGCACACCGTTTACTATAAGTTCTAAAACCTGCTCTACGTTAAGTCCCGTTTTTGCCGATATAAGCGGTGCGTCATCGGCGGGTATGCCTATAACATCTTCAATTTCGGCTTTAATTCTTTCGGGCTCCGCAGACGGCAGGTCGATTTTGTTTATAACGGGCAAAATTTCGAGTCCGTGGTCTACCGCAAGATAGGTGTTTGCAAGGGTTTGCGCCTCTATGCCCTGCGAAGCGTCTACAACAAGTATTGCACCCTCGCAAGCGGCAAGCGAGCGTGAAACCTCATAGTTAAAATCGACATGCCCCGGCGTGTCAATCAGGTTAAGTTCATATTCTTTGCCGTCTTTTGCGGTGTAATAAAGCGTTACCGCGTGGGCTTTTATGGTTATTCCGCGCTCACGCTCTAAATCCATACTGTCAAGTATCTGTTCTTCCATATCGCGCTCCGAAACAGACTGTGTAAGTTCGAGCAAACGGTCAGCAAGGGTTGATTTGCCGTGGTCAATATGAGCCACTATGCAAAAGTTTCTTATATTTTCAAGAGGGAATGACAAGGCACACTACTCCTTATATATGATTTGTATAGTATTTTAACATATATTTATGTTTATTACAAGTTGTTTTGATTTACTTTTTTTGCAGTCGGTGGTAAAATATTAAGTGTTAACAAAAACTTTAAATATTTACAAAATTTTTATTCTATTTTTAGGTAGGGTGATTTTAATGGCAGAAAAAACCGTGCTTATTGCCGATGATGAGGAACGCATAGTAAACCTTATAGGTGATTTTCTTGAAAACGCAGGCTACAAAACCGTTCGTGTATTTGACGGCGCAAAAGCGCTTGAGACGGCACTTTCGGGCGGTATTGATTTATGTATAATAGACATTATGATGCCCGAACTTGACGGCTGGCAGGTAACTCGAAAAATTCGCGAATTTTCAAATATGCCCATAATAATGCTCTCTGCCCGAAGTGAAGAATTCGATATGCTTGAAGGTTTTGAATCGGGCGCAGACGAATATGTAACAAAGCCTTTTTCGCCTGCGGTGCTTGTAAAACGCGTAGACGCGCTTTTAAAATTAAGCGTTGCGCATAAAACGGATGAAAACACGGTAGAAAAGGGCCTTGAAATAGACCGAACAGCATATACCGTAACTATTGACGGCAAAGAACTTGAACTTACCCTTAAAGAATTTGAACTGCTGTGTTCGCTTTATGATAATGCAGGCAGGGTGCTTTCACGCGACCAGCTTTTAACGCAGGTTTGGGGTTATGACTATTACGGTGACGAGCGCACCGTTGATTCGCACATAGCGCGCCTTCGCACCAAGATGGGCGATTGGGGCGCTTCACATCTTAAGACTGTTTACGGAATGGGGTATAAGCTTGAAATTTAAACGGCTTAAAAGCAAGCTTTGGTTTAATATCTTTTTGCAGGTTGCGGTTATTTTTGCGGCGTTTGTCGCCGTGCTTATGCTTTGTAACGCAAGTATGCTTTCGCAGTTTTTTTGTTTAAGGCAGAAAAACGCTTTAGCGGCACAGCTTAATGTAATATCCGATATGAATATAAACGACACTTCCGAGGTGTCCGAAACACTTACCGATATAAGCGAAAATTATAATTTTGATGTTGAAATTTACGATATTCTCGGCAACATAAAATACACCACTCAACGCGAGCATATAATGGATTATTTTTTCGGCGGACGGCAAAATTTTCGTGCATCGCACGACAGTTTTGTTACTGTAAAAAGTGAGGAGCTCGCCGACGGCGCGGTTTTTGAAGAGGCGGTGCGCCTTTTTGACAACAAAGAGTATTTGCTCTGCCGCAAGCAGATTGAAAACGGTCTGTTTGCCGAAGTTAAAATTCAAAAA
>JAXJVR010000122.1:0-6832 GCA_036308405.1 Acutalibacteraceae bacterium
TAATTATATCCCCGAGGAATTTTATATTTACCGTATTTATTAAACTCGATTACATATTGTTTTTGTAAAAAATAGGTATATGTGCTTCTAAAAAATGGGTTATCAATAGGATTTTGCGCCGATTGAGTAGTTTTAACATTGTCCTTTATTATGACAATACCATTCTTCTTTACACTGCAAAAAATTCTAAAATAATCGATAAAGGAATATAAAAATATAAAAACTGTTACGCTTAATAATAACAAAATTATTATTGTTAAATATTTTCTTAAAATAAAAGGAAACAGACTCAATGTTAAAATTAAAACAAATAATAATATTATAATTGGACCGATTGCACATCTCAATGAAAACATTGTTGAAGAAATAAAATTTTGCTTTACATCTTTCATTATGGAACTTTGTGTTATGGTTTCAAGTTTACAATTGTTATTATCCATAAAATAACTATGTGTATAAATAATTTGCCAGAAATTGTTTATACACAACATCCTTTCTTTTATAAAAATAATTGATTATTTTTCTTGATAATGTTAACACATTATTAAAACCATTTCAACCAAAAAGTTTATTATCAAAGGAAAATAAAGTAATATAAAATAATTAAATTTCATATAGTAATTTTTATCCCCGCCAACTTGCTCGGTGGGGATTTTTCTTGCAAATTTATACACTTTATAATATACTTAAACGAAAGAGGGTGAATTTTATGCTTAGTAAAAAGATAATTAAAAATATTTTTAAGGTTTGTCTGTGTGTACTTTTAGCGCTTTTGATTGTTGTTTTAAGTTATGTGGGTTATGTGTTTTTCAGTTATTCGCGCATAGAGGATAATCAAAGCATTACGCCTGCAAAAACCGGTAGTAACGAGGCTGTATCAATAGGAAAAAATTACACCGCCGTAACACAAAACATAGGTTTTGGCGCATATACCCCCGATTTTACATTTTTTATGGACGGCGGTAAGAGTTCGCACGCCGAAAATGAAGACAGCGTTAAAAATTGCGTCAATACCGCGGCTGACACGCTTATAAGTTATAATCCTGATTTTGCTTTAATTCAAGAAGTCGATTTTGACTCGACAAGAAGTTATCATATAAATCAGGTTGAAATGCTCAAAGACAAATTTAACGGCTACAGCAACGCTTTTGCAATAAATTATCACTCGGCATTTTTGTTTTGGCCACTTACCGAACCTCACGGCGCTTCTAACAGCGGTATTTTAACATTAAGCAAATATAACATTGAGTCTGCCACACGGCGCAGCTTGCCTATCTCTGCAAGTTTCAGCAAGTTTTTAGACCTTGACCGTTGTTATTCGGTTTCGCGTATTCCAACCGAAAACGGAAAAGAATTAGTGCTTTATAATGTGCATTTGTCTGCCTACGGCTGCAGCGATGAAATCAGAACCGCGCAAATGACTATGCTTTTTAACGATATTAAATCCGAGTATGAAAAAGGTAATTACTGCGTTTGCGGAGGAGATTTTAATCACGATTTTACCGGCAACTCAACACAAATGCTTAACCCATCGGTAGAGTCAGCCGAGTTCGGTTGGGCGCAACCCTTCCCTGCCGAACTTTTGCCCGACTGTATTTCAAGGTGTATTGATTATCAAGATAATGAAATTATCCCGACCTGCCGTAATTGCGATGTGCCTTACAGCGAGGGTAACTTTACCGTTATTGTAGACGGCTTTTTAGTTACCGAAAATGTAGAGGCTGTCAGCGTAAAAAATATCAAGACTGAATTCACCTATTCCGACCATAACCCCGTTGTTTTAGAGTTTAAATTAAAATAATCTTTTAGGAGAATACTATGTATACTATATATGTAAAATTTGAATGCTATCCGCAAAAACGCGAAGCGTTTATTGAAAAAGTAAAATCAACAGGCATTTTAGCCGATATAAGAAACGAAAACGGTTGCATAAAATATGACTACTATTTATCAGAAAAAGACCCTAACGAACTCTTGCTCATAGAACAATGGGAGTCAAAAGAACATCAACAGATACATATTGATACTCAGCACATGGTAAAACTGCGCGAATTTAAGGGTAATTATATTAAAAACACCCTTATAGGTGAGGTTAAACTATAATATTTTCGTCATTTTTTGGTGAATTTTCTAAAAACTGCGTTCAGTTTTTGTATATTTAGACAGTTAACAAATTCACTTTAGTGTGGTAAAATATAAGGCATAATATTTTTTATATTATTATAAAAAAAGAAAGAGGAGATTTTTATGAAATCAATGTTCAAAAAATTTGCTGCCGTTGTTTTGGCGCTTGCTATGGTTTTAAGCCTTGCTGCCTGCGGCGGTTCAAACTACACTTCTGGTAACACAGAGTTCGTTATCGGCGTTTCGGGCCCGCTTACCGGTCCTGCCGCAGTTTACGGCACCGCTGTTAAAAACTCTGCACAAATGGCTGTTGATGAAATCAACGCTAACGGTGGTCTTAACGGTGTTAAATTTAAACTCGTTGCTACCGACGATACACACGATGCAACAAAGGTTGCCGCTAACTACGCTTCAATGCTTGAAGGCGGTATGCAGGTTTCTTTGGGCACAGTAACAACTGCCCCCGGTCTTGAATTTACAAAACTTTCGGCAGAAGATAATGTATTCTTTATTACACCTTCTGCATCGGGCGACGCTATCCCTGCAAATGACAACGGCTTCCAGATGTGCTTTGCCGACGGTAACCAAGGTAAAGTTGCCGCTGACTATGTTAACTCTTTGGGTCTTACCGAAATCGGTATCTTCTACAAATCTGACGATGCTTATTCAAACGGTATCTACAAACAGTTTAAAGAAAATCTTGATTCTTCTATCAAGACTGTTGAAGCTGTATTTACCGATACAAACGCTACAGACTTCTCTTCACAGATTACCACACTTAAAGATTGCAAATTTATCTTTATGCCAATCTACTATGAACCGGCAACAATCTTTTTGACTCAGGCAAAGAACACTATTGCCGCAGATGCTGTTTACTACGGCTGTGACGGTTTTGACGGTCTTGCAGGTCAGTTTGAAGATTTCAGCGTAATTCCGCAGGAAGTTTCAATGCTTTCACACTTTGACTCAAACGCAACCGACGGTGCCGCAGGCGAATTTATTAAAAAATACACCGACAAGTTCGGAACCGAAACTCTTAACCAGTTCGGTGCATCTGCTTATGACTGTGTATACGCAATCTACGAAGCTATGAAAGCTGCCGTTGACGCAGGCACAGAAATTGATGTTACTATCTCTGCTTCTGACCTTTGCGAAATACTTAAAGAGCAATTTACAGGTGATTTCACATTCAGCGGTGTTACCGGTAACAATATCACTTGGGAAGATAACGGCTATGTAGCAAAAGAAGCTGTTAAATATACCCTTAAAACCGCTAACTCTGCACAGTAATTTGTATTATTAAAAAGTGATTGATTTGCCGGCGCGGTTTTTCTGCGACGGCAAATTGTCATAATATATATTAGGAATTTTATTTATGAAACTTATTGAAACTTTGATAAACGGTCTGAGTATGGGTAGCACATACGCTATGATTGCATTAGGTTATACCATGGTTTACGGTATTGCAAAAATGCTTAACTTTGCGCACGGCGATATAATTATGGTCGGCGGCTATATGATGTATGTTACCCTTATCGCAACCGGTAACCCGTTTTTAGCACTTCTTGCGGCGGTTGTTTTTTGTGTTCTGCTTGGCATTACTATCGAAAAAATTGCTTATAAGCCGTTACGAGGTGCATCTCCCCTTGCGGTGCTTATAACCGCTATCGGCGTAAGTTATTTATTGCAGTCTACCGCACAGATAATTTTCGGCACGGCGCCGAAAATGGTTAACATTGCCGATTTAGGCAATTTACATATCGGCGGACTTACAATTCCTGTTTATACACTCATTACGCTCGGCTGTTCTATAGTTATAATGGTTGTTCTTAATTTGTTTGTCAAATTTACAAGAACAGGCCGCGCAATGATTGCTGTATCCGAAGATAAGGGCGCTGCGCAGCTTATGGGTATAAATGTAAACAAGATTATTATGATAACCTTTGCTATAGGTTCTGCGCTTGCGGCTTTTGCAGGTCTTTTTATGCTGTTAAAGTCACCGAGCCTTACAAATACCCTTGGCGCTATGCCCGGTATTAAGGCATTTACCGCGGCTGTTATAGGCGGTATCGGCTCTATACCCGGCGCAATGGTGGGCGGCTTGCTTATAGGTGTGGTAGAGGCTATTTCGCTTACAATACCTGTAATTGCACCTTATACCGACGCCATAGAATTTTTAATTCTTATTGTAATATTGCTTGTTCGTCCTACAGGCATATTAGGTAAAAAGAGAAGGGAGAAGGTATAATGGCTAATTTAAAAAGCATTAAATGGAAACATTATATAAACTACATTGTCATTTTTGCGGCAACTGTTCTTTTTACCGTTATGTCTTTTTCAGGCGCGCTTAAAAGCTCAGATATTTATATGCTTGAAAAAATTGCTATTGCAATTATGCTTGCCGTATCACTTAGTATGGTGGTTGGCTTTTTGGGTGAACTTTCTCTCGGACATGCAGGTTTTATGTGCGTAGGTGCATATTTAGGCGGTAAGTCAGCCGTTTTGTTAGAACCGATTATCGGCGAGTTCCCTGCCCTGTTTGTATCGCTTATAATAGGCGGTTTGGTAGCGGCACTTTTCGGTGTTATAATCGGCTTGCCTGCGCTTCGTCTTCGCGGTGACTATCTTGCAATAGTAACCCTTGCTTTCGGCGAGATTGTGCGCTCGGTATTTATGAACTCAAGCGATGAATCATTTGGCGGTTCGTTAGGACTTGATACACCTCGATTTGATAAAAACTATCTTTTTATTATAGCATTTGTTTTAGTTCTTGCCTGCCTTGCGGTTATGCAAAATCTTATCCGTTCAAAGCACGGCAGAGCAATAACATCTATCCGCGATAATGAAATCGCGGCAAAAGCTACCGGCATAAATGTTACAAAATACAAGCTTATTGTATTTACGGTATCATCTTTCTTTGCAGGTATTGCAGGTGTGCTTTACAGCTATTCAAACTATACTGTTCAAAGCACAAAGTTCAGTTATAACTACTCTATCGAAATTCTTGTTATGGTAGTTCTCGGCGGTATGGGCAATATAAACGGCTCTATCATTGCGGCTACGCTTATAACATTCCTCGATGTTACATTGCAAAAGTATCTTACAGGCAACCTTGCGGTGCTTCAGGACTTGTTCTATGCGCTTATACTTATAGTGCTTGTAATTTATAACAATGCTCCGTCTCTTAAAGGTTTCCGTGAGAGTCACAGCCTTAAAAAATTCTTTGAGAAATTCAAAAAGCATAACCCCGCTAACATCAAAGATGATGAGGCTAAATGGGACCGTGTGCCCACTAAAATAGATATGGATGAAGTTTTGTCGGTTGACCTTCAACCCTCAAACAACTATACACCCGATAAGGCTGAAAAGGAGGATAAATAATGTCTGATATAGTTCTTAAAACCGAAAATTTGGGCATATCCTTCGGCGGTCTTAAAGCCGTTCAAGACCTTAATCTTGAAATTAAAAAAGGTCAGCTTTACGGACTTGTCGGCCCTAACGGTGCAGGTAAAACCACCGTGTTTAATATGATAACCGGCGTTTATAAGCCAACCACAGGTAAATTTTGGCTTGACGGTGAAAACTTAACCGGCAAAAACCAAGAAACCATCAACCATAAAGGCATTGCAAGAACATTTCAAAACATACGACTTTTCAATAATATGTCGGTAATACGCAATGTTATGGTAGGTCTGCACAATCAACCAGAATTTAAGTGCGGTGTATTTGCAAGTATGTTCCGCTTGCCTGTTCATTTTAAAACCGAAAAGGCAATGCGCGCCCGTGCTAAAGAGATTTTGCGTATAGTAGGTCTTGAGGAAGAACGCAACAATCTTTCTTGCAACCTGCCTTACGGCAAGCAACGCAAACTTGAAATTGCGCGTGCTCTTGCAACAAACCCAAAGCTGCTTTGTCTTGACGAGCCTGCTGCAGGTATGAACCCGCACGAGACCGAAGACCTTATGAACATTGTTCGCCGTATCCGTGATGAATACGATGTAACAATTTTGCTTATTGAACACGATATGAAGTTTGTATCCGGTCTTTGCGATGAAATTACCGTTCTTAATTTCGGAACGGTTTTGACACAAGGCACACCCGAAGTTGCCCTTAATGACCCTGAAGTTGTTAAGGCTTATATAGGAGGATAACGCTCTATGGCACTTTTAGAAGTTAAAGATTTATCAGTTTTTTACGGCGTTATTCAAGCGCTTAAAGATATAAGTTTTGAAGTTAACGAGGGTGAAATTGTAACGCTTATCGGCGCTAACGGCGCGGGTAAAACAACAACAATGCAAAGCGTAATCGGACTTATACCTTCAAGAAGCGGAACAGTAACTTATGACGGACACGATATTACAAAAATGCCCTGTCACAAAATTGTTCATTTGGGTATGTCGCAGGTTCCCGAAGGCAGACGCGTCTTCCAAGAACTTACTGTTTATGAAAATCTTGTAATGGGCGCATACGCTATCAAAAAAGACGCTACTTTTAAAGAAGACCTTGACAGAATATATACCCGCTTCCCCCGCCTTGCCGAGCGTAAAAATCAAATCGCAGGCACACTTTCAGGCGGTGAGCAACAAATGCTTGCTATGGGCAGAGCGCTTATGTCGAGACCTAAATTGCTTATGCTTGATGAGCCTTCGATGGGTCTTTCGCCGTTGCTTGTTGACCAGGTGTTCGATATTATTAAGGACATCAACAA
>JAXJVR010000123.1:0-11185 GCA_036308405.1 Acutalibacteraceae bacterium
AAAGTATTTGCCGTTTTCTTTAATTGTTTTTGCAACGGGAGTATATGTTTTTTTGAAATCTTCATATTTTACGCCGTCTTTAACAAGCGAAAAATCATAATAACCGAGTCCGATATTCTTACAATCGAAAACATCGTGATTGCGGCAAACCTGAACGGTGTTATCGGTAAGCTGTGCTGCTGCGGTATGAGTCAAAACGCATTTAAGACCGTTTTTGTCAAGTTGCTCTTTAAGCCACTCGGGTTCATAATCGCAAACGGCGCTTATCTGAACATTTTTGTAACCTATATCGGCAACCTTTTTTAAACTTTCGGCAAAATCGTCAAGATTTTTGCAATAATCGCGCAAGGTGTAAAACTGAATACCAATTTCCATAACTTAAGCCTCCAATAATGATTTAAATGTATCGCAGGCGAAGTCAAACGCTTCATCGTTGCTTCCGAAGCTGATTTCACCAACATTGCTTTCTTCACCCTCACGCTCAAGACCCTGAAGTCCTACAAAGTCTGTTAGGTGAGGTTCCATTGTAAAGCAGGTGCCGCCCATAGCAATATATTCAGGAAGAATAATGTCATAGTTGCCGTCGCCTTGACCGGGGGGAACTACCACGCCGTCAGCCATTCTTGCATCTTTAATGTGAACGTACTTAATGCGGTGCTTTAACATATTCCAAGCACGCGCTGTGTCTTCTTTGCACTGAACAAAGTTTGCGGTGTCGAATACACCCTCAATTTCTGGGAATGTATCAAGAATTTCAAGGCAACGATCAGCCACATCGCCGTAGATACCTTTTTCATTTTCGTGACAGAATGTAACGCCGGAGCCCTTCATAATGTCAAGCATTGTGCCTATGCGGTCAATGACCTCGTTTTTGTAATCGGCGGGATTTTTATCTTTTGGAATAAAGAATGAGAAACCGCGAAGATTTTCAGAACCCAATATATGAGCAATCTCTATCATACGATTTAACATTTCAAGGTGAGCGGCAAAATCGTCTTTTTCTATATCCATTTTACCAACCGATGAGCCTATAGCCCAGGTTACAAGACCTGCGTCATCAAGCTTTGCACGAACCTCGCGTGCCTTTTCGGGTGTAACAGATGCTATCCAAGTGTTGTCAACATTGCGTATTTCAAGACCTGCAAGACCGTTGCGCTTCATAGCCTTAATTTGTTCATCAATCATGGGGCTTGCTTCGTCAGCAAAACCGAAAATTTTAATATTTTTATTCATTACTATTCTCCTTATACTCCTGAATATGCAGAAAATCCGCCGTCAACAGGAACTGTTATTCCTGTTACAAAGCCCGACTTTGTCTCATCAACCAACCACTCTACTGTGCCTAAAAGCTCTTGGGACTCGCCGAAACGACCCATAGGTGTAGAACGCAAAATCTTGTCGGTACGCGGTGTGGGAGTGCCGTCCTGATTAAACAGCATTGCGCGGTTCTGATTTGTAACAAAGAAACCTGGGGCTATTGCGTTAACACGAATACCTTCTTTTGCGAAGTGAACCGCAAGCCATGAAGTAAAGTTTGTAACAGCCGCCTTTGCTGCGGAATATGCCGGAATTTTTGTAAGAGGACGGTAAGCGTTCATTGAAGAAACATTAAGCACCGAACAACCATCACGGCCTAACATATCGGGCATAAATACCTGACTCGGCAAAAGTACACCCTTCATATTAAGGTTAAATACAAAGTCAAAACCTTTTTCATCAATATTAAAGAATGTTAAAAAGTCTTCTGCGGTTTCATCGCCTTTAACATATTCTTCGTGAGCTGTTGTGCATTTGGGGTTGTTACCGCCTGCGCCGTTTATAAGAATATCGCACTTGCCGAGGTCCTCAAGAACTTTTGCGTGAACTTCTTCAATATTTACTTTATCAAGGCAGTTGCATTTATAAGCCTTTGCAACTCCGCCGTTTGCTGTTATTCTGTCGGCTACTTTTTGCGCAGCCTCTTCGTTAAGGTCTAAAAGCGCTACCTTTGCGCCTTGCTGTGCCAAATGCTCTGCAAAACTTGAGCAAAGAACACCGCCTGCACCTGTGATTACTATTACCTTATCCATAATTATTTCTTCTCCTTTTCAAGTGTATCCCAAACACCGAGCATATACATTATGCCGAGTGCTCGGTCATATAAGCCGTAACCGGGGCGGACAGTGCCCGGCTTTTCACCCCAAAGATGTCTGCCGTGGTCGGGGCGAATGTAGCCTTCATATCCGCAATCGTGATACGCCTTTAATATGTCGATAATGCCTGTGTCGCCGTCGCAGTCGCGGTGGCTTGCTTCTGAAAAGTCGCCGTTTTCAAAATGCTTTACATTGCGTATATGCGCAAAAGCTATGCGGTCACAGTGCTTGCGAACAATGTCGGCAACATTATTTTCCGGATTAGCGTTAAGACTGCCCGAACAAAGTGTTAAGCAGTTATAAGGACTGTCTACCATTTTTAAGAAACGGTCAATACTCGGCTCATCAACAAGCAATCTCGGAAGACCGAATATATCCCATGGGGGGTCGTCCATATGTATTGCCATTTTTATGCCTGTTTCTTCGCAAACCGGCATAAGTTTTTCCAAAAAGTATTTAAGGTTTGCCCAAAGTTTTTCGTGGTCAACACCCTCGTAAGCCTTAAACAGTTCATCAAGCTTTGCCATTCTTTCGGGTTCCCATCCCGGAAAAGACATATTGTATTTTTCGGTAAAATCAAGAATATACTTTGCCATTGCATTGTAATCATCCTGAATCATATTCTTTTCATAAAACAGCGCGGTTGAACCGTCGCCTACCGGATGGAACAAGTCGGAACGGGTCCAGTCGAAAATAGGCATAAAATTATAACAAATTACCTTTACGCCGAATTTTGCAAGATTGCGGATAGTCTGAATATAATTTTCAATATATTTATCACGCGTAGGCAAGCCGATTTTAATATCGTCATGCACATTTACCGACTCAACAACATCAATGTTAAAGCCGTATTTATCACACTGCGCCTTAACCTCTGCAATTTCGTCTTCCTGCCAAACCTCGCCCGGCATTTTGTCGTGAAGCGCCCAAACAATGCCCGTTACACCGGGGATTTGTTTAATATCCTGCAATGAAATTTTATCATTGCCTTCGCCATACCAGCGGAATGTCATTTGCATTAAACCACATCCTTTAAATTTAAGTTTTTGCGATATACGCATATTACTTTAACTATATTATACAAAATTACTTTTAACAATAAAATTGCAAATATTATCGTATAACATTGCAAATATTATCAAAGCGTGTTATAATGTGTCACGGTGATACTATGAGCAAATATTTTTCTTATAACACGGGTGAATTCAACTGTCATTATTGTTGCGATGAAACGCCCGATAAAGAATCTTTTAAGTTGCATACGCACTCTGTGTGCGAACTTTATATTTTTATATACGGCAAGGGCAAGTTTTTGATAGAGGGTAACGAATATCCGCTTTCAAGCGGCGATATTATTCTTATGCGTCCTGCCGAATCACACTACATAGATATTGACGCCAACCGACCTTACGAACGATTTTCGGCGCACTTCAGCGAAGATTTTTTTAAAGCGTTTGATAAGGACGGCTTGTTGCTTGAAGCATTTTTTAACCGTGAGGCAGGCACTTTTAACCGATATTCGCGCGATGATTTTCAACCCGAAATTTACAATATGCTAATCGGCAATCTGTTAAGCGAGTCACAAAACCGACATTTGCAGGTGTGTTGCAATCTTTTGCCGTTGCTTAACGAGATTTATCAGATATACAAATCGCACCGCGATACAAACACGCACGGTGAATCACCCACACAGCAGATTGTTCGGTATATCAATAACCACATCAACGATAACATAACGCTCGATACTATATGCAATAAATTTTATATAAGCAAACCGCAACTTTGCCGTAATTTTAAAGCCGCAACCGGCTCTACAATTCAAAACTATGTAAACGCAAAACGGCTTGTAAACGCAAAGCGAATGTTATCAACCGGTGTTCCGCCGACTAAAGCCGCACAGCTTAACGGATTTAACGATTACTCGGTATTTTACCGCGCTTTTTGCAAAGAATACGGCAAAGCACCTAAAAAAGAATATAACAAAATATAATCAATTATCATCTGTTAATTTCGTCGATATATTCTGTCAAACGGTCAAAATTTCCGTTTGGGTATTCGTTTATATCGGCGTTATTTTTGTTTATAAGGCAGTCGGTTAAAAGAAAGACATTTAATCCTATATCGCGAGCAGGCATATCGTCACCGACATCATTGCCTACCATTAAACACTCTTTTGCGGTTACGCCCAGCCTATCAATTATTTCTTGATAATATCCGGCGCTCGGCTTGCAAAAACTGCTGTTTTCATAAGTTGTGTAAAATTCAAAATCAGACGGCTCAAGCCCTGCCCAACGAATTCGCGCTTCGACTGCCGACGGCGGAAATATAGGGTTAGTTGCAAGCACGGTTTTAAGTCCCGCTTTGCGCAACGCCTTTACCGCACGTGCGGCGCTCGGATTAAAACCGCAAAATTCTTTTGCAGACTCAAACTCGTTTTTATAAAATTTGTCAAATATCGGTTTATCACTTAAAACCCTTTTGCCGTAAGCCGACTCAAAAACATTCCAAAAGCGCTCTTCGTTGGTTGCTTTTCCGTCATTTGTTACCATTGCGGTCATACCCGACCAAACATTTTTGACAAGTGTCTTCGGCTCATACCCCAAAGGCGCAAATTTTTGCACAAGTAAGTTTAAATATCCTTTTGTAAATTCTTCTTGGTCCATAGGAAGCAATGTTCCGTCAAGGTCAAAAAGCACGGTTGTTATACTCATTTTAAATATCCTCTTTTTTATTTATTAAATCTTTTATTACTTCACCCGCAATAATCAGTCCTGCAACGCTTGGCACAAACGGAACCGAACCGATTATATTAAGTTGGTTTTTTGTAGGCTCTTCTTTTGAATAAACAACCTTTAATTTTTTTACGCCAGCTTTTTTAAGCCTCGCGCGCATAACCTTTGCAAGCGGACACACGCTTGTTTTATAAATATCGGTTATCTCAAATTTTTCGGGGCAAAGCTTGTTGCCTGTTCCCATACTGCTGATAATCGGCGTATCGGTTTTTTGCGCGTTTACCGCAAGCTCAACCTTAGCAGCAACGGTATCTATTGCGTCGACTATATAATCGTAAACGCTTAAATCAAACTGCTCGGAATTTTCGGGCAGATAAAAAAGTTTATGCGCCTTAACAATACAATCGGGGTTTATATCAAGTATGCGGTCTTTTGCAACATCGACTTTATATTCACCGAGCGTCTTATGCGTGGCATAAAGCTGACGGTTTATATTTGTGATACTAAATATATCATTATCTATAATATCAATCTGTCCTACCCCCGCGCGTGCGAGCGCCTCGACGGTGTAACTGCCGACGCCGCCTACACCGAATACTGCAACACGGCATGTTTTAAGTTTATTTACAGCATCTTCACCCAAAAGCGCTGAGGTTCTTGTATACTGATTTTCCATTACTTTTTCCTTATTTTATAGTTTTGTAAATAAGCGGTTCGTTGTTTGCGTTGCCGCCTATATGAATAGCGGATTTAAAAATTTCCGCCCCTGCTTTTAATTTTTCTTTATCACTTGAATAAAGCGTTGCTATGCGGTCACCGAACGATACATAATCGCCCGCTTTAACATCAAAAACAATACCTGCCGTAAGGTCGATTTTATCGTCCTTGGCAATTCGCCCTGCACCCAAAACAGCGCTCGCTATACCGATTTTTTCACAGTCGGTTTCACTTATAAATCCGCCTGTATCCGCCTTTATTTGCATACTGTATTTTGACTGTTCAAAAAGTGATGTGTTATCAATACAGGCAATATCTCCGCCTTGGGCGGATATCCACTCACGCATTTTTATAAATGCTTTTCCGCTGTCAAGCGCGCTTTGCGCCTTTATTTTACCCTCTTGTTCCGAAACACCCAGAGCCAAAGAAATCATATTGCCCGCAAGAGCTATTGAAATTTCACGCAGGTCGCCCTTTTGTTTGCCGTTTAAAACATTTATTGCCTCGATAACTTCAAGACTGTTACCCACCGCATAACCCAACGGGGTATTCATATTTGTAATAAGTGCCGCAGTATTTCTGCCGCAGTGTTTGCCTATTTTTACCATACTTTGAGCCAATTTTTCGGCGTCTTGTTTGGTCTTCATAAAAGCGCCAGAACCGTATTTTACATCAAGCACTATATTTTTAGCGCCCGATGCTATTTTTTTGCTCATAACGCTTGATGTTATAAGCGGTATGCTTTCAACCGTTGCCGTAACATCGCGCAAAGCATATAACTTTTTATCGGCAGGGGTAAGATTTCCGCTTTGGGTAACAACAGCAACACCCGTTTTATTTACAATGTTAAAAAATTCATCGCCCGAAAGATTTGTCTTATAACCTTTTATTGCTTCAAGCTTGTCGGCTGTGCCGCCGGTATAACCCAAGCCTCTGCCCGACATCTTTGCAACCTTTAAACCGCAAGCCGCCGCTATAGGCGCTACGATAAGGGTGGTTTTATCACCCACGCCTCCCGTGCTGTGCTTGTCTGCGCTTAAATTACCAAAATAGGTAAGGTCTACCGACTCGCCCGACATTGCCATATACTGCGTAAGGGATACGGTTTCTTTTTCGGTCATACCGTTAAAATAAATTGCCATAAGCAAAGCCGATGCCTGATAATCGGGTATTTCGCCTGCGGTATAGTTGTTTACAAAAAACTTGATTTCGTTATCGTCAAGTTCTTTGCCGTCACGCTTTTTAGCAATAATATCATACATTCGCATAAAATCACTCGCTTTTTAAATCAAAAGAATCAGGCAAAAGCTCACCCAAAGTGTATTCTTTATATTCGCCGTTCTTTATAACCAAAAGAATTTTAAAAGAATTATCGCAAAATTCTGCCATAACCTGTCTGCATACACCGCAGGGTGAAAACTCGCCCTTTATTTGACCGTCTAAACCGCCCGCTACGGCTATAGCCTCAAAATCGCGTTCGCCCTCGCTTACGGCTTTTGCAAACGCGGTGCGCTCGGCGCATATTGTAGGCGAAAATGCAGAATTTTCAATATTGCAACCGGTATAAATTTTTCCGTTTTTGCAAAGCAATGCCGCGCCCACCTTGTAATTTGAATACGGTGAATACGAATTTTCAAGCGCTTTTAATGCCGCTTCGCATAATTTTGTTTTGTTCATAATTTCACAGCCGTTTCCAAAGCCAATTTCATCATATCGGTAAATGAATTTTGCCGTTCCTTTGCGGTTGTTGACTCGCCTGTCAGTATGTGGTCTGATATTGTGCATATTGTAAGCGCATTTTTATCGGCGCGCGCTGCGTTCATATAAAGCGCCGCAGACTCCATTTCAACCGCCATAACCCCCATCTTGCCCCACTTTGCCGAAGCATCGGGCGTATCATTATAAAAAGTATCGGACGAAAGCAAATTACCAACCTTAACCTTTAAGCCTAAATCTTCGGCGGTTTCGGTGCATTTTTTAAGCAAATCATAACTGCATATAGGTGCAAAAGTGCCCTGCAAACCGTATTGCAAAGCATAGTTCGAGTTGGTGCTTACGCCCATTCCCAAAACTATATCGCGCACCTTTATGTTATGGTTAATAGAACCTGCCGAACCTATGCGTATAATATTTTCGACACCGAAAAAATTATAAAGCTCATACGAATATATACCCATTGACGGCATACCCATTCCGCTTGCCATAACAGATACCGAAACACCGTTGTATTCGCCTGTATAACCGTTTATACCGCGAACCGAATTTACAAGGCGGGCATTTGTTAAAAAGTTTTCCGCAATAAATTTTGAACGCAGAGGGTCGCCCGGCATAAGCACGGTTTTTGCAAAATCTTCGGGAGCGGCGTCTATATGCGGTGTAGGATAATTTTTCATAAAATTTTCACCTTACCTATCGTATTTATCACAAAGCGCGTTTATCTGGTCGGCAAATTTTGCTATATCTTTGTTGGAACTTTCTTTATTTTTGTTAATAACCGAAAGCAATCGCTGACCTGCGGCATAAAGGCGTGAAAATACCGTATCTGCACGGTGTCTGCCCTCGCTGATTTTTTCAATTCTGACAATTTTGCCCTTTTCGATGCACTCGCCTGTAACAAGGTCGTATTTATCACCGCTGAACGGCGCTACCGCGCAAACACCGAATTTATTTTCAATATCTTTTGCAAATGAATCGCAAACGCCGTCATCACCATGATTTACAAACACGGTCTTAACACGCGGAGCAATATCGCCGAGCCAATCAAGCAACATATCGTGGTCGGCGTGACCGCTTATGCCTGCAAGGGTGGCTATTTTTGCATTTACGCTTATTTCTTCACCGAAAAGTTTAACGGTTTTTTCGCCTTCGACAAGTTTTCTGCCTACGGTGCCTTCAGCCTGATAACCCACAAACAGTATTGTGCTGTCGGCACGCCACAAATTATGCTTTAGGTGGTGGCGTATACGGCCGGCTTCACACATACCCGAAGCCGAAAGTATAACCTTTGGCGATTCGTCAAAATTTATCATTTTTGAGTCATCGGAAGTTATAGACAACTTAAGCCCTTTAAATCTAATCGGGTTTATACCCTGCTCTAACAAATTGAGCGTTTCGGTATCATAATAATCGTAAAGTCCAGACGAATAAATATTAGTTGCCTCAACCGCTAACGGACTGTCAACATAAACCGCAAAATCGGGATGATTTTTTATAAGTTTTTGCTCTTTGATATTGCGTATAAGATAAAGCAGTTCCTGCGTTCTGCCAACGGCAAACGACGGTATAACAACATTACCTCCGCGGTCAAATGTTTCCTGCAAAATTTCGGACAGTTGCTCTGTATAATCGGGTCTGTAACCGTGATTGCGGTCGCCGTAGGTGGACTCGATTACAACATAATCGGCAACGGGCGGTTTTGAAGGGTTGTTTATAAGCGGACGGTCAACATTGCCTATATCACCCGAAAAGATAATTCTTTCGGTTTTTCCGTTTTCGGTAATTTCAAACAGAATACTTGACGAGCCTAAAAGGTGGCCTGCGTCTATAAATGTAATTCTGATTCCGTCAAAAATTTCTATAGGTTTGTTATAATCGGTATGAACAAAGAGCTTAAGTGCATTTTCGGCGTCTTTTAGTGTGTAAAGCGGTTGGTATTCCTCTTTACCGGCGCGTTTTGCCTTGCGGTTGCGCCACTCGGCCTCAAACTCCTGTATATGCGCCGAGTCAAGCAACATAATGTTACAAAGTTTTCTTGTAGCAAGTGTTGAATAAACCGGACCTTTAAAACCGTTTGCCGCAAGAGCAGGTATTTTACCCGAATGGTCAATATGCGCGTGCGTCAGGCAAACAGCATCAATATCAGATGCTACTACAGGTATTTCACAGTTTTCGTATATATCGGCGCCCTGCTCAAGACCGCAGTCTATAAGTATGTTTTTACCGCAAGCGTTAAGCAAAGTGCATGAACCGGTAACCTCATGCGTAGCACCCAAAAAAGTAACTGTCATTATAAATGCATCTCCTTGCACATTTTTATTTATTTTAACATATATATGCTGTGAAATAAAGTAAAATTTATTAAAAATATAACAAAAAAACCGCCGATTTGGCGGTTTTTTGTTAAAGCAACGATTTTAGTTGCCGTAAACAGTGTAAATAAAAACAATACTACTGCTTATCTCTTAAATAAATTGTTCTTGTGTTTCGATGCTTATAAACGCTTAAAACCAAGCCCACACCAAGATACATACATATAAGCGATGTTCCGCCTGCGCTGAAAAACGGCAGAGTTACACCGATAACGGGTAAAAGTGCAACACACATACCTACATTTACGATAATTTGCGCAAGCATCATACCGAAAAAGCCGACGCACATCAGTTTTCCGCTTTGTTTAGTGCAGTTTCGGGCTATGTGTATAGCGCGTAGCGCAATAGCAACCAACACTATAAGCACCAACATACAGCCTATAAAGCCGAGTTCCTCGCCTATGCTTACAAATATAAAGTCATTTTGACCTTCTGGCACACCGCCCACCTGCGTAAGACTGCCTTTAAACAAACCTTGTCCCGAAAAACCGCCGTTTGCAAGCGCCATACGGCCACGATACGGCTGATATGTAGCGCCCATAATATCCGACTCAACATCAAACATACTAACCAGTCTTTGACGCTGTTCATCATTCATTATTACAAAATAAATAATCGGTGAACATGCCGCCAAAGCCACAAATGCCAAGATAAAATATTTTAACGAAACGCCTGCGGCGCACATCATACAAAGCACCATAACCGCAAATACAAGCGCCGTGCCGTCATCACCCTGAAAATGTATAAGCAACACGGGAAAAGCACCGTGCAAGCAAACCGGAATTAAAGTTTTAAGTTTATTGATATTAGGTTTAACACGGCTTAAATGGGTAGCAAACGTAACAATAAAGCAGATTTTTAAAAGTTCCGACGGCTGAAATGTGGTAAAGCCTAAATCAAGCCACGCCTTGTCATCGGTGCCTTCGGGCGCCCAACCGATAAAAAATGTAAGAACTACCGGAACAACGCCTAAAATTGCCAACAAAAACCAATACTTTGAAAATTTTTCAAAATCTATTCCCGATATAATCACAGCGGCAACTATGCCGATGAGCATACCTATAACCTGAACAAACAACGGACGCAGAGTATCAAGGTATCTTGTTGCGGAATAAACCGCCAAGCAACCGTAGCTTGTAGCAAATATGCAAAGTATAAGCATAACCTTGTCCGTTTCACGAATAAAGTCGGCTATACGCGAAATAATTTTGCCCACTTAAAGACACCCGCCTTTCAAGTAGTTATTATATAAAAAATAAAGCGCTTTTTCAAGTTAATATATTATAAATTTTTTCAAAACGAAACAACCGTGAAAAAATCACGGTCATCTCTTTTGTGCGGCGCATACAAATTATACCCAATAATAAATTTAGACATATCAGGTATTTTTCAACTTTTGCAAAAACAATATAACACAATTTTGTGTTATTGTCAACACATTTTTGTGTTATTCATTATATTTAATAGTGAGGTGTATTTATGAAATATATTTACCAAAGAGTTCGCGATTTAAGGG
>JAXJVR010000124.1:0-2146 GCA_036308405.1 Acutalibacteraceae bacterium
CCTCCTGAATATTCTGACTTTATTTTAAATTTTTTTGATATACAATTTTGCCGTCGCAGACTGTCTGATAACAGCTACCGTAAACTTTTTGATTTTCGAAAGGCATTGATTTGCCTTTAGAAAGAAAATCATCGGGGTTAATTACTGTCTGCTCGTCAAGACACCAAACAGTATAATCATTACCGAGCGGTATATTAAAACGAATTCGCGGGTTAACCGCAAGCAGTTCAATAAGTTTATGGAGCGATATTATATTTTCTTTAACAAGATGTGTGTAAAGCAGTTTGAAAGCAGTCTCAAGACCTACAATACCGAAAGCGCTTTTTTGAAGCCCTCTGCTTTTTTCTTCTGCGCCGTGCGGAGCATGGTCTGTGGCTATCATATCAATAGTGCCGTCCTTTATGCCTTCAATCAAAGCAAGACGGTCTTCTTCCGAGCGAAGCGGAGGATTCATTTTAAACCTGCCGTCGTCTTGCAGATTTTGCTCATCAAGTATAAGATAATGCGGCGCTGTTTCGCAACTTACATTTAAGCCTTCCGCCTTTGCTTGTCTTATAAGTTCAACACTCTCTTTACAAGAAATATGACATACATGATAAGCGCAACCTGTCTGCCTTACAAGTTCTAAATCGCGCTTTATCGGTCCCCACTCGCTTTCGGAGCATATACCCTTATGACCGTGCTGTTTTGCATAAATTCCGTCATGAATATAACCGCCGTGAAGCAATGAATTATCTTCACAGTGCGCAACAATAATTTTGCCGAGTTCTTTTGCTGTTTTCATAGCGTTAAGCATAATCTCACGCGACTGAACGCCCCTGCCGTCATCAGAAAAAGCAACACAGTTTTGCGCCAAATTTTTCATATCCGATAATTCTTCACCGCGTTGACCCACGGTGATAGAAGCGTATGGGTAAACATTTATCACAGCATCACGGTTTATGATTTCGGTCTGCTTTGCCAAATGCTCTGCGCTGTCGGGCACGGGGTTTAAATTAGGCATTGTGCAAACAGCGGTATAACCGCCTTGCGCCGCCGCGCGACTGCCAGAAAGAATTGTTTCTTTATAAGAAAAACCCGGCTCACGAAAATGCACATGCACATCGCAAAAGCCGGGAAAAATTAAATAATTATTTTGTGATTTCGGCAAAAATGCCAATAAAGCCGCCATATCAACTGCGGGAGTGAAAGGAACGGCAAAATCAGATTTAAAAATTTCAACATTTGTTCGTTCAGTCATTTTCAAACCATCCTTTCGCCAATATAATAAAACTTTTAAAGATACAGACTTATATCTATAATATATTACCATATCACATACTGCTTGTCAAACAAATTTTAAAGAAAATTTGACGCAAAATTTTAATTTTAAACAAGCCTGTTTACATATATTTATTCGGGGAGGAATTTTTTATGTTCAGTGAAATTTTAGCGCAAATTATTTCTAATATATTTTATATGGCGTTGCATGTAACGGGAGCAGGGTCATTTCCGCCGCCGTTATCCGCAAAACGCGAAGCAGAACTGCTTGAGCTTAAAACCCGCGGAGACATCGATGCAAAAAATCAACTTATAGAACATAATTTACGGCTTGTAGCGCATATAGTAAAAAAATATTATGCCGCCGGATGCGACCAAGAAGACCTGATATCTATAGGAACAATAGGTCTTATTAAAGCAATAAATACATTTAAACCCGATAAAAAGACAAGACTTGCTACCTATGCCGCGCGTTGTATAGAAAATGAAATTTTGATGTATTTCAGAAATCAAAAGAAGAACGCTCAAGATGTTTATATAAGCGACCCGATTGACACCGACAAAAACGGAAATACACTTACTTTAATTGATATTATATCCGATGACAGCAACATCGAAGATGAAATAGACAAAAAATTAAAAATACAAAAACTGCGCTCGGTTTTGAGCGCAACTCTTGATGAACGCGAATTAAAAATAATAAATATGCGTTACGGACTATGCGGCAAAAAAGAACTGACCCAGCGCGAAATTGCAAAAAAATTAGGCATATCGCGCAGTTATGTTTCAAGAATAGAAACTTCAGCGCTTAATAAATTAAGAAGCAAATTTACATAAACAGCTTATTATAAAACCATAATAAGCGTTCCTGCGGTAATTAAAATAC
>JAXJVR010000125.1:0-9960 GCA_036308405.1 Acutalibacteraceae bacterium
CGGCATAGCCGAGCAACAGCAATATAACCGATATATCCATGCCGTAATCATCATAAAGCGCAACAAGCAAACTGCTTTCGTTCTGCTTAAGGTTTCTGCCGAATTTAAGTTGTGCTTCGCGCAGTAAAAACGCAAGTCGCTCATCCTCAAGTCCGCGTTTTATAACATCCTCTCTTGAAGGCATTTCGCAAGTGACACTTACGGTTTTAGGAGTTGATTTTTGGGCAGGCGCTTCGCTGTTTAAAATTCCGCGCTGCGACCAAAAAATAAGCGCATCATCAACCTCGCTTTGAGGAATTGAAAGTTCTGCCGAAATTTTTTGAGGGTCGATACCGTCTGATATATTACGCATAAAATAAAGCAAAACCTTAAGTTGATTGGCTGTGGCAAGTTTTAAGTGCTTGTCTGCAACAGAGCACGGAACAGAAAACGTGTTGCCGAAGACCGCCGTGTTGACGGTGTATTTCATATATGACCCTCCTTTTTTCGTGTGTATTATATTATATAAAATGTATCGGGCAAAGTAAAGTAAATAATTTTTGTAAATTTTGAATTTTCTTGAGATTCCTCGTGACACGGTCACTCGGAATGACATTTATTTTTCATTTTGCTTTAATATGTCATTGAGAGTGGGCATCGTCGGCGTGGCAATCTCGGCGATTTACGAAACGGAAAATTGAGTTCCTTACAAGATAAAGATTTAAACTTTTAGTGTAAAAAAAATCCCTCGTCTTAAAAGACAAGGGATTTTGTGTCGGCATCTACTTATTTTCCCAGGCAGCTGCCCGCCAAGTATCTTCAGCGCAAGTGAGCTTAACTTCCGTGTTCGGAATGGGAACGGGTGGACCCTCACCGCAATCAACACCGACTGTGTTGTGTCGCTCTCTCAAGCAACGAATGAGATTATACAACAATAATATCAATTTGTCAAGCCTTTTTTTGAAATTTTTTAAAAAATATTTTTAAGCAGTTTTTTATGAGAGTCAAAAAGGCTTTGCGGAGCGTCAAACGCATTGCGATAAACCTCTATAACAGCGTCACCGGTGTAACCGCATTTGCGCGCTTGCTCAAGAAATGCTTTAAAGTCAAAATCGCCTTCGCCGGGTATCATACAATCGTTAAGCGCCGTGCTGTCGCTTAAATGCAGATGCTTTATTTTGGGGCCTAACAGTTTAAGCACATCGTAAGGCGAATAACCCCCACGCAGACTTTGCTTTACATCAAGGCAAAAGCCGACCTTATCCCCAAGGTAGTCTGACATATTTTTTAAAGTTTCTGTGTTGCCGGCTCTGAAATTTACAACATTTTCCTGCAAAAGCTCGGCGCCGTTTTGTTTTACACATTCCGCAACGGTGGCAAAGCGTTCAAAATATTCACGGTTGTCGATAGCGTTATTAGGTTTACCGCCGTGCAATATAACATATTTTGCGCCTAAACTTGCGGCAATTTCACCGTAGCGTTTAAAATTTTCTATTCCTTCGTCAAAACGGCGGTCATAGTTTGAAAACAGCATAAACGACTCGGCAAGCGACATTGTCGGGTGAATACTTGATACGGTTATTTGATACCGTGATTTAATATCGCACAGCAAGTTTACAAAATCGGGTTGCAACTCGCAGTTGGCGTTAAAAAATATTTCGGTTAAATCTATACCGCGAGAGGCTATCATTTCAAAAGCGTCTTCGGTGTGCATAGGATAAAGACATGATGTTGATATACCTATTTTCATAAACCTGCCCTCCTTTTTACATTTCTTCTTTATAAGGTGTTACATACACCGTTTTGTTGGTGGTATAAATAACCATACCGGCTTTAGCTCCGTTTGGCTTTTTTACAAATTTTATAGGTGTATAATCTACCGGAACATTGTCGGAATTTGACGCCTTTGAATTTTTTGCCGCAAGCGAAGCCGCAAAAATAATTGTTTCATCGCTTAAAGGTGCGCCGCCCGACATTACCACAACATGCGAGCCGTGTATATTTTTTGTATGAAACCACATATCCCCTTTAGAAGCGAGAGTATGCGTTATATAATCGTTTTGTGTATTGTTTTTGCCCACAAGCACACGGTAACCTTCTACCGAAGTATATTCGGTTATATTGGGTTGCGGTTTTTTGCGCGGTTGTTTTTTTGCCGCTTTTTTTGCGTAACCGCCTGTGATAAGCTCTTCGCGTATTTCGGCAATATCGGCAAGCGTTTTGCACCGAGAAAGGCTTTCTAAAACCGAGTCAAGATATTCTATCTCTTGCAAATCGCTTTCTATAAGAGCGCCCAGCGACTGCACCGCACCGCAACTTTTTTTGTATTCTTTAAAATATTTAGCCGCGTTTGCCGCAGGACTTATGGCAGGGTCAAGCGGTATTTCAATAAGGCTTAAATTTTCGTCATAATAATTTTGCACGCGCGCTACGCTGTCACCCTGCTTTATGGAATAAAGATTGGCTTTAATAAGCTCGCCTTTTATACGCAGGTCGTCACGGTCCCGATTTTGAGCTAATTCTTTTTGACGGACAGCCACACGCCGACGCGCTCTTGTTATCAGATTTGTTGTAAGCTTTGTAATATCGGCGGAAGCTTTGTGTATACGTGCAGAATTTTCCCTTTCAAAATAAAACGAATCCAAAAGACTTGAGGCTGAAGCAAAACTGCGTTTTGTATAAAGACCGCCGTATTGGGTTATAGGAATATAACTAAAGTCGGCAGGTGTGCCGTCGGGCTTATAAAGCAAAACAAATTCGCTGTCGGTAAGGTGATTTTTAAGGCTGCAAAGCGCAGTTATTAAAGGCTTACTGTCGGTAATGTCGGCAACCGAAACATCATCACCGTAGGCGGTAAGTGCAATTTCACGGCAGACCAGCGGCGACACGCCCTCAACCGTTTTAAGAACAGCAGACGAAAGCTTTTCGCTTTTATGCGCTAAAATTTTTTCTGCCACAGGCAAAATATCAAGTTTTGATATGTCAAGCTTGTTTTGCGAATCGGGGTAACGGTAAGTAGCGCCCGATAAAATTAAACGGTCAGACTTTTCTATGTCACTACGGTGAACGGCATCGTAAATCTTGCCGTCATCAGCTACAAGTATAATGTTGCCGGCTCCGGTTATAAGCTCGCAAACAATTTTAGGCGATATTCGGTCACCCATTTCGTTGGCTGTATCAAATGTAAACTCTATAACCCGTTCAAGTCCCTTTTGTTCAACACTTACAAGCTTTGACGCCGAAAAAATTTTGCGCGCAAGCATACAAAACATGGGCGGATTATCGGGGTTTTCATATTTTTGTTCGGTAAAATGCACCCTCGCCGTGCCCGACGCGGCGCTTATGACAAGGCGTTTTACAAAGCCTTTTTTTCGCAACTGTAAAATCAGCACATCACGCGCCGGCTGATAAATTTTATCAACATGGCAACCTACCGCCTGTTTCAGTTCAAGCGTTACGGTGCGCAAAAATCCGCCGTCAAAAGCCATTTTATCCTCCTAAAATATTTTTTAAATCTTCGCTTAATTTTAAATAATTGTTATATTCGTCTTGTTTGTGTAAAACGCCTTTAAGTTGAACCGCACATTTTTTTGCAATATTATACTGCTTTTCTATGTATGCCGTAGAATCGGGGCAATCGGGTTTTAACAACCCTATAAGCGCGCGTGTTTCGGAAATTTTATACGGCGCACCGCAAAAGCGCACAAGCATTACGGAATAAATTTTTCCGTTTTCTTTTACAGCCTGCTCGCGCTCTATATTAAAACCGTTTTGTGCAAGAAAAACACGCAGTTGTTTTGCGGCGGTTGTGGGTTGCAGTATAAGGCTTTTTGCGCTGTCACGCAAAAATTCGGCGCGGGCGATTATTCCGCTTATAACCTCGCCGCCCATACCTGCAATTATTACGGTATCAATGCTGTCTTGCTCTACGCCCGAAAGACCGTCACACAAAACAAGGTTTACACCGTCGGCGCCGAGCCGCTTCAGATTTTGACGCGCGGACTCTAACGGTTTTTGATTTATGTCGGTTGCGGTAACGCATTTGCATTTGCCCGAAAGATACAAAAAAGCAGGCAGATAGCCGTGGTCGGTTCCTACATCACAGACACGGCTGTCCGCCTCGACAAAACTTGCAATAAGGTTCAGCCTTTTGCTTAATTCAACCATTACTTATTTGCAAAATGTGCGTTTAATTTGTCTACAAGTGCCTGTGCGTCTGCACCGTGAACGGCACATGCCTGTTCGATGCTTTCACCGCGTGAAGCGGGGCAACCTAAACAGTGCATACCGATTTCAAAAAAGTATTCGGCAACAGCCGAATCCATATCAAGAACATCGCCTACTATCATATCTTTTGTAATTGTCATTTTAAATTTCTCCTTAAAATTTTTTAATTATTAAAACAATTTGGGTTGTTGTTCCAAATCGGTTCTTGTGTGGTTAAAAAGTTTTCGATTGTCAAGCGCCCAGACACGACCCGAAAAATCATTGGGTTTAGCGCCCGAAACCGCCTCGCGCATTTCATATATTCTAGCATCCATAAGGTCAAGCTCGGATAATATTTCAGCCTCGATAAACATAGGTCTGACAGCGGCACCGAATTCGGGTTCGCCGTGATGAGACAAAACCATGTGCTGAAGTAGAACCGATGTTTTGCGCTCTATGCCTAATTTTTCGGCAACACGGTCAATATAGTTAGCGCCCATTGTAAGATGACCCAAAAGATTGCCCTCTACGGTATAACCCTCGGCTACGCCGGCGTCGTTTACATTAAATTCCTGTATTTTGGCAATATCGTGAAGAATTGCCCCCGAAAGAAGCAGGTCGCGGTCAATAAAAGGATAAACAGCACACACGCCCTCGCACAGCCTTGCAATAGACAGCGTATGCATAAGCAAACCGCCGCGCACCGCATGGTGAAGTTTATATGCCGCAGGCCAATAAAGAAGCGGTTTTCGGTTTTCTTCAAGAATTGTTGTTACAATAAGCTTTAAATCGCCGTCTGAAAAAGAGTTTGCAATATTTAAAAGCTCGGCATACATCTGTTCCGAAGAATAACCCGCCGTGCGAACCAAATCTTCCGTCTTTATATTATCGGCAGGAACTGCAAGTCTTATGCGCTCTATCCTTAACTGGTCGGCACCGTTATATTGAGATATAGTGCCCCTTACTTTAACAATATCATTAGCCTTATACTCGCCGTGTTCAGCCGCGTTATAACGCCACAGCTTACCGTTAATTTCGCCCGTGGCATCACCCAAAGTAAAATCAAGATAGCTGTCGCCTTTTGACGAGGTTTTATTTTCAACGCTTTTAACAAGACAAAAGCCGTCCACACGGTCACTGTTGTCTACAGGTGTAAAATTCATAATCAAATTTCCTTTGCTGTATATTCACCCTGTTATTATACAGCAAAAAAGCACCTAATGCAAGAATTAAGTGCTTTTTAGATATATTTATAATTTTTATTGCCCGGTAAAATCGCGGTCAAAGGTTATTACGCAAACATAGGTTTTGTCGATTTCTTTTGCCTTTTGATTTATAAGAGCACCGAGTTCTTCTTCACTCATTTTTAAATGAGACGGAATAACCACATCAAAAATTAAATTAGTGCGCGTTTCGGTGGCAGGGGTCATTCTGAAATCGTGAAGTGTAAGCTTTGGGTCTATTTCTTTAAGAACCGAAATCATACTCTGCTTTGCGGTAGCTACGGTTTGATTGTCGGTATCAATCGGGTCCATGTGGATAACCAGATTAACGCCGAATTTTTCACCGATAAGTTTTTCGCAAATGTCTATCTTTTCGTGACATGCAACTATGTCGCTGTTTTGCGGAACCTCTACATGAACCGAAGCAAACTGCCTGCCGGGGCCGTAGTTATGCACGATAAGGTCGTGTATACCGCGGAACCCATCAAAACTTAAAATGGTATCGTTTATATCGTTTATAAGTTGTTGTTCGGGCGGTTTACCCAAAATTTCATCAAGCGTATCTTTTACCGAACTTACGCCCGACCACATTATAAAGAGCGCCACGCCTATAGCCATAACAGCATCAAGATTAAACGGCAGAGCAACTAATTTTGTAATTATTGCGGCTACAAAAATCGCGCCGGTTGTAACACAGTCGTTAAGGCTGTCTTTTGCGGTTGCCGCAAGCGCCGACGAATCAATTATTCCGCCGATTTTTCTGTTAAACAAAAACATCCAAAATTTTGTCAGTATTGATATAACAAGCACTAAAACAGCAACATTTGAAAATACGGGAGAGGCTTCGCCGCCTACAAGCGCGCTTACCGAATTTTTAAGCAGTTCAAAACCGACAAGTATTATGATAAACGATATTACAAAAGCCGATATGTATTCCATTCTGCCGTGACCGAACGGATGGTCGCGGTCAGCAGGCTTGCCTGCAAGTTTAAAACCGATAAGCGTTATAACCGAAGAACCCATATCCGCAAGATTATTAAAACCGTCGGCAACTATAGAAAGGCTGCCGCTGATAAGTCCTACCGCAATTTTTATAATGCTTAAAATTATATTTGCGCAAATTCCGACAAGACTGCCTAAATTACCGTAGCTTTGGCGAACAGCGGGCGATTTTACATCACCGCCGTTTTTTATAAACAGTTTTATAAGCAGAGAGGTCATCAGATTTTTGCTCCCTTACTGCCTTTTGCGCCGAACGACACACCCGACAAAATATTGGTGTCAATGGTAAATGTCAGATTATCGCGGTTTCTTTGACGGCGAAAAGCAATTTCTACAAGGCGGTCAATTAAATCTGTGTATTTAATACCGCTTGCGTCCCACAAATAAAAAGCAAGTGAGCCGGGAATTGTGTTTATTTCATTAGCGTAAACTTTATCGGTGTCAACATCAAGCAAAAAGTCGATTCGCACAACGCCGCTTGCGCCTATTGCCTTAAAAATATCGCAGGAAAGCTTGCGGATTTCTTCGCTCTTTTCTTTTGGTAAGTCAGCAGGAATTTTTCTGCCTAAAGATGCCATACCCTTTGACGCGCCGCCGCTTTTACCGCCGCCTAAATATTTATCCTCGTAAGACAGTATTTCGTCATTCATAAACGGTTCTTCACAAACCGAAGCTTCGCACTCGTCACCATCACCCAAAACCGAACAGTTAATTTCACGCAGGTTGCAAATAGCCTTTTCGACAAGTATTGTATCCGAAAAGCTTATACCGAGTCTTATTGCATCGTCAAGCTCATTTTCGGTATTTACTTTGGTAATGCCGACGCTTGAACCCAAATTAACCGGTTTTACAATAAGCGGAAAACCTATCTGTGACTTTATTTTATCGGTCACGGTGTCTTTATCAATGGTGTATTCACGCGCTCTGAATTTTACGCAGTCAAGAACCGGCAGGCCTGCCGATTTAAGCACATCTTTAAAAACAGCCTTATCCATACCTACCGCGGCAGAAATTATGTCACAGCTTATATAGGGCAGTCCTAAAAACTCAAAATAGCCCGCCATGGTGCCGTCTTCACAGTTGGTGCCGTGAACTATCGGAAAAGCAAGGTCTACTGCGCGGTCAGGTGTTTTCTTAAAGCGTTTTCGGTCTAATATGTGCATTAAAACCGCGCCGTTTTCTTTTATAAAAGTAACGCGTTGCGCATTTTTAAAAAGTTCGGGCAGATTGCGGTAATTTTCAATCTCAAAAAGATTTTCACCCGTATACATTGTGCCGTCTTTTGCTACATAGACCGGTGTTACATCATATTTTGTGCGGTCAATGGCGCGCATTGCCTGAACTGCCGAAATGATAGATACCTCGTGTTCAACACTGCGGCAACCGAAAAATACTGCTATATTTGTTTTCATTGTTAAAACCTCTTATTCAGTTTAAATAATTATCGGGAAGGTCGTTTTCTAAAAGAACGACGCTTTCGCTGTTTGCTTTAGGTGTATAAATTGCCATAGCCTCTTTAAAGCTTGAAACCACATAAAGATTATCTTTGTTAAAATCGGTGGTGTTAATAGCGTCAATCATAGGCTTTGAACGGTTCTGGCCCACAAGAATTATTATGTCGCAATACTTTGCAGCTTCAAGGCCTAAAGCAAAGTTGCAGTCATACTCACGGCTTCCGAGCTCTATGAGTCCCGGTGTGATTATAACCTTTTTTCTGCCCGCAAAAGAGCCAAGCACCCTTACCGCCTCAAGACAGCCTTCGGGGTTTGAATTATATGCGTCATCAATAAGCAAAGAGCCGTTTACACCGCTTTTAAGTTCAAGTCGGTGTTCGGTGGGTTTAAGCGAGCCGATTGCAAATTTTATATCGTCTTCACCAACACCCAATATATGCGCCATAGCAGCCGCCGCTAAAATATCACTTACGCTGTGATGACCTAAAAGTCTGGTATTTACGGTGAATTTTACTCCGTCAAGATTTAGGTCAAATGTTGTTCCGCTTTCACCGCAGAAAATATTTTCTGCAAAATATTTTGTGTCTTGACCGAAAAATGTTATATCACCGCGTGTATCTTTGCGTGATTTTATGCCCTCACTTTCAAGGTTTGCAAGCGTTATACCGCCGTTTTGTTTAACGGCATCGGCAAGTTCAAACTTTGTTTTAAATACATTGTCAACCGACTTAAATGTATCAAGATGCTGTTCGCCCACCGAGGTTATAATACCGAAATCGGGCGTTACTATGTCGCAAATTTCTTTTATATCTCCTATATTTTTAGCGCCCATTTCGCAAATAAAAATTTGCGTTTGCGGTTTTATTCTGCCCCTTACGGTGCGAACAACGCCCATAGGTGTGTTAAAGCTTTGCGGAGTGCAGACCGTGTTAAATCTTTCACTTAAAATTCGGTTTAAGATGAATTTGGTTGTCGTTTTACCGTAACTGCCGGTAATGCCTATGACGGTAAGGTCCTTGTGCGATTTTAGAATTCGCTTTGCGTCGTTTATATACCAGCGTGATACCGCCTTTTCTATGGGGTAGGTTATTACATAAGCGACAAATGCCAAAAGCGGTGAAACAACCGACAGCACAACGGCTAACATACGGCATATTTCACCCGCAAGAGTAGCGGAAGAAAAAGCGTAGACTATAAGCAAAACACCTAAAACCAGTATTGCCGTAACATAAAGCCGCTTTACGCGCGCTGTAAAAACCAATTTTTTAATTGATTTTTTTTGTGTTTTAATATTTAAGAAAATTCTTACCGCCAAAAGACAAATTGAAAGTATTAAAGCGGGAACATACTTATACCCAAGCAAGCAAACGCTCAACGCGCAATAAGCGACGGCGCTTAAAGCAAGCTCTAAAGTATATGACTGCTTAAGCCATGAAAAATATCTTGATAAAAAGTAAGAATTCTGCTGAAGCATCTGCAACTGACGGTAAAGTGAAAGAATACCGCTGACAGCAGTTAAAATTAAAGTTAAAAACAGAATATATTGCATTTTTTACCCCTTAAAATTTATTTTATAAAACTGCGAAGAATTGCGTGCGCCTCATAGGGTTTTTCACAAAAAGAAAAATGCCCCGTGCCTTTAATTACACAAAGTCCCGCATCGGGAATAAGTTTTTCTATTGTTTTGGCATCATCAAGCGGAGTAGCCGTATCATTTTCACCCCATATAAGCAGTGACGGACATTTAATGTTGGGCAATATATCGCGAATATCGGTATTAACAAGCGACACCATTGTTTTGCGAAGCACTTCGGGCGCCGCTTTGTAATCGGCAGAGCCGTAATGCTCACGCGCTTTTTGAAGCAACCCCTCGGTTTTGTTTTTTAAACCCGGCAGTGTTAAAACCTTTTTTATAATCTTAAAATTGCGCGCTTTTGCTTTTTGTTTAAAAGATTTTTTAGGTATAAGACCTGCGGCGTCAAGCAAAACTATTTTAGGCGGATTTAATTTTCCGTCGGCGGTAAGTTTCATAGTTACCCTGCCGCCGTGAGAGTGACCTATTAAGATCGGGTTTTTAAGCCCCATTGATTTTACAA
>JAXJVR010000126.1:0-13727 GCA_036308405.1 Acutalibacteraceae bacterium
GGACTGAAAGATAGGAGTGGTATTAGTGGAGACTCGCAACGAAACAACGATGTTGCAAAAGGACAAAGAGCAACGCTCATCGACGGTAAAGAGGGTAACAGAGCATTTTCTGCATACTCTCGAACGCACGGAACAGATGGAAGAACGGGTGTTAGACAAAATGATAGTGAAAGAAAAGGCGGAAAAAGCAAAAGAAGCGAAATAACACCTGTTAAGAAGACATCGTCGGAAGGCGGTGCTTTTTTTTATGGCAAAAATTCAAATCAATCTTTGAGTGAAGAAACAGACACTGCTCTTCGTAATACGAATGATTTTGCTACAGCGAAAACTGATGTAGAGAAATCTGCGGATTATATTACTAATAATTATGAGTCAAGAACTTATGATAATTATGTTGATTATGAAAATAAACGGTTGTATAATGAGCAAAGCGAAAACATAAATAGTAACGGCATTGACGAAAGACAAATTGAAAGATACGCCGGTATTAGAATGAAAAAATCTGCCGACGATTCAAGTAATAATTTAAGCAGAGCTAATATCAAAGGTGAAAATGTAAATGAGTTTTATTCGGCTTTAGATAAAAGACAATGGCATAATTTTTACCGACAAATAGCTGACAAAGGATATTTACAAAATACGCAAGTCGGAGATTTGATTTCATTAGTTGTAAACGATAAACTTTTAATTGCACAAAGACAAATAATCGGAAAAGATGCACATGATTTTCAAGTTGTCGATGTATATAAAATAAGTGATTATGCCGATAGTTATATTTTAAATGAAATAAAAGACGTATTAAATGAAAGTGGTGTATTGTATGACAACGAAACAGCAACAAGAACAATTTTTAGAGTTTATCAAAGTTTTGCTACAGAAAGTTCAATCACAAGATTTAATCGAAACAACCTGTCATTTGATAATGGTGTTACCGAAAGACAAAAAACAAATTATGGTGGAAGAATTAATGAAATTTATCAAGACAAATCCGACAGAGTCAGAATATCGGACGAATATGAGCAAGATATACAAGGAACTAAAGACAGATTAAACCAAGAACATCTTACGACTTCTAAAGGCGTAGACATTGGGCAAGAGCTACAGATAGATTGTCGTGAAAATACGACTTCTGAAATTGATGAAAATTCACGACGAATTATTGAAAAAATTTGTGACAGACTCGGCAGGACGGTTGTTTTTGAAGATTTGCGTAACATTAAAGATGAACGCGGCAACATAATTTCGCCGGAAGGGTTTATTAAAAACGGAATTATACATATTAACTTATATGCCAAAAATCCTATAGGATTTATATTTAAGCACGAATTAACGCATTTCAGTGAGAACAGCAGTGGTTATAACGATTATGTAAAAACTGTTAAAAAAAGCACTATATACAAAAGTTGGCTGCAGGAAAAAACAAACGAAAGCAATATAAAAATTGCCGAATATGAATACAAAAAACAGATATTGGCATCACAAAATGATTTTTATAGTATAAATGACCCTAAAATTAATAATGAACTTATTGCCGACTTTACGGGTGAAATGCTGTTTACCGAAAACGGCAGTAAAATGACCGTTCTTTTAGAAGAAGTTGATACCAAGCACCAAAACAAATTTGTTAGATTTATACTTGATTTTATATCGTATATAAAAAAGAAAATAGGCGGTCAAGATTTTATTACATATCAGCTGTCGGTTTTGGAAGACAGCTTTAAGCGAATGGTTTATGAAACATCAGACTCTGCAAATAACGGTTTGTATACTAACGGCGATACATCATACTGTTTCATTAGATGTAATGATGTCGAAACTATAAGAAAAGCAGAAGAAATGGAAGCGGATGGCAAACTTGCATCGAAAATTTTCAGAGAACTCGGAGTTATAAGAAATGCTTACGGTATATGGCTTGAGGAAGTAGATACAATATATTTGAAACTTTTTTTACAAGGAAACGCTTCTATAGTAGGCAATAAGCCAAATGACAAAATAAAAGTTAATAACGGTGCAATTGAGGGCAAATTGCGAGATTTTATAAAATATAAAAAACTATTTGAAATTTATCCTCGATTAGCAAATACAAAAGTGATAATTCGCAGTTCCACTTCAGCTTTAGACACGGTTAGATTTATTCCCGGAATGAATACGATATTCATAAATAAAAATATTTATGATGAGTGTTTAAAAAGTAAAGATACAAGAGAACTAAAAGCATATATGTTAGGCGCAATACAAAATGTTATACAGCATATAGAAGGAAGAAGTGCTGATATTTCGCTTGAAGCCTGGAAGAGAAAAGAAGCAAGAGGCGAAATACCATATTCAAAGCAGTTAGGCAGACCGTTTACCGCCGAAGAAGCATATAAAAATACTTATGATAATTACGAATCCGAAATGGTATCAAATTTGCGAAGAACAGGGGATTTCTTGTTTGAATTTAAACACTCTATGAAAAAAGTGCGTGATGCACATATATATTCACCAAAAGTAAATTATGAGGATATAATTGTTTTTGATGACGACGGTAACGCGATAACTGCTGATGATTACGCCGCATTAAAAGGTGAAAAATATGCACTGTCAAGGTTTAAGCTTTATAACAATTCGGAAATGCAAGACACACAAATCGAATCAGATGAAGGAATATCGAAAGAAGCAAACTCAAATGATGAGGATGCTTCTTCTTTTTATGATGAAAGTTTTTATAAAGAGGAATCAGATAAAGAAATTCAGACGGTCGGAACGGATAATTTTCATAACTTGAAAGATTTTTTAATGGGAGAATATCAACTGCACCGCAAAGTTAACTGTGTAAATGAAATATTAAATCTGCGCGCAGGCAGTGACGGTATTATTTCGGAAGTTTCACATTCACCGGAGGAGTTTACTGGAATTTTTAATAAGCGCTATATTAAAAAAATGTCGGAAATACCATTATATAGATATGATACAGTAGGAAGACTTTTAAGTGATGAAGTTCGTTCAAAATTTGCCGACACTTTCTTAAAAAATTCTAAAGGACAAATTGTGTCACTGTATGTATCCGGCTTTAAGGGTATGGATGATTTCAAAAATTCGCAAATTGGTTTGCTTGCAGGGACTTTGAAATCTGCCATAGGAGAATATGAGGTTTTCAAGGAAAATGCGACAAGAAACAGAACACCTGTAATCAAAGAGGTATATGTAAATATGAAAAATCCTTTTGTTGTGCCGTTTACACCGCATGAACGCTCTTTCTTTGGATTGAATTTTGAACTGATTGATCGAGATATATTTGATTTTTCAAAGTATATGAGTTTGATGCATATAAAAAATGCAAAACTTCCTCCGACATATAACGGATACCTGACAAAAATTACAAGAGAAAGCTTAAAAGCAAAAGGATATGACGGAATTATTTACTGTAATGGTGATACAGACCCGGGTTCAGCGACGGTGTTGATTTTTGACCCTGAACAAATTGTAACAGTAGCAAGGAACGGTGTATTGCAAGAGGAAAGCGGCGTAATTGAAGATTATTTAGATGAAGAAGAATTTAATGAAACTGTAAAAAGTTTAAATAATTCTAAAAGAATTAAAGATTATGCGTCTGATTATCTATATAACAATAAAGTTATCAGAAATGAGGCCGATGAACGAATAAAAGCAGGTAACAGCGGCTTTATGGAGAATAGCGGAGCAAATACAGAATTAGTTGTCAAAAAACTAAAATCCGAACTGAATAGCAAATCTAAAATTGAATTAAGCGACATCGATACGGCAGGCAGAAAAATAAGTAAAGATATTAAGGCCGATTTTGCGAGCACGGCTTTTAAAAACGAAAACGGTGAGATTTTATCATTTTACAAGCATAAATCTTCAAAATTAGATATATCGAACTCTGTTAAAAAAGGTGTCTCTTTTTGTTCGTTTGATACAGTAGTCAGTGAATGGATAAATGAAAAGAAACAAAAGCAAAACAAGAAATACGGATTTTTGCAAGAATTTTATATAAACTCGGAAAACCCATTTGTTATGAAAGGAAATGTTTGGAGCAGCAAAGAAATAACTGATTATTTGCTAAAAAAGGGTAAAATTACCGAAAAGTATTATTACAGTGTATTCAATGAGGGAAAGGTAAAGAAAACAAATTTTGATGCTTTCACATCCAAGAAAATTATTGCAAAATTACAAATGTTGGGCTACGATTCAGTTGTTTTGGTTAACGATTCCGGAAAATGTTTTGTTACGGTTTTTGATGAAAATCAAATAAAACCGGTAGCACACAACGGAATAAATATTGAAGATATTTATGTCGATAATCGCAATTTGAAAAACGGATATGAAATAGGCAGTGTTTTGATAAATCCTGAATGGAAAATTGAAGTCAAAACACAAAAATTGCGTGAGAGGTTGTCAAAAGAAACTGACAATACCGAAAAGTTAAAAGCGCTTACCGAATTTTTAATGTGTCAAAAGCAGCCCGAAAGAATAGAAAATTATGAGCAAAGAAACGCCGGTCACAGCGGAGTTCTTGAAAGCGGAGAGGTAAACGCTTGGTATGCAAAATCTCGGCTTAATGCAGTGATGAAAGGCGGGCGTTCAAATGTTCCTATTGCCGACACCGATACCGCAGGAAGAAGATTGAGCGATTATCAAAAGCAAATGCTTGCTGAAAGTTATTTAAAAGACAGCGACGGAAAACCGCTGTCTGTTTTTATTTTCAATAAATATAAAAGGCACAGAATTGAACACGAGCAGGTAGGCTTAACCGTCAAAACATTAACCGCAGCGCACGATAATTCGCTTGCAGAGCGCCGTATTCACAGCAGTATACAAAAAAGTAATTTTGAAGAATACTACCCGATAGTTAAGAATTCTTATTTTATTATGTTTGACCCCAAAAACGCAACACCCAAGGCGTTTGGTGAATATATGTTTAAAGAAGGAATTATAACCAATGCCGAATACAGAGCGCTGCTTTCAAAATCCAAATTAGATAGGTCGGCTTATAATGCTGTTTCGTCGGCATACCTTATAAGAACTTTAAAATCAAAAGGCTTTGACAGCATAGCATATATGAATGAATATGAAGACCCCGGAAGCATATCGGTTATTGTTTTTGATGAAAATCAGCTTATACCGGTTGCAGTTGACGGCTTGCCGGTCAAAAACAGCAATCAAACTCTTGCAGACTCGATTTCAGAGCCTGCTTTTTCTTTGCCTGAAGATAATGCAAATACAGAGCAAAGCAATGAAAATATTGTCGAAGGAAGTCAGGAAAAAGAAATTGACACAGAAAATGATGTAGTATATAATGAAAAAGTAGAAATTACACTTGATAGTCTATCTTCGGAAATCGTTAAAACAAAGCCTAAATATTCACCAAGTCCTCAAAAATGGTTGAATAATGGCGGACGAATAGAAATAGATACTGATGGCTTTTGGATATATACAAATTCAGACGGAATAAGTGTAAAATATGTTAACGGATACCCTGATTTTGCGGGTGCAGGCTTGGTGAAAAATTTTGTTGACATAGGAGAATTTAAGGGTAGAGTTCAAGATGCAAGAAAAGCGAACAAAATATCACCACGAAGCAAAGACAGTGTTTGGCATCATTCCGAAGACGGCCACACAATGCAAGAAATATCAAAAGACATTCATGCTCAATTTACACATTGCGGTGGAATGTTGTTATTAAATGGAGGTAAAAAACGAAATGGCTTTACTTAAAGAAGGAACACTGACCGAAAAAGAAGTTGATGAGCTTGAAAAGGAAATCAACAGAAAATTTCCGCAAGATTACCGTAAATTTTTAATGGCTACAAACGGCGGATATATGGACGGAGCTACAATAAACGATACGGCCTTTGTAGTGGATGAAATAAAAGAAGAACTTATTTATATAGATGCTTTTTTCGGAAAAAGTTCTGACAGAGATTTGGACCTTGTCTATTGGAATAAGGAATTTTCGGATATATTACCGGACGATGTTTTTGTCTTTGCAAGTGATTTAAGCCATGGGTATTTGGCATATAAGTGCAATGAAAAAACTATATGTTTCTGGGATAGAACACATCAGTTTAGAGCTTCGGTTTTTGAACCTGCTCCCCATAATACCCATTTTGCTGCTAATAATATTCCGGAACTTATGGAAAAAATAAATTCAGAGGTTCCGAAAGATTTTGTCCCGAGGCGCATTAGGGTTAGAAAAAATCCTAAAGGTTTAGTAATAAATGAGGTTGAAATAGGTGAATATAGGACTTTTTTAGAAGATGTAAAAAAGGCTGAAAGTATAGCGCCGAGAGACGGTGTCGATACTACATGGATTCGCGCTAATGACGGTCACACAATGCACGAAATCAATAAATATACATTTGACGAATTTGCTACTTGTTGTGATGGATTTGTAATAAGAAAGGGTAAGTAAAGTTATGGCTTTTATTAAGAGAGATAATTTAACCAAAGAAGGCGGTCCGCTGCCCGATAAAAGCATCCGTGAAATTGAGAAAACTATTCACCGAAAATTCCCTGAAGATTATAAAAAATTTTTGAAAAAAACAAACGGCGGAGAGTTTGAAATTAACGATATAGAAAAACACGGAATAGAGATAGAAGGAATAGACCAAGAGCCGATATATATAGATTCATTTTTCGGCACTTTAGAGGGAATGTCCGGGCTTTATAATTGGAATAACCCTGATGAAGAAATGTTTCGTAAAAATGCTATAAATATTGCGTATACTTTAAATCACGGGCTTATAACCTATATTACATCCGGAAAAGATAAGGGTATATATTTTTGGGATACAACTTTTGATTTTGACTGTTCGGATGATGATGGGAATGCATATTTTTTGGCTGAAAATTTTGATGAGTTTCTTGATAAAATAAATTTAAAAATTGATTGATTTTTTAATTGTAAATTTTCGGATTTTATACACAACTTTTACTATGCTGCTGAACCAAAAACAGATAGGAGAAAATTAAAATGGAATGGTATTTTGTTAAACCTCTTGAATCGGTAGAATTGATTGATGAATTTGAAGAATTTGTTGGTTACAAATTTCCGGTTTCTTTTAGAAATTGTGTGAAGGAAAATAACGGCGGTTCACCTGAACCTAATGCATTTGATACTGAATTTAGCAAGGAGAGAGAACTTGAAAATTTTCGTTCTTTTAATAAAAATAACAGATGCAATATGTGGGATATGGTAGAAATTTATTCTCAGAATATTGAAATTTTGAAAAAGAATGAAGATTATGATTTTTTAGATGCTTATATCAATATAGCCGAAAATTATGTTATTTTTGCCGATGCTGCTTTTGGTAATCTTATTGCATTTGATAGGGCTGATGACAGTGTGGTGTTTATTGACCACGAGACACAAGAAACAGAAAAAATAGCAGATTCATTTGATGAGTTTATAAACGGTCTTTATGACTAAAAAACTTGTATGAATGGTTAGAATCAATAAAAACAGAAAACGATAGTTAAAATATTTAAAATTCAGCAAACGCTACGGCTTGAAAAAAGTCGGGCGTTTGTTTTTTTAGGAGGAAAAATTAATGGCTGTAAAAACTTTAAAATATTCAGTGTCGGCTGACGGTATAAATCCTTCGTTTGAGCGAAACGCAGGCACGCAGTATGACCACAAAAAGACGCAAATACAGTTTGCTTTAGAGCAGTCTTTTTACGATTCACTGATAAGTGAACTTAAAGACGGCACTATACATTATCGCTTTGATTGCTATGACGGTGAAAATGTTTTGCATCAAAGTGAGTATAAAACACTTACCGGAATGGCGCTTGAACCGTATGTTCTTGAATATTGGGTAACTAAATTCGGCGGCAAAATAAGAGTGTGTTTGGTAATTACCATAAGCAAAGATGGATATACCGATACGCAGGTTTTTGAAAGCGGAGTTACGCTTTATCTTAAAAATTTGCCCGAAACAAGCTGCGTTAAAGAAAAATATCAAGGTTTTACCACACTTGCTGATAACGCCAAAAACAATGCTGACAAAGCACTTGAAGCAATGAATTCGGCAAATAAAGCTCTTAACGAGATAAAGGAGTTAAGGTTGGCGCTTGAAAATGCGGAATGGGTTTTTGACGGCACAGACGGTGAAAATGAAATTGATATAAATTTTATAGTAGAAAGTGATTTTGACAGTGATAGCAAAAATGCGCTGTCAAATGGGACAATAACAAAAAAATTTGCGGAACTTGAAAACAACTTAAACGGCTTAAAAGAAGAATTTACTTGGCAAACGATTGATGAATTGGCGGAAGCAATTAAAGATAAAGTTTTTCTTGAAGCGCATCCGATAGGTTCGTATTATTGGTCGAGTGATCCAACGAGTCCGGAGTCTTTGTTTGGTGGTAATTGGAAACAAATAAAAGATGTATTTGTGCTGGCTGCCGGTGAAAATTATTCTGCGGAAAGCACCGGCGGTGAAAGTGAGCATAAATTATCTATGGATGAAATGCCAAAGCATACCCATATGTTCAATCCAGAAGCAGGTTTTGACGGTATAAATTTTGTTGTTCCAACAAAAACGAGCGGAACAAGCGGTTCATCAATTTCCGAAAACGGAAACGCACACGCACCTGGACATTGGGCAAGCGCTACTTGGGGAACTTATCCAATGGGCAGCGACCAAGCACATAATAATATGCCGCCTTATATAACCGCATATTGTTGGCAAAGAATAAACGACGGAGAGGATGAATAATTTATGTCAGAAAGAATAAGAGCAAAGGTGCGTTTTGTACCTAAATCTAAAACACTTACCGAGTGGAAAAATGAAAACCCGATTTTGCTTGCGGGTGAACACGGTGTTGCTACAGACGGTAACAAAAGCAACCGAGAAAAAATAGGTGACGGAAAAACACCCTGGAATGACCTTGATTGGTGGAACGGAATGTCGGCTTATGAAACAGCGGTAGAAAACGGTTTTAACGGCTCAGAAACCGAATGGCTTGAGTCTATAAAAGGTGAAAAAGGCGATAAAGGTGATAAGGGTGACCCCGGCGAACTGCGCAATGTTGATACTGTATATAATCCGAAAAGTGAAAATGCGCAATCGGGAAAAGCTGTAAATGATGCTGTAAAAAATAAGATTGATAGATTAAACTTATCTAAAGTAGAAACATTAGATAATTTTACAAATGCTACAAAAGGCTTATATATTTCTAACAGTTGGGGTGAGGGCGAAGCAAGACTTGTAAAGTTGAGTTATGAAGAAGACCCTAATACTGTGGTTTGCAGAGGCGGGTTGGGACAAATTCGTGTTGCTATGAAAGAAGGTGACACAATATACAAAGGTCCGGCTGTTCCAAGTGATTATATTACGCAAAAGTTTGATAATTATCTCAATAACAGATTGTTGTCATTGGAAAGAGCATATAAAGAATTTCAAACACAAATTGATAACAGTAAAGTATCGTCGCAATATGTAAGTAATACTAAATTTGAACTTGATTGGAACAGTATGTATCTTATAGCCAGCAATACTTCTGATAATTTTTATATCTATGACAGTTCTACCGAAGCCGTAGTGTTAGACGGTGACGGCAATGCGTTGCCTTCAAGTAAAATGTGTCTTCTTATTTTACCTAAAGAGAATACAAGGCTTGATAATAACGGAAAGCAAGGTAAATTGTGCTTGTTTATAAATTTAAACGGCATATATACAAAAGCTTTGCAATTTAGTATTACTAACGGTGCAAGTCTTTATCTGCCTACAAGCACTCAAGCAAGTGTGTTTAAAATCGGTATTTAAGGCGGTGGGTGAATGAATTTAACCGCGGTAATCACCGTTATAGGAGAGATAATCACATTTGTCGGCGCTATTGTGCCGATAATTATGTGGATAAAAAAGGTTGCAAACGGTCAGCGCTGTCAACTTCGCAGTGAAATGTTGCGCATATACTACCGCAACAAAGAAACAGAAAAAATCAGGCAGTATGAGTATGAAAATTTTATTTATCTTTATGAAGCGTATAAAGCGCTTAAAGGTAATTCCTTTATAGATAAGATTTATAATGAGGTAAAATCTTGGGAAGTAATTACATAGAATTTATAAGTGAGGTATCGGAAAATATGAAAATTATTAAAAATATGGTTGCCGAGAGCAAATATAAAATAAAATGTCCTAACAATATGACACCTACAAGAATTGTGGTGCACGAAACGGCAAATGACGCATCGGCAAAAAGCGAAATTGCCTATATGATAAGCAATGACAAGGAAACATCATTTCATTTTGCTGTTGATGATACAGAAATTGTTCAGGGTATACCCGAAAACCGCAACGCATGGCACGCAGGTGACGGTAACGGAAAGGGTAACCGCGAGGGTATAGCTGTTGAGATTTGCTATTCAAAATCGGGCGGTGAAAGATGGCAAAAGGCAATAGACAATGCGGCACAGTTTATCGCAGAACTGCTAAAAACGCGTAATTGGGGTATTGACAAAGTTACAAAACATCAGGACTACAGCGGAAAACATTGTCCGCACAGAATACTTGACTCTTACGGTTGGGATAATTTTTTAAATCTTATCCAAAAATATTCTGCGGGCGAAGCACCGCAAAACACCGAGCAGAACATTGCAAAAGAAAAAATATCTGTTACATATCAAGTGTGGGACGATGTAAAAAATGTGTGGTTGCCTAATGTTACCGACCTTACCGACTACGCAGGTATATACGGTCATGATGTTTGCGCGCTTTTTGCAAATTTGTCTAAAGGTAATATTATTTATAAAGTTCACATAAAAGGCGGCAGTTGGCTGCCCCGGGTTATAAATCGCTCCGATTATGCCGGCGTTTTTAACAGACCAATTGATGCGGTTGCAATGCGCACCGATACGGGTAAAACAATTCATTATGCCGTGCATCTGCGCCGTGGTAACCGCTGGTTGCCGTTTGTAACCGGATTTGATGTTGCTGACGGTGATAACGGATATGCCGGAATTTTAGGTCAGGAAATCGACGCGATTAAAATATATTTAGATTAGGAGCATTTTATGAAAATATTATTAAAAACAAAAAATTGGCTTAAGGCGGCAGGAATAAGAACCGTTAAAACTATGGCGGAAACCGCCATAGCGCTTATAGGCACTAACACAATCGGTATAACAGAGGTTGATTGGTTAGGGGTGTTAAGCGCCTGCGCGCTTTCGGGCGTGGTTACAATACTGACTTGTATTAAAGGTTTGCCCGAAGTAAGTTAAAATATAAAAACGGTGCTGTAAATTTTATTGTTTACAGCACCGTTTTTTGCGTTTTTATGTAATTTTAAAATTATTCTTCAAGCTGGGAAGTGCAGTGCGGGCAGCGTGTTGCTTCAATCGAAATTTCACTCTTGCAATAAGGGCATATTTTTGTTGTGGGAATTTCGGGTTCTTCATCCTTCTTTTTGCCGAGTGTTGTTATTCTGTTTATAAATTTAATTATAATAAACAGCACAAAAGCAATTATAAAGAAGTTAATAACAGCAGAAATAAATGCCGAAAGATAGCCGAGTAAAACTTCTTTTGTGTAGTAATCAGCCGTATGCGTTCGTGTAACAAAGTCAAGTATAGGTTGGATTAAATTATCTTTAAGCGCGGTTACTATTGCCGTAAACGCACTGCCTATAATCATACCTACTGCCAAGTCCATTACATTTCCGCGTAATGCGAATTTTTTAAATTCTTCAAAAAACTTTTTCATAAAAAACACCTCAAACAACATTTTTTTAAATTATACCACATTTTTTGACGGTAATAAACATTTTTTTGCAAAAAACATTAAAATCAGTTTAAATTAAATTTTAAATGTATTAAATATTTGTTCTTGAAACTTTTGTATATATAATGTAAAATATTTACAAAAGAAGATGAAAAATCAAGCTTTAAACACGGCTTCTACCGACAGTGGAGTGGAAAATTCATTTAGTATACTTAAATTTTTACGGGTAGATTGTGATTTTTTACTTGATAAATTATAATTGAAACAAATTTTAAAACTCAACTTTAGTTAATTGCTCAAAAGGAGAAATTTTTATGAAAGACTTTGTGATTTTTGTTGACTCTGCCTGCGACATACCTCCCGAAACATTAAAAGAGTGGGGCGTCAGATTTTGCAGTTTGAGCCTTGTGTTCAGCGATGACCCGAAAGAATATTCCGATTACGATATACCCGCAAAAGAGTTTTACGGTAAAATGCGCAACGGCGTTCAGGCAAAGACATCTGCCGTAAATATGGGCAAATTTTGTGAGATTTTTGAGGGTATAGTAAGCGAAGGCAAAGACATACTGTATTTGTGCTTTTCTTCAGGTCTTTCCGCAACATATAATTTTGCAAGCGAAGCTGCAGCCGAGGTTATGCAAAAGCACGAAGGCAGCACTATAAAAGTTATAGATTCGCTTTGCGCTTCTGCCGGTTACGGTTTGCTTTTATACTTAATGGTTCAAAAGAAAAATGACGGTGCTTATATGGATGAGCTTGCAGATTTTGCCGAAAACAATAAACTTAAAGTTTGCCATTGGTTTACCGTTGACGATTTAAAATATCTTAAAGCCGGCGGCAGAATAAGCGCAACAACCGCATTGCTCGGCGGAATGTTAAATATAAAACCTGTTATGAAAATGGACAATAACGGCAAACTTGTAAGCGTGTCTAAAGTTCGCGGCAGAAAAGCGGCGCTTAAAGCTATTGCACAAAAATACGGTGAAACAGCGATAGACCCTAAAAACGGAACGGTATTTATCTGTCACGCAGATTGCGATGACGATGCAAAAGAACTTGCCGAGTATGTAAAAGAAGATTACGGCGCAGAAGTTAAACTTACCGTAGATATCGGTCCGGTTATAGGCTCACATTCGGGTCCCGGCACTCTTGCACTTTTCTTCCTTGCTGACGAAAGATAATAATTTTAAAGTTCTGTTTACCGCTTTCTTTTTTGAAAGCGGTATTTTTTTATTTTATAAAAGGCTTTCTTTTTGCATCAAAATATAGTATTATAAATAAAACTTGTAAATTTAAGGCGGTGAAGTTTATGCAAACGAAAAGCGTTGAGGTTTTATCACCTGTGGGTTCGCCTCAATCTTTGGAGGCGGCTGTCCGTTGCGGTGCTGACGCTGTGTATATAGGCGCAAAGCAGTTTTCTGCTCGCAGAAATGCCGACAATTTTGACTTTGATGATATTAAATCAACGGTTGATTATTGTCATATACGCGGTGTAAAAGTATATCTTGCGCTTAATATTATGATTAAGCAATCGGAACTTTACAATGCGTTTAAGACTGCGCAAAAAGCGTATAATTGCGGTGTAGATGCGATTATAATTTCAGATTTGGGGCTTGCATCGCTTTTGCATAAAAATATTCCCGACCTTCATCTTCACGCGTCAACACAAATGACCGTTCATTCGGCGGTGTGTCTGCCTTTATTAAAGAAATTAGGTTTTGAACGCGTTGTTGTTTCAAGAGAAATGAGCAAAAAAGAACTTGAATCTTTTTGCCGTGAAGCACAGCGGCTGGGTATCGAGGTAGAAGTTTTTGTCCACGGCGCGCTTTGTATGTGTGTGTCGGGGCAGTGTTTGCTCTCGTCTGTTTTTGGCGCGCGAAGCGGTAACCGCGGTCTTTGCGCAGGTCCGTGTCGACTGCCTTTTAAAGCCGAAAACGGCACCGGATATGATTTAAGTCTTAAAGATTTATGCCTTTATGAGCATATTGATGAACTTGTAAA
>JAXJVR010000127.1:0-5842 GCA_036308405.1 Acutalibacteraceae bacterium
CAATTATACCTAACCGCGGCGCTTGGATAGAGTATGAAACCAGCGTAAACGATGTGCTTTATGTTCGTATAGACAAAAACCGTAAATTGCCGGTTACAACATTTATTCGCGCTTTGGGCATTGCCACAAACGAGCAAATGCGTCAGTTACTCGGCGAGGACGAGCGTCTTTCGGCAACACTTGAGGCAGATGAAACCAAGAGTGTTGAAGAAGCACTTGTTGAAGTTTATAAAAAATTAAGACCGAGTGAGCCGGTTACTATTGAAGGCGCTAAATCTTATTTAGAGCAGTTGTTCTTTGACCCGCGCCGTTATGACCTTTCACGCGTAGGCCGTTACAAATACAACAAAAAGCTTGCTATCGGCGCGCGTATTCGCGGTAAGGTTTTGTCGCGTCCCGTTGTCGACCCCATGACCGGAGAAATATTGGCAGATGCCGACACATCGGTTACACGCGAACTTGCTGATTTAATCGAAAAGCGCGGTGTGCTTGAAGTTTATGTAAATACACAGGACTTTGAGGGCAATGTTACCGAGGTTAAGGTTCTTTCAAACGGAATGGTAAATCTTGCAGACTTTGTTGACTTTACCGAACAAGAGTTAGCAGAACTTGACGAAGCAGGCATTAACGAGAAAGTATGCTTTGAAGTGCTCAAGGGCATTTTAGAGGAATATACCGATAAAGAAGAGCTTAAAGAAGCTCTTATTGACAATGCTTCGGCGCTTATCCCCAACCATATTACTCTTGACGATATTTTTGCAACCGTTAACTATTTCCTCGGCTTGCCTCACGAAGTGGGCAATGTAGATGATATTGACCACTTGGGTAACCGTCGTATACGCTCGGTAGGCGAACTTTTGCAAAATCAGTTCCGCATTGGCTTTTCTCGTATGGAGCGTGTTGTTCGTGAAAAAATGACATTACAGTCACAAGATACCGAAAACATCACTCCGCAGTCACTTATAAATATACGACCTGTTGTAGCGGCTATTAAAGAATTCTTCGGTTCTTCACCGCTTTCGCAGTTTATGGACCAAACAAACCCGCTTTCAGAACTTACTCATAAGCGCCGTTTGTCAGCGCTCGGTCCCGGCGGTCTTTCGCGTGACCGCGCATCGTTCGAAGTTCGAGACGTTCACTACTCGCACTACGGACGTATGTGCCCGATTGAAACACCTGAAGGTCCTAACATAGGTCTTATTTCTTATCTTGCTACCTATGCAAAGATTAACAAATACGGCTTTATTGAAGCACCGTTCCGCCGTGTTGACAAAGCAACCGGTCGCGTGCTTGATGAGGTTGTATATATGACAGCCGACGAAGAAGACGAGTATGTAGTAGCACAGGCTAACGAACCGCTTGATGAAAACGGCTTCTTTGTTCGCAAAAAGGTTAATGCGCGTATTCGCGATAACTACAGCGAGGTTGAGGCTTCACGCGCTGACTTTATGGATGTATCGCCTAAAATGGTTGTGTCGGTAGCTACCGCTATGATACCGTTCCTTGAAAATGACGATACAAACCGTGCGCTCATGGGCTCTAACATGCAGAAGCAGGCTGTTCCGCTTCTTAAACCCGAAAATCCGATTGTTGCTACCGGTATGGAATATAAGGCAGCGGTTGACTCGGGCGTTGTTGTTTTGGTAAAACGCGCCGGCGTTGTAACTTATGTAAGCGCCGATATTATTAAAATTCGTGCAAAGAACGGCGAAATTGATGAGTATAATCTTATCAAGTTCCTGCGTTCTAACCACGGCACATGTATAAATCAGAAGCCTATCGTAAATGTAGGCGACATCGTAGAAGAAAAAGAAGTTATTGCCGACGGTCCTGCAACAAGCAACGGTGAAATCTCACTCGGACGCAACGCGCTTATAGGCTTTATGACCTGGGAAGGTTATAACTATGAAGATGCTGTTCTTCTTAACGAGCGCCTTGTTCGCGACGATGTATATACCTCAATTCATATTGAAGAGTATGAAATCGAATGCCGCGATACAAAACTCGGACCCGAAGAGATTACACGCGATATACCCAATGTCGGTGATGACGCGCTTAAAGACCTTGACGAGCGCGGTATTATTCGCATAGGTGCTGAGGTTAAGGCGGGCGATATACTTGTAGGTAAGGTTACACCTAAGGGCGAAACCGAGCTTACTGCAGAAGAGCGTTTGCTTCGCGCAATATTCGGTGAAAAAGCACGCGAAGTTCGCGATACTTCATTGCGTGTTCCTCACGGCGAATACGGCACAATTGTTGATGTTAAGGTATTTACACGTGAAAATTCTTCGGAATTAAGCCCCGGCGTTAACGTTGTTGTTCGTTGCTATATTGCTCAAAAGCGTAAGATTTCTGTCGGCGATAAAATGGCGGGTCGTCACGGTAACAAGGGTGTTGTATCACGCATATTACCGAGCGAAGATATGCCTTTCTTGCCCGATGGCACACCGCTTGATATAGTTCTTAACCCGTTGGGCGTTCCTTCGCGTATGAACATCGGTCAGGTGCTTGAAGTGCATTTGGGTTATGCCGCAAAAGCGTTGGGTTGGAACATTGCAACACCTGTATTTGACGGCGCTCACGAGTCTGATATTCGTGAATGTTTCAAAATGGCAGGTATGTCCGAAGACGGTAAGGTTCAGCTTTATGACGGACGCACCGGCGAACCGTTTGATAATAAAGTAACCGTAGGTTATATGTATTATCTTAAATTGCACCACTTGGTTGACGATAAAATCCACGCCCGTTCAACCGGTCCGTATTCACTTGTTACGCAACAGCCTCTCGGCGGTAAAGCGCAGTTCGGCGGTCAGCGTTTCGGTGAAATGGAAGTTTGGGCTCTTGAAGCTTACGGTGCAGCATACACCTTGCAAGAAATTCTTACCGTTAAGTCCGATGATGTTGTCGGACGTGTTAAGACCTATGAAGCAATCGTTAAGGGTCAAAATGTGCCTAAAGCAGGCATACCCGAATCGTTTAAGGTTCTTGTTAAAGAACTTCAGTCTTTGGGTCTTGATATGCGTGTTCTCGACAAAAACGGTGACGAGGTTGACTTAAAGCAAACATTTGACGATGATGACGATATCGGTCTTACAAAGGCTAATATTGCAGAAGATGTGTTTGAAAACGAAACCGTTGAAGACGGCAATTTTGAAGGATTCGGTCTTCAGGACGAAAACGGCGAAGATATAGTTGAAGAAGAAATCGGTTATACCGATTCCGATAATAACGAAGAGATATAACGGAGGGTAAGAATTTATGTCAGATGAAAAGAATTTAGCGTTTGAATCTATAAAAATCGGTCTTGCTTCTCCCGAACAAATCAGAAGTTGGTCTTACGGTGAGGTTACCAAGCCTGAGACTATTAACTACCGCACACTTAAGCCCGAAACAGGCGGACTTTTCTGCGAACGCATTTTCGGACCTACAAAAGACTGGGAATGTCATTGCGGTAAGTATAAAAGAATAAGATACAAGGGCAAAGTCTGCGAGCGTTGCGGTGTTGAAGTAACACGCGCAAAGGTTCGCCGTGAACGTATGGGCACTATTGAACTTGCTGCCCCCGTTTCACACATTTGGTATTTTAAAACAATACCTTCAAAGATGGGACTTGTTCTTGATATTTCACCCAAAGCGCTTGAACATGTATTGTATTTTTCACAGTATATAGTAACCGACCCCGGCGATACTCCGCTTGAGAAAAAACAAATTCTTAACGAAAAACAGTATCACGAAATGCGTGAAAAATATGAAGATTCATTTAAGGCAGGTATGGGTGCCGAAACAATAAAAGAATTGCTTGCCGAAATCGACCTTGACAAAACTTGCGAAGAACTTCGCGCAGAGCTTGAAGAGGCAAGCGGTCAAAAACGCGTGCGCATATTAAAGCGTCTTGAGGTTCTTGAAGCATTCCGTCAGTCAGGCAATCGTCCCGAATGGATGATTCTTGATGTTATTCCGGTAATTCCGCCCGATTTGCGTCCTATGGTTCAACTCGACGGTGGTCGCTTTGCAACAAGTGACCTTAATGACCTTTACCGCCGTGTAATCAACCGCAATAACCGTCTTAAGAGATTGCTCGAACTCGGTGCGCCCGATATTATCGTTCGCAACGAAAAGCGTATGTTGCAGGAAGCTGTTGACGCGCTTATAGATAACGGCAGACGCGGTAAGCCCGTTACAGGACCTAACAACCGTCCGCTTAAATCACTTTCGGATATGCTTAAGGGTAAGCAGGGCCGCTTCCGTCAAAACTTGCTCGGTAAGCGTGTTGACTATTCAGGCCGTTCGGTTATCGTTGTAGGTCCTGAACTTCAGATGTATCAGTGCGGTGTGCCTAAAGAAATGGCACTTGAATTGTTTAAACCGTTTATTATGAAACGCTTGGTAGAAACCAAGTTGGTTACAAACATTAAAACCGCGCGTAAAATGGTTGAACGCGCTTCGGCAGAAGTTTGGGATGCGCTTGAATTGGTTATAAAAGAACACCCCGTTCTGCTTAACCGTGCGCCAACACTTCACCGACTCGGTATTCAGGCGTTTGAGCCTGTTCTTGTTGAGGGTAAAGCACTCAAACTTCATCCGCTTGTTTGCACCGCATACAATGCCGACTTCGACGGCGACCAGATGGCTATCCACGTTCCGCTTTCGGCAGAGGCTCAGGCTGAAGCTCGTTTCTTGATGCTTGCCGCAAACAACCTTCTTAAACCTGCTGACGGTAAGCCGGTTGCAGTTCCTACGCAGGATATGGTTCTCGGTTGCTACTATTTAACACTTGTTAAATCTGACGAACCGGGCGCTAACAAAGTATTCCGCGATAAAGATGAAGCAATGTTGGCTTATAATGACGGTATTGTAGGTCTTCACGCGCCTATCCGTGTTCGTATGACCGATAACGACGGTAATTCGGCGCTTGTTTGGTGCACAGTCGGCTTCCTTATCTTTAACGAAACAATTCCGCAGGATTTAGGATTTGTTGACCGCACTAACCCCGACAACAAACTTGAACTTGAATGGTGCTTTAAAGTTAAAGACCCCGACAAAAAGTTTGTTGAAACAAATGACGACATTATTCAAAATAAGGTAGGCAAAAAGCAACTCGGTAAAATCATCGAGCGTTGCATTGATGCTCACGGCACAAGCGAATCTGCTATAGTTCTTGACAAAATCAAGGCAACAGGCTTTAAGTTTTCTACCAAAGGCGCAATTACGGTTGCTGTTATCGACGCCGTTATTCCGCCCGAAAAGAAAGATATATTGGATGCTGCCGAAAAGCAGATTGATACCATTACCAAAAACTACCGCCGCGGTCTTATAAGCGATGAAGAGCGTAGCCACCATGTAATCGAAGTTTGGAACAAAGCAACCGAAGATGTCGCAGATGCGCTTAAGGGCAACCTTGATGAATTCAACCCCATATATATGATGGCTGATTCGGGCGCGCGTGGTTCTATGAGCCAGATACGACAGCTTGCAGGTATGCGCGGACTTATCGCTAATACAGCCGGTAAGGTTATCGAAGTTCCTATCCGTGCTAACTACCGTGAAGGTCTTAACATTTTGGAATACTTCATTTCTTCGCGTGGTGCACGTAAAGGTCTTGCCGATACAGCGCTCAGAACTGCTGACTCGGGTTATCTTACACGCCGTCTTGTTGATGTAGCGCAGGATGTTATAGTTCGTGAGCTTGATTGCGGAACAGATGAAGGTCTTACCGTATTTGATATTAAAGACGGTAACCACTTGCTTGAACCGCTTGAAGAGCGTCTTGTGGGCAGATTCTTACTTCACGATGCAGTTCACCCAAAAACAGGTGAGGTTATATGCACGACAGACCATATGA
>JAXJVR010000128.1:0-3209 GCA_036308405.1 Acutalibacteraceae bacterium
GGGGGATAGAGTATGATGACCTTTACCAAGCCGGTTGTGTGGGTCTTGTAAAGGCGGCAGACGGTTTTGACAAAAGCCGAGGTCTTTGTTTTTCTACCTATGCTGTGCCGGTTATTTTGGGTGAGATACGGCGATTGTTTCGCGACGGCGGTGCTGTAAAGGTGTCACGCAGTTTAAAAGAATTATCTCTTAAAATTGCGCGCGTTAAATCAGAACTTGAACTTAAACTCTTGCGTGAGCCTACAATAAGCGAACTTGCCGCCGAAATAGGCGTTACTGTCGAAGATATTGCCGAGGCGCAATCGGCTTCGCAACCTACGGTGTCGCTTACCTATGAAGGTGATGACGGTGTAAAAGAAACCGACATCGCCGTATGCGGACCCGAAGATTTGCTTACAGACAAACTTGTGCTTCAAAACGCCTTTAAATTTCTTGAGCTTGACGAACAGCGAATAATTCGCTACCGATATTTTGAATATCTTACTCAAAGTGAAACCGCCGAAAAAATGGGTATGTCACAGGTTCAGGTATCACGCGCGGAAAAAAAGATTTTGCTTAAACTTCGCGCGTGTATAGGCTCTGTCGCTTGACAAGTCTGTATATTTGTTTGTATAATATTTTTTAGTGAAAGGGGACATAAAATGAAACCTACTGTATATTTTGTAATACCGTGCTATAACGAGCAAGAGGTTTTGCCGGTTACGGCGCCTATGTTTTTGCAAAAAATAAGCGACCTTTATATAGACGGCAAAATAAGCGAACAAAGCCGTTTGCTTTTTGTAAATGACGGCAGCCGTGATAACACTTGGCAGATAATTACAGAGTTATCAAATGAAGACGAGCGTTGTGTTGGCATTTCTTTAAGCCGTAACCGCGGTCACCAAAATGCGCTTATTGCAGGTATAAGCGAAGCGTGCGACAGGTGTGACGCAGTAATTACCCTTGACTGCGACGGTCAGGATGACATTGACGCCGTTGATAAAATGATTGACGAATACATAAACGGCTGTGATGTGGTCTACGGCGTTCGCGGTGACCGCAAAACAGATACCGTATTCAAACGCCGTTCCGCTCAGTTCTTTTACAAAATGATGAACGCTATGGGCGCCGAGGTTGTGTATAATCACGCCGATTACCGACTTATGTCGCAAAAGGCGGTCAAGGCGTTGCTTGAGTTTAAAGAGGTAAACCTATTTTTGCGCGGACTTGTGCCTATGGTCGGTTTTAAATATTCTTGTGTTGAATATTCACGCAAGGAGCGTATGGCAGGCAAAAGCAAATATCCCCTTAAAAAGATGCTTGCGTTCGCTTTTGACGGCATAACAAGCCTTTCGGTAAAACCCATACGGCTTATAACAGCTTTTGGTTTTATTGTAGCGGCAATAAGTCTTATAGGTATTATATGGTCGGTTGTTACTGCCTTTATGGGTATGTCAGTTGCAGGTTGGGCGTCTACCGTCAGCATAATATGCTTTTTAGGCGGGGTGCAACTGTTAAGCCTCGGCGTAATAGGTGAATATATCGGTAAAATCTATCTTGAAGTAAAACATCGTCCGAGATATATAATAGACAAAAAAACAGATGATATGAAATAGTCGGTTAACCGTAATTTGTGTGCAGACCTTAAAAAAAGGTCTGCACATTTTTTGTATCTAAAAATAAGATGTTATAAAGGGATAAAATTAAAAAAGGAGTAACGGCTTATGAATTATATGGATACAAACCGCCGACCTTTGTGTGAAGCATCGGCGGACAAAGATGTTCTTGCTATGGCGTTTATAAATGTTCAGCATATAAATTCTGTATACGATGCCGAAACCGGCTTTGTAAACGGAACAATTTTTCCGTGTCTTGACAAACCCTTTATTGCAGGACGGAGGATGCCCAGATGAACGAAAGAGCAATGTTAAAGCGCCGCATAGACGCACTTGATTTTTCTATACACGAAACTGTTTTGTTTCTTGACACGCACCCATGCGACCAAAAGGCAATGCAAATGTTGCGTGATTACCGCCGCCGCAGGCGTGAGGCAATAGCAGATTATGAAGCAAGATTCGGCTCATATATAAAAACGGTTGACGATGTAAACCCAAAAGATTATTGGAACTGGCTCGACAGCCCGTGGCCTTGGGAAAGGGAGGTATAATCTATGTGGCAGTATGAGAAAAAATTACAATATCCCGTTAATATTAAAAATCCTAACCCAAAATACGCAAAGATAATTATAAGTCAATACGGCGGACCCGACGGTGAACTCGGCGCATCTATGCGTTACCTTACCCAGCGTTACGGTATGCCTTATAATGAGGTTAAGGGCACACTTACCGATATAGGCACAGAAGAACTTGCTCATATGGAAATGATATGCGCAATGGTGTATCAACTTACAAGAAATCTGACTCCCGAGCAGATAAAGGCTTCGGGCTTTGACACCTATTTTGTTGACCACACATCCGCAGTCTATCCTATGGCGGCGTCGGCACTGCCGTGGCGAGCCGAATATATTCAGGCAAAAGGTGATATAATCGCCGACTTGCACGAAGACCTTGCCGCAGAGCAAAAGGCAAGAGTAACTTATGATAATCTGTTGCGGCTTATAGATGACCCCGATATTCTTGACCCGCTTAAATTTTTGCGCCAGCGCGAAATAGTGCATTATCAAAGATTCGGTGAAGCGTTGCGTCTTACAACCGATAGGCTTAACAGCAAAAACTTTTATGCCTGCAATCCTAATTTTGATAAAAATTGCGGTAAACAATAAAAAATTTTTTAAGCAAAAACCGTCGTTGATTCGGCGGTTTTTGCTATGTTGTTGTATTTATATGTATGTAAAAACCCCAATATATAGTATAAAAAGGGGAGCCAAAAAATTTTTTCAAAAAAAAAGAAAAAAAGTGTTGACAAAAGGGAGATGATGTGGTAATATAATCGGGCACCCAAAAAAGAGGGTGAGCGAAACGCCGGTAAAACGGCGGACGGACCTTGAAAATTAAACAACGACAAAGATAATAAGGACCCGACAATTCTTAAGAGAAATCTGAAAGAAAACAAGGACAATTATTAATGCGTCAGCATTAAGTAAATGAGTCAAAAGAACTTATAAAAGATTATAACACGCAAGTGTTACAATACAATTTTTTAGAGAGTTTGATCCTGGCTCAGGACGAACGCTGGCGGCGTGCCTAACACATGCAAGTCGAACGGAGTAA
>JAXJVR010000129.1:0-9363 GCA_036308405.1 Acutalibacteraceae bacterium
CGTGACCCGATGGCAATGCTTCCGTTCTGCGGATATCACATGGGTGATTACTTCGCACATTGGCTTGAAATGGGCGAGAAGCTCGGCGATAAAGCTCCTAAAATCTTTAATGTTAACTGGTTCCGCACCGATGACGACGGCAACTTTGTATGGCCCGGTTTCGGCGACAATATGCGTGTTCTTAACTGGATTATTGACCGTTGCGAAGGCAAGGCTGATGCAGTAGAAACCGCTATCGGTTATGTTCCGCGTCCTGAAGATATCGACCTTACCGACCTTGATATGGATATGGATACACTTAAGTCTATCCTTAAGGTTGACAAAGATGTTTGGACTAAAGAAGCAGACGAGATTGAAGAGCATTACAAGAAGTTCGGTGACAAGTTGCCCGAACAGCTTCGTGAACAGCTTAACAACCTTAAAGCAAATCTTGCTAAAATGTAAAATTGTCGGCAACTTTGCCTGATATTTACTAAAAAACAAGGCATCCGTTTAGGCGGATGCCTTTTGTTATAGCTTTTTATCATCGGTTGAGGGATTGTCAATTAAAACACCGTCTTCAGTGAATCGTGAGCCATGACAAGGGCAATCCCATGTGTGTTCGGCTTTGTTATATTTAAGCGCGCAACCCAAGTGCGGACATCGCGGTGTTGTGGGTGTTAGAAGATTTATAACCGCCGACACGCCGTTTAAGGCAAGTTGAGGGTGCAAAATGCTACGGTCTGGCGAATATATCTTACTGTATGAGTTTTTCTTTTTACAAATCAAATCACACAAGATTTCTGCCGCTGTCATAGCGGTGGTAAATCCCCATTTATTAAATCCTGTTGCTATATATAAATCAGGTGTGTTTTTACTGTAATTTCCTATATATGCCATGCCGTCAAGCGTTATGCAGTCTTGCGTTGCCCATTTATATTTTACATTCGAATCGGGGTAGTGCTTTTTTGCAAATTCATAAAGTTCGGTAAAGTTACCGCCGTTTTTACCCGTTCGGTGACTGCCTCCGCCTAAAAGTAACAAATTACCGTAATTTCTGAATGATAAACCCTTGATGTCTTGGTCAATGTAAATTCCGTTAACATTTTGTGCGTTTTCAAGAGCAATTACATAAGAACGGTGCTGATACATTTTTAAAAAATATAAACCGTGCTTGTTTATAATTGGAAAATGCGTTGTGATTATTGCCTTTTTAAATTTTACAGTGCCTTTATCGGTTACTGCAACATTAGGCATTAAATTTATAAGCTTTGTGTTTTCTTTAATGTTTAAATTGTTCGATAGTTTGTATAAAAATTCAAGCGGATTTATCTGACCTTGATTTTTTAATTTAACAGCGCCGACTGTTTTAAAGGGTAGTGGAGTGTCCTTTACAAATTCGGCTGAAATCCCGATTTTTCGGTATGCCTTCAACTCGCTTTCAAGTTTTGTTCTGTCATCCACAGAGTAAACGTAAGCGTCTTTATCTTCAAAATCACAGCCGAGTTTATCGCACAAAATTCGGTATGTGTTTATTGCTTTGCTGTTTGCTTCATAATACAATTTTGCGGTCTGTTCACCGTATTTCTTAATTATTTTGCTGTAAATCAAACCGTGTTGCGCGGTTATTTTAGCGGTTGTGTTATGCGTAATTCCGCCGCAAATTTCTTTTGCCTCGATTAAAGTATAATCTATGCCTGCGTTTTGCAGTTTATAGGCGCATAAGATACCGCTTAAACCACCGCCTACTATTAACACATCTGTGTTAATATCTTGCTTTAAACTTTCAAAATGCGGTTTATCAGTTTTTTTGTTCCAAACCTTATTCATACTATCAACTCCTAAAAATAGTATGCGCAAATAAAACAAAAGAGCGATGTAAATTTACATCGCTCTTTTAACAGTTTGTCTTAATTATTTAAGTTTTGCTTCGGCTACGCGAACACACAGGCTTTGTCCGTATGTAAAGTTGGTAAAGTTGACAAGCAATTTATCACCGTTTTGTGAAAAATTGAGTTCTTCACCGTTATCCATCCATTTAATTGACTCAACCGGCGTATCAAACTTTGTAAGCTCAGTTGCGCCTTTTTCCTCAAAGCCTAAAGAAACATTAACATCGCCGCCGCTTTGAACGTCAAATTTAAAAATATAAGCGGTTTTTTCGTCGTTGACATCTTTAAGCACAAATTCTTTTTTATCGGTATAGGTTATATACGGTCTGCCGTTGTATATTGCCGTGCCGTAAACATCCATCCACCTGCCTATACATTCCATAATGCCTTTTTGCATTGTCGGAACGGTGCCGTCCGGGTTAGGACCTATATTAAGCAAAAAGTTTGCGCCGACCTTTCGGCAGTTGCAAAGGCTTTCAATAAGTGTTTTAACAGATTTAAAGTTAATGTCATCAGCAACACCCCAGTGGTCACAGAGTGTTTCACACATTTCGCCTGCCAAATATTTTTTCTTGCCGCGACGGTCAAGCGGTTCTGCCATACCGCGCTCAAATGTAACAGAGTCAATTTCAGAGTTACCCTCTTTGCCTTGTGCGTGAAGACCGGTGTTATTTATAACCATAGCATCGGGTTGATAACGGTGTATCATTTTGTAAAGTCTGTCTTCCTGCCAATCGGTATCGGCGGGTTTTGACCAGTTGCCGTCAAACCACATACCGCCGATTTTGCCGTATTTTGTGCAAAGAATTTCAACACTCTTGTAAAGATAATCAAGATATGATTCAAAGTTATTTTCAAAATCGGGGTGATGCCAGTCAAGAGTAGTATGATAAAAGAAGGGGACAATATCCGCTTTGTGACATTCGTCTACAAATTCTGCTACTAAATCACGCTTAGCGGGTGAGTTAACTGCATTAAAGTCTGAAAGTCCGCGTGTATCGTAAAGCGAAAAACCTTCGTGGTGGCGTGTGGTAAGGCAAATGTATTTGCAACCTGCCGATTTTGCTGTGGCAACAATGTCAGCCATGGTTTTGCAGTTGAAAGTTTCTGCTAATTTTTGGTAGTCATCCATACCTTTGCCGGTGTATTTAAACACCCATTCGCCTCGTTCAAGTTGTGAAAAAAGTCCGTAATGCACAAACATACCAAAACCTAATTGCTCAAAGTTTTTGATATACTGCGGTGCTACAGGTATTTGATTATCCATTTTATCAATCCTTTCGGGTTTTGTACTATATTTAATATATCACAAGCGGTTCAAATTGTAAAGATAAAAAACAAAAATCCGCACTCAACAGAGAACGGATTTTTGCTTTGCGTAGCAAAGCACCTTTTTTTTTATCTTTTCTATCTTATCTTTTACCCGGAAAAGTCGCAGGTATGAGTCAGAGAATAGTGAAAAATGAAGAGTGAAAAGTACAAAAGAAAAAGCCGCTTACGCGACTTTTTTGGCGGAGATGGAGGGATTCGAACCCTCGAACTGTTTGTAGCAGTTACACGATTTCCAATCGTGCGCCCTCGACCGGACTAGGCGACATCTCCGTGTGACCGTATAATTATATAGTATTATATAGAAAAAATCAAGAGAAAATTTTTAAAAATATTTATATTGCATTAAGCGCAGTGGGTTTGTCATAATCCGAAATATTATTACATAGTATTAAGCAGTAGAAAATTTTAAATGTAAAAGTTTCGGAGGAATATATTATGGCAAATAAAAGTATTTACAATGATATTGCTTTAAGAACGGGCGGGGATATATATTTAGGTATAGTAGGCCCTGTTCGCACGGGTAAATCGACCTTTATAAAGCAGTTTATGGATAAACTGGTTATGCCGAATATCTCCGAAGAGTTTGAAAAAGAGCGCGCCAAAGATGAACTTCCGCAATCGTCGGCAGGCAGAACGATTATGACTACCGAGCCCAAATTTATACCCGAAAAGGCTGTAAAAATTAACATTGACAATTCGGCGTCAATGAATGTTCGGCTTATTGATTGCGTAGGTTACATAGTGCCGAGCGCGCTCGGATATATAGAAAACGACCAACCCCGAATGGTGAATACACCGTGGTTTGACGAGCCGATACCCTTTAATATGGCGGCAGAAATAGGCACGCAAAAGGTTATTAACGAACATTCAACAATAGGTCTTGTTATAACTACCGACGGCAGTATCAGCGATATACCGCGTGAAGAATATATTGAGGCAGAAGACAGGGTAATAAACGAACTTGTGCAGATAAATAAGCCGTTTATTGTGTTGCTTAACTGTTTAGACCCAAAATCAGACAGCGCTGTCGATGCCGCAGAGCAAATTTCAAAAAAGCACGGAGTTTCGGCTATACCCGTTAACTGCCTTGATTTGACCGAAAGCGACATAAAGCAGATTTTATCGCGAATTTTATACGAATTCCCGATAAAAGAAATCAATATTAATTTTCCTAAATGGATAAACAGTATGCCGATAAATCATTGGTTGCGCGCAGATTTAATCAATTCACTGCGCGCGGCATCGGGCATCAAACATATAAAAGATGTAAATTTATTGAGTAAAACTTTTGAAAATGATGAAAATACCGCAGGTTGCACCGTAAATAATATTGATTTGGGACTCGGAACGGCGGATATTTCTATAGCGGTAAAACCCGAACTGTTTTATAAAGTTCTTGCTGAGATGACAGGACTTGTAATAAACGATGAGCAGGAATTGATGAATTCAATAACCGAGCTTGCCAAGATAAAAAAAGAGTATATGCGTGTTAAAGATGCGCTTGACGAGGTAGAAGCCACCGGCTACGGAATCGTTATGCCTACAACCGATGAGTTGTCACTCGAAGAACCCGAAATTGTAAAACAGGGCGGAAGATACGGTGTAAGGCTTCGCGCGTCGGCGCCTTCAATTCATCTTATGAAAGCCAATATTACAACCGAGGTAAGCCCCATAGTCGGCAGTGAAAAGCAGTCGGAAGATTTGATAATGTATCTGCTTAACGGTTTTGAGGATGACCCGACTAAAATTTGGGACTCGAACATTTTCGGCAAATCTTTGCACGAGCTTGTAAACGAGGGGTTACATACAAAACTTGCACGTATGCCCGCAGACGCCCGAATGCGTGTGCAGGAGACTATAGAACGCGTAATAAATGACGGTTGTAACGGTCTTGTTTGTATAATTTTATAAATTTATCTTGCAAAAGCGAATATTTTATGTTAATATTATTAAAATATTTGTTATTTGTGAGGGGATTGTTATGAAAAATACAATCACAAAATTATCGGTTGTTTTGTGTTTGATATTGGTTTCGGCGCTTACTTTTACAGCTTGCCGAGAAAAAAGCGTTTATGCCGAAAACTCCGATTTTGAATCGTATCCTGAATATTGGAATTCTTTTAACGATAGTTCAGATGACACCGAGGGCGAAATTTATTTACCCGACAGAACCGATACAACAAATAATGTTGAAAGTTCTGCCGAAGATAAAACAAATTCAAGCACTTCAACAGAAGACACCGAAGCAAGTTCAGATGACCCTACGGCAAACTTTACCGAGGATGAGGATGATACAACAAATTCTTCAAGTAGCTCGAGTTCGGGTGACAGCAGCTCATCATCAAGCAGTTCGTCTTCAGGCAGTTCGACTAACCAAGGTCCTGCGTGGCACTTTGATTAAAAATTATTTATAAAACATAAGAAGCCATAGCATTTTGCTATGACTTCTTTTTTACATTTGCAAGCGGATTTGAATCTATTGCATTCTTAATTTGTGTGTCCGAAATATGTGTGTAAATCTGTGTCGTGCCGAGGTTTGAATGACCGAGAATATCTTTGAGCACACGAATATCGACGTCACCGTGCTGATACATAAGCGTTGCCGCCGTGTGACGCAGTTTGTGTGTTGAATATCCTTGACCGCCGAGTCCTGCTTTTTCAAGATATGTTTTTACTATATGCTGAACGGTCTTGTTGCTTAACCGCCGTTTATTGCGGCTTATAAACAGCGCGTTGCGGTCTTCAAAATTTATGTTGTCATTAGGTCGGACTGCAAGGTATGCTTTAATTGCATCTTCACACGCTTTGTTTATATACACTATGCGCTCTTTGTTGCCTTTACCAAGCAGGCGAATTGTTCCGTCAGAGTTTATGTCGCTTAAGTTAAGACCGCACAACTCCGAAAGTCGCATACCGCAGTTTAAAAACAACGTTAGTATGCAATAATCACGTTCTTTGTTAGGCCCGTCCACAACCGACAATAGCTCTAACGAATCTTCAAGCGTTAGGTGTTTAGGCAGCGCGTTTTTTACCTTTGGTGACTCAAGCAGTTCGGCAGGGTTTGTTTCGAGCAGATGTATTTGTGAAGTAAGATATTTAAAAAATATTCGCAAAGTAGATGTTTTTCGCGCGCGTGTTGCGGCGTTGTTGCCGCGCTCCTCTTTGCAAAAAACGATAAAGGCATACAGGTCGGATATTGTAACACTGCGTATAAGCTCGGCATCAACAGAACTTATGTCTATTTTTTCAAAAGGTGTGTTTTTGTCCGCTTTGCCTCGGACTGACAGTATATACCTAAAAAAAGTTTGCAAATCAAGATAATACTCATCAATAGTTTTTGAAGATTTGCCCTTGATAACCTCGTTATAGGTTAAAAAATCTCGTATAATTGTCGGCGCGGATAACAAAACCTCGTGCTTCATATTGTAACACCGCCTTTAAAATGCTATAATAATTTTAAATATATTTTAGCATTTTAAAACTCAAAATGCAACATTAAAGAATTCTTAATAATTTCACGGCTTTTATCTTAAATAAATTCTTGTTAAAATACTTTCGGAGGATGAGAAAAATGTATAATATTCTTGTTTGTGATGATGAAAAGGATATAGTTTCGGCTTTGCGGATATATCTTGAATCGGACGGCTACAATGTGTATTGCGCGTCTAACGGCAAAGAGGCTATAGAGGTGTTTGAAAGTAATGAAATTCATTTAATTTTAATGGATATTATGATGCCCGAAATGGACGGCATATCTGCAATGGTAAAACTGCGTGAAAGCAGCAATGTTCCCGTAATTTTGCTGACCGCAAAAAGCGAAGACACCGACAAGGTTTTAGGACTTAATGTAGGCGCTGACGATTACATAACAAAACCTTTTAATCCGGTTGAAATGCTTGCCCGCGTGCGTTCGCAGATACGCCGTTATACAAAACTCGGCGGAACAAAAACATCTGACGATGTTTTAACAATAGGCGGTATATCGCTTAACGATGCATCAAAAACCGTAACGGTAGACGGCGATTATGTCAGCCTTACGCCTACCGAATATGAAATACTTAAACTGCTTATGAAAAATAACGGCAGGGTTTTGTCGCAAAAAGAAATTTATGAAAACGTTCGCAAAGAAATGGCTTTCGGCGCTGAAAATACCATTGCCGTGCATATACGCCATCTGCGTGAAAAGATTGAAATAAATCCGTCAGAACCGCGCTATTTGAAGGTTGTGTGGGCGCACGGATATAAATTCGAGGGATAATTTATGAATAAAGTTATAAACAACATTGCACTTAAGATTACTGCTATATGTCTGTCGTTTTTGTTGTTCTTTACAGCGATTTTTTCGCTTATAAGCGTAGTATATATGCTCTACAACAATTTTTACACCAAAGATTTTACAACACTCCAAACTGACACTATGCAACAGCTAACCAAGAATGAGATGGGCAGATTTATAAATGAATATATAGAAGACCCGGTCTATTTGAATTATTATTACAGCGATAAAAACTTTTTGTATGATGTAAGAGATTTAACTGACGGAACCGGCGCTTCCAACTATGAGAGTCAGGATTATTATGCCGAAAATTACGAAAAGCAGGCAATAAATTATTACTATAATTCTGCGGGTGAAAAGTATTCCGAATACGAAGTCGATTATTTTTACGGTGATGATGAATACGACATCAAATATTACGATGATAATAAAAATCCCTTAACCCAAGAAACTCATACGGTTGAATTTACGCTTTACATACCTAAAAATTTAAAAAACACAGATACTGTTTGGCTTGTTAACATTTTTACGCAATTCGGCTTTAATAACAGGTATTCTATTATTTTTATGGGACTTGCATCTGTTATTTTGTGTGTTGTTATTTTCAGTTATCTGTTCGTTTCGGTAGGTCACGGTAACGGCGGCGAGGGTATAAGCGTTTGCGCGTTTAATAATCTGCCTGCCGATATTTTAACGGCAATTACAGTGCTTTGTTTTGTGTTTGCATTGCTTATTCTTGACAATTTTAACTGGATAGCCGCATATATTGCCGCGGCAGTTTTAGCGGCAATATTATATTTTGTAGCCCTTTGGTATTTTATGAGCATTACCGTGCAGATAAAGGCAAAAACACTTATAAAGCACACAGTTTTATATTGGATTTTTAAGCGCTTATGTAAAATCGGCGGTGTGCTTAAAAATATATACAAAAATCTTGCAACGGCTTATAAAACCGCACTGGTAATAGTTGTATTGTTTGCCGTATTGGCGTTTTTTACGGCTGTTAATTATTATAACGGTAATGTAGTTATTTTGTGGCTCTTGGCTTATTGTGTGATTTCTGTTTTTATAATGCTTGCCGCAATAGCTTTTCAAAAGGTTAAAAAGGGCGGAGAAAGAATAGTAAACGGTGATTTAGACAGCAAAATAGATACCAAATATATGTATGGCGACATTAAAGATTTTGCCGAAAGTCTTAATAACATAAACTGCGGTTTACAAAATGCCATTGACGATAAAATGCGTAGCGAGCGTTTTAAAACCGAACTTATAACCAATGTGTCTCACGATATAAAAACGCCGCTTACCTCTATTGTAAACTATGTTGATTTGATTAAAAAAGAAGATTGCGACAATGAAAAAATAAATGAATACATTGAAGTCCTTGACCGACAGTCAAACCGACTTAAAAAACTTATAGAAGATTTAATCGAGGCTTCAAAGGCTTCAACCGGTAATTTAACCGTTCAACTTGAAAAATGCAACCTGTCATTGCTTATAAATCAGGCGGTGGGCGAATTTGATGAAAAATTAGAAAGTAAAAATTTGCAGGTTGTGCAGTCGCTTGAAAGTGACGATTTATATATAATGGCTGACGGCAGAAGACTTTGGCGCGTGTTTGATAATTTGCTTAACAATATATGCAAATACGCTTTGTGCGGCACGCGTGTTTATATCAACTTAAAATCAGAAAACGGTAAGGCGATTATTACTTTTAAAAATATATCGGAACAGCCGATAAATATGTCGGGGGAAGAGTTAACCGAGCGCTTTGTGCGCGGTGACCGTTCACGCAATACCGAAGGAAGCGGACTTGGACTTTCAATTGCAAACAGCCTTGCTGAAGTACAAAACGGAGATTTTGAAATTGATGCCGACGGAGAC